>DASTPB010000193.1:0-15979 GCA_035762385.1 Nocardioides sp. | reverse complement strand
GGCGATGGCGGCGCTCTACAAGAGCAACGGTCCGGCCGCCATGGCAGCCGCCCTCGCCTCGATGATCCTCGTGGCGCTGCTGCTCGTCCTCCTCACCTTCCTCAGCCGCGACCGGCACAAGCAAGGAGCGTCCTCATGACCGACCCCTCGGCCGAGCGCGGGCTGGCCGTCGAGCTCTCCGACCTCACCCGCGTCTACGGTGAGGTCCGCGCCCTGGACGGGCTGACCCTCCACATCGAGCCGGGCGAGCTGGTCGCGCTGCTCGGTCCGTCGGGCTGCGGCAAGACCACTGCCCTCCGCATCCTCGCGGGGCTCGACCGGGCGACCTCGGGCTCGGTGTCGGTCGGCGGCCGCGACATCACGCGGGTGCCCGCCAACAAGCGCGACATGGGGATGGTCTTCCAGGCCTACAGCCTCTTCCCGCACATGACCGTGATCGACAACGTCGCGTTCGGCCTGAAGCTGCGCGGCAACGACGGCGCGGCGCGCCGGCGGCGGGCCGGGGACATGCTGGACCTGGTCGGCCTCGGCGAGCACGCCGACCGCTACGCCCACCAGCTGTCCGGTGGCCAGCAGCAGCGCGTCGCGCTGGCGCGGGCGCTGGCCGTCGAGCCCTCGGTGCTGCTCCTCGACGAGCCGCTCTCGGCGCTCGACGCCAAGGTGCGCGTGCAGCTGCGCGACGAGATCCGACGGGTGCAGCTCGAGGTCGGCACCACCACGCTGTTCGTCACCCACGACCAGGAGGAGGCGCTCGCCGTCGCCGACCGGGTCGGCGTGATGAACGCCGGCCGGCTCGAGCAGCTCGCCCCGCCCGCCGAGCTCTACTCCGCCCCGGCCACCCGGTTCGTCGGGGAGTTCGTCGGCCTGAGCAACCGGGTGCCGGCCGACGTCCGTGACGGAGTGGCCGACGTCCTCGGCCGCGAGGTGCCGGTGCTCCCCGGCTCGACCACCGGCCGGGGGCAGGCGCTCGTCCGTCCGGAGGCCGTCGCGGTCGTCGCCGACGACGGCGGCCACGCGACCGTGACGACGGTGATGTTCCTCGGGCCGCTCTCGCGGGTCACCTGCACGCTCGACGACGGCACCGACGTCGTCGCCCAGCTCGCGAGCTCCGAGGCCCTGCGCCTCGAGCCCGGCAAGCGGGTCCGGCTGACCGTCGACCCGGCGCCGGTGCTCGTCGTGGCCTGAGGCCTCACCGCCAGGGCGTGACCAGGGCCGTCAGGTCGGGCGCGAGCTCCTGCATCAGCTTCGGCCCGAAGGTCACGCGGTGCACGCCCATCACCTGCAGGTCCTCCAGCGACCCGGCAGCGCTGCCGGTGCGGGGGTTCGCGATCACGTTGACCGGTCCTGACATCGCGTCGAGGAGGGCCTGCAGGGCAGCTGCGTCCGGTGCGCCGACGGGGTAGACGCAGCGCGCGCCCGCCTCCTCGCACGCGCGCAGGCGGGTGATCGCCTCGTCGACCGGGTCCGCGAACTGGTCCTTCCTGAGGAACACGTCCGTGCGGGCGTTGACCACCAGGTCGACGCCGGCCGCGTCGGCCGCCTGGCGGATCGCGCCGATGTAGTCGGCGTGCTCCGACGTCGATCGCATCCGCCCGCCCTCGGAGTGCACGGTGTCCTCGATGTTGAGACCCACTGCGCCGGCCTCGAGCAGCCGCTCGACGAGCTCGCCGGGCGCGGTGCCGTAGCCGGCCTCCATGTCGGCGGTCACCGGGACCTCCGGCACGGCCGAGCAGATGCGTCGTACGCCGTCGAGGGCGTCGTCGATCGTCATGTCCTCGTTGTCACCCTGGCCGCGCGAGTCCGCCAGCGGGTGGCTGCCGATGCTCAGCGCCGCGAAACCGGCCTCGGCGACGACCTTCGCCGACCAGGCGTCCCAGACGTTGGGCAGGACCAGCGTGGAGCCGGTGTGGTGGAGCTCGAGGAGCCGGGTGGCGAGGGCGGCGACGGTGGTCATGCGTCGAGGCTGCCACGCAGCACGCGACGAGCAACAGGGCGGCGGGGCATAGGACCGCCCGGACCGGCGTTGCATCGGCATGCAGGTCCACGACGCGACGGCGGGAGCCGCCTACCCGGCCCACGATCCTGTCCTGGACTCCCTCGTGATCGGTGCCGGGCAGGCCGGCCTCGCGGCGTCGTACTTCCTGCGCCAGCGCGGGATCGACCACCTGGTGCTCGACGCCAACCCGGGCCCCGGTGGGGCCTGGCAGCACCGGTGGGCCTCGCTCACGATGGGCGACGTGCACGGGGTCGCCGACCTGCCGGCGTCGACCGCGCCCGACGGCACCGACCGTGCGGCCAACCTCGTCGTGCCCGACTACTTCGACGGCTACGAGCGGTGGCACCACCTGCCCGTCGTGCGTCCGGTGCGGGTGGACCGCGTCGAGAGCGAGGGCGACCTCCTCGTGGTGCGGGCGGGCGACCGCGTCTGGCGCAGCCGCACCCTGGTCAACGCGACCGGCACCTGGACGCGCCGGTTCGTGCCGCACTACCCGGGCATCGCGTCGTTCGCGGGCGAGCAGCTGCACACCGCCGGCTATCCCGGCGCCGAGCACTTCCGTGGCAAGCGCGTGCTCGTCGTCGGCGGCGGCGCCTCCGCGGTGCAGTTCATCGGCGAGCTCGCCCCTGTCACCGACACCCTGTGGGTGACGCGCCGGCCACCGGTGTGGCGCGACGACGACTTCGACTCCGCCGCCGGCCTTGCCGCGGTCACCGCTGTCGAGGAGCGCGTACGCCAGGGGCTGCCGCCGGCGAGCGTGGTCAGCGTGACCGGCCTGTCGCTCCGTCCCCAGGAGCAGGAGGCAGCCCGACTGGGCGCCTACGAGCGGCGGCTCCCGATGTTCGAGCGCATCGAGCCCGACGGGGTGCGGTGGGCGGACGGCCGCTTCGAGCGGGTCGACGCGATCCTCTGGGCCACCGGCTTCCGTCCCGCGGTCGAGCACCTCGCGCCGCTCGGTCTGCGCTCGCCGCAGGGTGGCATCGCCCTCGTCCCCGTGCCCGGCAACGTCCAGGGCGCGACGACGGCCGTGCGTGACCCGCGGGTGCAGCTCGTCGGCTACGGCCCGTCGGCCAGCACGGTCGGCGCCTCGCGCGCCGGTCGGCAGGCCGCCCTCGCGGTGTCGCGACAGCTCGCGGCGGTCGCGGCCTGACGTCTGCTCAGGTGGCTCCGGCAGCGGTCGCGGCCACGGCTCGCGACAGGGGGACGTGCCCGCGGGCCCGTGCCGCTGCGCTCCTGAGGAGGCGGGCGGCGACCGTGCCGTGCCCGTCACGAAGCGCGACCTGGGCGGCTCGCCACCGGCAGTACGCCTCGTCGTGCGGCCGGTCGAGGTCGTGCCAGGTGGTGGCCGCGTCCGTCCACGCCTCGACGGAGTCCTGACCGAGCAGCCGTCGGGACTCCGCCTCCCACTGGGGCAGCGCGGCTCGGTCGGCGAGGACTGCGCCCGGGGCGAAGGGGTCGTGGTGCATCGCTCCGCGGATCTCGTCGAGCGTGCGGCGTGCGGCGTGGCGCGCCGACCGACTGTCGCCGACGCGCGCGTCGGCCGCCGCCGCCGCAATCAGGACGAGGAGGTCGCCGACCGTCCCCGGGGAGACCTCGTCGTGGCGCGACGACAGAACCTTCTGGGCGAGCGCGAAACCGTCCGCCGGGCGCCCCGTCCAGGTGGTGAGGTGCAGCTGCACCTCCAGGATCGAGCTGTCCATCACCTCGTGCACGCCCAGGTCGAGGCAGCCGACGCGGCGCCCGGCGACGTCGAGGTGTCCCAGCAGCACCTCGAGGATCGCGCGCTCGACGTGGAGCAGGGGAAGTCCGGTGGGCTTCTCGTCGTCGGTCGCGGGAGCCACGACCGCCATGGCGCGATCGACCATCCCCGCCCGCCGCCACGCCTGCGCGACGTTGGTCGACAGGACGACGGCGTGGTTGGTGGTGATCTGCCAGCGCGCCGCCTGGTCGAGCGCGTAGGCCGCGGCTCGCACCACGTCCTCCGCCGGTCGGCACGCCATGAGCAGGATGTCGGTGTGGCGCACGGCGACCGCCAGGTTCCTGAGCAGGCTGTCGGTCTGCCCGAACTCCTGCAGGATGCGCTCGATGTGATCGACACTGCCCGCGTCGCCGGATGCCGCGAGCTGCCACGCCCACTGGGCACGGGCCGACCGCTCGATCGTCCGGTCACCAGCCTCGGCCGCGATCTCCGCAGCTCGTGCGAGGACGGCGGTCGCCTCCTCCCGACGTCCGTGCCACTCGAGCTCGGTGCCCTGCCACGTGAGGGCTGCCGCCAGCTCCGAGGTCGGCGGCAGTGAACGCAGGAGCTCGATGGCCTGCTCCACGAGCTCCAGGCCACGCGTGCCCGTCACGAACTGCGAGGAGTTGAAGCGGGCCAGGTGGCGCAGCAGGTCCGCCCGCTCGGCGACGTCGTAGAGGTGCGGCGGGTCGGACCGCGCCAGCTCGGCCTCCAGCACCGGGACCGCCTCGCGCGGGAGGCCGGCGAGGTCGAGCTGGTTCGCGATGCCCGCGACCACCTCGTGCCGGCGCACCGGTGGGGCGAGTGCCTCGGACGCATCCTTCGGCCACAGCTCGAGGGCGCGGCGCCAGTGGGCGGCCGACTGCTGCCCGGCGTAGCGCTCCGCGGCAGCGCGGGCCGCCCGCACCTGCCAGGCGAGCTCCTGTTCCGCGTCGCCGGCGCCCTGCCAGTGCCGGGCCACCTCGGCCGGTTCGGCGTCGCCGTGCGCCACCAGGGCGCCGGCCACCGCCCGGTGCGCCGCCGCCGCCTCGCCCGGCAGCAGTCGACGCCGCACGGCTTCCGCCAGGAGCGGGTGGCGGAGTCGTACGCCGGCCTCGTCGACGTCGAGGATCCGCTGGGAGCGCAGCTCGCGGAGGGCTTCCGACAGCTGCTCGTCCTCGAGGTGCGTGGCCCGCTCCACCTCGTCCGCTGTCAGGGTGCGGTCCGCGACGCCCAGCGCCGAGGCGACGGTCCACCCAGCCCCCGCGAGCCGGGACACCCGGTCGTCCAGGAGGTCGCCCAGGTAGGTCGGCTCACCGGCATCGGCGTGGGCGAGCTGCTCGGTGAACAACGGCTGCCCGAGGCTGCGGGCGTAGATCCGGGCTGCGTCCGCGGGCGTCGTCCCGGGCCGGAGGAGACGGACCTGGTCGAGGGTCTCGTCCGGGGTCAACGGTCGCAGCGGCAGGACCGCCGCGTCGCGCCGCACCCGGGCGAACCACTCCTGGTGCCGCTCCGGCACGTCCGGGTCGTCGGTGCGCCACGACCCGACGATCCGCACCTCCCCGTGCCGGACCAGGTGCTCGACGAGGTCCCGGGTCGGGTCGTCGGCCCAGTGGAGGTCCTCCAGCACGACCGCGAAGGCCTGGGCTGCCGACAGTGCCCGGCACAGCTCGGCGACCCCGGCGAACAGGCGCTGGCGCAACCACCGGTCGTCCGACTCGAAGGACGAGTCGCCCGTCGACCACTCGGGCAGCAGCGTGGACATCGCCTCGCGGACGTAGGCAGGACAGTCCTGCAGTGCGGCCGCCATGACCGCTCCGTCCGCCACGCGCCCGACGTGGCGCAGCGCCTCGGCCATCGGCAGCAGCGGCACCTCGCTCGACAGGGGCAGGCACCGGCCCGGGGCCGCCAGCACATCGCCGCGTCGGTCGGCGCACGCTGCCTCGATCACCGTGGTCTTGCCCATCCCGGCCTCGCCCGTGACCAGCAGCAGGCCCCGGCCGGCCTCGAGGTGATGGCGTACGACGTCGAGCTCGCCGCGCCGCCCCGCGATCGCGGTCGCCGGCGCACCGGCGTCGGTGGCGGGCGCCGACGCGGCCAGCCACCTGGCGTGGAAGGGCCCGGGGTCACCACCCATCGCCTCGACCAGCAGCTCGAGGACGCCCCAGGACGGCAGCGTGCTCGAGGAGAACGCCTTGGACACCGTCGTGTGCGAGACGCCGGTCTCGCGCGCGAGGGCGCGCAGGCTGCGCCAGCCGTCGCGGTGGTGGAGCTCGTGCAACGCGGCGACCAGGTCGCGGTGGGGCCCCGGTGGCAGGGCCGGGCGGGGGAGTGCGCTCACACCGGGATCCCTCCCTCGGCCGTGGTCCTGCCCTCAGGATCGTCCCGGCCCCCTCGTCGTGTCCACGGGCGACGTGGGTGTCGGCCCGCCGGTCCGGACCTCGGGTTTCCGGCGCCACGGCACAATCGGGGGATGGAGGGACGGCGACGGCGCCTGGCTGCTGCCGTCGTGTGCGCGATGGCGGCGTCCGCCTGCACCTCGAGCCCACCCGCCGGCGAGCCACCGGCCGACCCGGCGGCGGGCAGCACCGTGACGACGCCGGCGGCCCGGACCGGGCAGGTGACCCTGGCCTTCGGTGGCGACGTGCACTTCGACGGCGTGGCCGCACGGCTGCTGGACCGCCCGGGTGGCCTCGGACCCATCGCGCGCACGCTGCGCGAGGCCGACGTCGCGATGGTCAACCTCGAGACGCCGGTGACCGCGAGCGCGGTGCGCGACCCCAAGGAGCTGGAGAACGCCGGCGACCGCTACTGGTTCCGCACCCGCCCGGCAGCCCTCGACGTGCTGGACGACGCCGGTGTCGATGTGGTCAGCGTGGCCAACAACCACGCGGGCGACTACGGCCTCGTGGGCCTCCAGGACACCCTGGCCGCCGGTCGTGACCGCGACGTCGCGATGGTCGGCGCGGGCCGGGGCGCGGCGGCGTACGCCCCCCACGTGGTCGAGGTCGGCGACCTCGAGGTCGCGTTCTTCGCGGCCGACGGCGTCCAGCGGGAGGGCTCGAGCGACGTGTGGTCCGCGAGCACCGGGCGCCTCGGCACGGCGTCGGCGCGGGGCAGCAACGCCCGCACCCTGGTCGGCGCGGTCGAGGCCGCGTCGGCCCGCGACCAGCTCGTCGTGGTCTACCTGCACTGGGGGCGCGAGTACCAGTCCTGCCCGACGCAGTCGCAACGACTGCTCGCCCGCGACCTCGCCGACGCCGGCGCCGACGTCGTGGTCGGGAGCCACTCCCACGTGCTCGGCGGAGGAGGATGGGCCGGCGACGCGGTGGTCGCGTACGGGCTCGGAAACTTCGTCTGGTACCACGCCCGGCAGGCGCGGACGGGTGTCCTCTCGGTCACCCTCGACGCCGGGGGAGCCGTGCGGAAGTCGTGGACGCCGGCAGCGATCTCGCCGACCGACGGGCGGCCGGTCCCGGTCACGGGCGCTGCGCGGGGCCGGGCCGTGGCGGACTGGCGCTCCCGCCAGCGGTGCACGGGGCTGGCCACCGACCGTGGCGTCGAGCAGGCCGCCGACCCGGCGTACGCCTCGTCGGTCAGCCGCATCGACGCCGACCTCGCCGACCGGATGCGCCGCAGCCACCGCCCCGGATGCCCCGTCGCGCTCCGCGACCTGCGTCACCTGCAGATGACCCACCGCGACTTCGACGGCCGGGCCCGCGTCGGTGAGATGGTCGTCCACCGGCGCTGGGCGCGTCAGGTGGCCGACGCCTTCGGTCGCCTGTACGACGCCGGCTTCCCGATCGCCCGGATGCGCCTCGTGGACGACTACCGCGCCGACGACGACCTCTCGATGGCGGCCAACAACACGTCCGGCTTCAACTGCCGTCGCGTGGCGGGGCAGCGCCGGTGGTCGCAGCACGCCTACGGCGCGGCGATCGACATCAACCCCGTGCAGAACCCCTACGTGACGCCGGGACGTGTCGATCCCCCGACCGGGCGGGCCTTCGTCTCGATCGATCGCGACCGGTCGGCGCCGGCGCGGCTGGGGGTCATCCGCTCGGGCGACCTGCCGGTGACGGCGTTCGCCCGGTTCGGCTGGGAGTGGGGTGGCTCCTGGGTGTCCTCGAAGGACTACCAGCACGTGGAGGCACCGGGGAGGCCGTGACCGGCAGCCCCGCCCGGGTCCGGTCGATCGCGGCCAGCAGCGGCACGTGACCGCGCGCCTGGGCGTGGGAGCGCCGCAGGAGCCGGTGGGCGAGCTGCAGGCGACCGTCGCGCAGCGCGACCTCGGCTGCGCGCCAGCGGGCGTACGCCGCTTCGTGAGGGCGTCCGACGAGGTCCCACTGCTCGGCCGCCCCGACCCAGTGCTCCAGCCGCGGGACGCCGTGCAACCGGGCGAGCTCGGCGCGCCACGTGCTGCGGGCCGCCGGGGCCGCGGCGTGTGCCGCCTCCGGGGCGAGCGGGTCGGTGGACCACTGCTGCTGCCAGCCCGAGAGGCGGGCGGCGAGGGCGGCCCGCCGGGTCGGGTCCGCCTCTGCCACGTCGGCGGCCGCGCGGGCGGCCAGGCAGAGGAGCGACCCGGTGTAGGGAGACCACGAGGTGACGGTCTCACCGGCGATGCCCGTCCCGATGCGGTCGAGCGCCTGTGCCGGGAGGCCGCGCCACAGGTCGCCCAGCGCGCGGACGTTCACCACGGCCTGTCGGTGGGCGCTGACGCCGAAGTCGAGCCCCGACACGGCATCGAGACGCCGGTCGGCCGCCTCCAGGTCGCCGTGCACCACCTCGACCCAGGCGCGGACGACGTGGAGGAACCGGGTGGCCTGCCTCGGCTCGTCCCGGGTCCTGGGCCGGACCAGCCGCGACGCGGCGCCGACGGCGCCGGCATGCAGGCGGGCCTCCGCCACGTTGCAGACGAGCATCGTGCTCAGGACGTACGACTCGATGCCCGCGTCGCGCACGGCTGCGAGCCCCCCGTCGGCCGCGTCGGCCACGTCGTCGGCTGCCGCGCACAGCATCAGCAGCAGGTCCGTGTGGTAGGTCGCGAGCCAGACGTCGCTGAAGGGGTTCCCCTCGACGAGGATCGTCCGCGCCTCCTGGACCGCACGGAGACCGGCGACCGTGCGCCCCAGGGCGATGTCGTGCCACGCCCGCTCGGCGAGGGCGTCGCGGTGGAGTGCCGGGTCGTCGAGCCGGGCGGTGAGGTCGAGCATCGCGTCGACCACGAGGCCGGCCTCGGCGATGCGGCCGGCGCCGCGCAGGGCGCTGGACTTCTCGGCCATCGCCCGGACCAGGGACGGACGGTCGCCGGCGGCGTCGAGCACCGCGATGGCCTCGTCCGCGAGTCGCACGGACGTGTCCGGGTCGCCCTGCTCCAGCACCTGGGCAGCCCGTCGGAGCGCGGACGCGCGGTCGCGCTGCGGCAGGGACGGGGCGAGGGCGAGGGCCTCGTCCACCCATGGCCGCGCCCGGCCTGCGCGCCCGGGGCCGGTCATCGCGTGCACCAGCTCGAGGAGCAGCTCACACCGCGTGGTCCCGACGTCCGCGGGCGGCGGACCGTCCGCCGGCCACAGGTCGAGCGCCCGCTGCCAGTGGGCCGACTCCTCGTCGCGGGCCAGCCCGTCGCAGGCGGCCTGCCCGGCTGCGATGCGCCACCACAGCTCGGCACGTGGCTCGTCGGCGCCGCGCCAGTGCTCCGCGACCTCGGCCGCGGTCGGGTGCGACGTCGCCGCGAGCGCGGTCGCCAGCCTGCGGTGGGCGAGGGCGGCCTCCGCGGGAGTGAGCCGGTCCCGCACGGTGGCAGCCACGAGCGGGTGGCGGACGGCGACGTCGCTCGTGGTGTAGGGGTCGGCCACCAGGTGGCGGGCCACCAGCTCGCGCACGGCGTCGGCGAGCTCCGGCTGGTCCATCGACGTCGCGTCCGCGACGACCTCCGGCGGGAGGGGGCGGTCCGCGAGCACCGCGACGAGGAGCACGGCCCACGCGCTCGGGGACAGGTCGTCGAGGTGGCGGGCCAGCATGTCCGTCAGGGGCGCTGCGGTCGTCCCCGCGGTCATCGCGCGTGCGATCTCGTCGGTGTGCAGGGGCACCCCCCGCCCGAGCGCCTGCACCCGCTCGGCGTCACCGCGGCGCAACCGCGGCCCGACCAGCAGCCGGAGCTGGTCGCGCGTCTCCTTCGGGGTGAGGGGCGCGAGGTTCAGCACCAGCGCCGCATCGCGCCGCGTGCGCGCCAACCATGCGTCGGCGTCCGCCGACTCGCCGGCGGTGAGGCTGGCGACGATCGGGACGCCGCGACCGCCGACGACGTGCTGCTCGACGAACCGGCGCGAGCTGGGGTCGGCCCAGTGGAGGTCCTCGAGCACGAGCGCGAGGGGGCGGAGCGCCGTCAGGGCGGTGAGCACGGACTCGATGGCCGCGAGCAGGCGGGCGGATGCGAACCGGTCCTCGGCCTCACGACCACGCAGCCCGATCTCGGGCAGGATCCGGGACAGGGCAGGTGCCACGAAGCCGGGGCACCCGGCCAGCGCCTCGTCGAACCACCGGCCCCCGTCAGCGAGCGAGACCCGCCGCAGCACGTCGGACACGAGCGCGAACGGCGCGTGGGCCAGGAGGGCATGGCCGCCGCTGTGCGCGACGAAGGTCGACACCTGCTGCGCTGCGGCCGCCAGGAGGGTCGACTTGCCGATGCCGTGCTCGCCGGTCACCAGCAGCAGCCCGCCGCCGGCCTCGAGGTGGCGACGTACGACGAGGAGCTCGGCGCGGCGGCCGGCGATGGTCCGCGCAGGAGGGGGCAGGTGCCGGGCACCGTCAGCCGTGGCCGCCAGCCACAGGGGCCGGAAGTCGGCCGGGTCACCCCCGATCGCCGTGACGACCGCGTCGAGGAGCGACCAGGCGGGGGGTCGCGGGTGCGTGAAGAGGTGGTGCACGGTCGTGTGCGAGCACCCCGCGCGCCGGGCGATGGCCCGGAGGCTGGGTCGTCCCGCCCCGTCGTGCAGGCGGTGGAGCGCGTCGACGAGGTCGCGGTGCGGTCCGGGCTCGAGCTCGGGCCGGTTCAGCTGGCCCATCGGGCCTCCCAGGGTTCCTCCTCAGGATCGACCCGGAGCAGGCGGTTGTCCAGATCCCGCCACACCGTCCCGTGCGCGCTCGAGCGTGGCCGCCGCGGCGCGGGCGAGGGGCACGTGCTGCCGCGCGTCCGCGCGCGCCCGGGTGGCGAGCCGGACCGCCACGGCCCCGGGCCCGTCCCGGAGGGCGGCCTGGGCGCCACGCCACCGGCTGTAGGCGGAGTCGTGCGGTCGCCGTACCCGGTCCCACTCCGACGCAGCACGCGCCCACAGGTCCACGGTGTCGCGCTCCTCCAGCCGGCCGAGCTCGGCCTCCCAGGTCACGGCACGGGCGGGGGCCGCGACGTCCCGGGTCCCGGCGTCGAACGGGTCGACCGAGGCGCCGGCGACCAGCGCCCGGAGGGAGGTCACCACCGCGCGTCGCGGCCCTGGTGGGGCCGCCTCCTGCTCGGCGACCTCGGCGTGGGCGCGGGCCAGCGCGACCAGCAGCGGCGCAGCCGCGGCGGCCTGCTCGCCGGCGAGGTCGCGCGTCAGCACGTCCGTGAGCGGGGTGCACGTGTCGGACGACCTGCCCGCCCACAGCTCGATCTCGGCCACCCACGGCAGGCACATCGTCCAGTTCTGGTCGTGGACGTGGATGTGCTCGTCGGCTGCCCGAACACGCTGGAGGGCAGCAGCCACCTCGCCCTCCCGCAGCTCGACGGCCGCCAGGAAGAGGTGGGCGAACGCGGTGTTGGTGGTGGCTCTCGAGCGGGTGACCGGCTCGATCCACGCCCGCGCCTCGCTGGTGGTGCCCTCGAGGAGGTGCGCCCAGCACACGTTCGTGCGGACGAGGACCCCCGGGTAGGACAGCTCGAGGTTCCAGGCAGCCGCGGTCGCGAGCGGTCCCCGGGCGAGCTCCTCGGCGCGCGCCGCCGGTGCCGAGGCGCCCAGCAGGGCGTCCGTGGCGTTGCTGGCGATCATCAGCTCGGCGATCGGGTCGGGGTCGTCGTCCGCCAGCGCCGCGAGGGCCTCCGCGGCCGCCGCCTCGGCGTCCTCGCCGGCGAGGACCGTCCTCCAGAGGACCCCCGCCTGGTGGCGACGGCGGAACCGGGCATCGGCGACGTCGAGCAGCTCGGCCGACCGGTCGAGGGCGGCCGCTGCGTCCCGCTGGCGACCCGCCTGCAGCAGGATCCCGATCCGGTCCTCGAGCAGCCGGAAGAGCTCCGGCGAGGGTGGCAGGGGTTCGAGCAGCCCCACCGCGCGCTCCATCAGCTCCTCGGCGCCCGCGGCGTCGCCCTCCTCGTGGCGCTGGGTGCCCAGCCGGTGCAGGACCTGGGCCTGTGCCCGCACGGGGAGCTCGTCGAGCTGCAGCCGGGTGGCGCGGTCCGCCAGGGCGTGCCCCGTCTCGACGTCACCCACCTCGATCGCGGCGTCGATCGCTCGCACGACCACCTCCCAGAGGTCGACGTCGTCGGGTCGGTGTCCCTCGTCCCACAGGGCCAGCACCCGCAGCCACGTGGCGAGCTCCTTCTCGTAGGCGAAGCGGGTGCCGGCGACGATGGCCGCGTCGACCCGCGCGGACACCTCCTGGTCGGGACGGCCCGCGGCCCTCCAGTGGTCGGCGACCTCGGCCGGCTCGACGGTGGGTGTCCCGTCCATCGCCTCGGCGAGGCGGGCATGCACCTCCGCTGCCTCACCCGGGACCAGACGTCGCGCCACGGCCTCGACGAAGAGCGGGTGGGCGAGCTCCACCGCGTCGCCGGTGCCGGGTCGGAGCAGCCGGCGCTGCGCCAGCAGGTGCAGGGCCGTGTCCATCGCGTCCTGCTCGAGCCCGGCCGCTCCACGGAGCAGGGTGGACGGCATCGCACGTTGCGCGACCCCCAGCACGCGCGCCACCCGCCAGGAGTCCTCGTCGAGGTCGCCGAGGCGTCGGTCGAGGAGGTCGGCGAGGGCGCGGGGGAGGGTGACGCCCGGGCTCGCGGCGAGCTGGGCCGTGTAGAGCGGCAGGCCCCGGCTGCGGCGGTGGATCCGCTGCGCGAGGTCACGGGACTCCGTGCCGGTCAGCAGCCGCAGCTGCTCGACCGTCTCGGCGGGGGTGAGCGGGAGGAGGTCGACGGCGGCCACGCCGGCTGTCCAGCGGGTGCGCGTGAGCCAGTCCGTGTGCGCGTCCGACACGTCGGGGTCCTCCGCGCGCCACGTGGCGACGATCGGCGGCCGCGAGGGTCGGCTCGCGACGCGCGTGAGCAGGTCGAGCGTGCTCAGGTCGGCCCAGTGGCAGTCCTCGAGGTGCACCGCGAGAGGACGTACGTCCGCCAGCGCGCGCAGGGTGCTGATCACCGATGCGAAGAGCCTCTCCGGTCCCCACGGCTCGTCGGTCGCAGGAGCACCCGCGCCGTCGTCCAGCTCGGGCAGCAGCCTGGCCACCGTCGCCACGACGTAGGGGGGACAGGCTGCGAGCGCGTCCGCCATCCACCGACCCCCGTCGTGCTCGAGCACCGCGCGCAGCGCGTCGGCCACCGGCATCAACGGCATCTCGCGGGAGAGGTGCAGGCAGCGACCGACGGCGACGAAGACGTCCGACGTGGCCACGGCAGCGTCGACGACGGTCGTCTTGCCGATGCCTGCCTGGCCCGTGACCAGCAGCAGGCCGCTGCCTGCCGTCAGGTGGTCGCGCACCACCCTCAGCTCGGCGACGCGGCCGGCGATCCGGGCCGGGCCGGGCTCGCCGCCGGGCCCTGTCGACGGCCTCGAGGCGGCGACCCACATCTCGTGCGCCCGCGCCACGTCGCCGCCCATCGCCTCGACCAGCAGCTCGACCGTCCCCCACCGGGGCAGGACCGGTGACGACAGCGCCTTGGAGACCGTCGTGTGGGACACCCCGGTCTGCTCGGCGAGCCTGCGCAGGCTGGGCCAACCCGCCCGGTGGTGCAGGTCGTGGAGCGCGTCGACGAGCTCCCGGTGCGGGCCGGGAGGCACCTCCGGTCGAGGCAGCGCGCCCATCGCACAAGGATCGCCCGGTCCTCCCGGGTCCCAGCCGGTGGTCCAGACCGTTCGCGGTCGACGTGTCAGCGTCCGTCAACCGTTGTCAACCGCTGTCCGAGCGGGCCCACCGTTGACGAAGCCGGTCCACCCGGTCCGGCACAACGAAGGGACACACCATGAACACCAACACCCACTCCGTCCGCCGGCGCATCGCCGCGGCTGCCGTCGCTGCGATCGTCCTGCCGGTCTTCGCCGCCTGTGGGGCCGACATCGACCCGCCGACCCAGACCATCAACCGCGGCACGACCGACAAGACCGCCACCGTCCCCGAGCACAAGTCGGGCAACCGCCTCGACTTCGGTGACGAGTACGGCAAGCGCGAGGCGAAGAAGAACAAGGGCGCCCCGGCCTCCGAACGCAGCCTCAACCGGCTGGACTTCCGGGACAACGGGCTGTGAGGGAGGCGACCGGACGCCGTCGGGGGGCGTCCGGTCCTCGTCCCTTGGCCGAGTCCGCCCGAATGGATCCCTGCTCCCCCGGAGCAGGGATCCTTCAGTGTTCCGGGAGGCCCCGCCGTCGTGGGTCGCGAGCCGCAGACCTCGCTAGGCTGGAGCCATGGGGGAGATCGAGAACCGCCCGCACGACCCGTCGCAGATGCGCATCTCCGACGCCGACCGCCAGCGGGTCGCGGACGTGCTCCGTGACGCCGCAGGCGAGGGCCGCATCGACCTCGACGAGCTCGAGGAGCGTCTCGAGCTGACGTGGCAGGCCAAGACCTACGGCGACCTCGTGCCCATCACGCTCGACCTGCAGGCCACCGGTCCGGTCGTGCCACCGGCCGGCGCACCGGTGCGTCGTACGC
Organism: Nocardioides sp.; assembly: GCA_035762385.1. Lineage (GTDB taxonomy): Bacteria > Actinomycetota > Actinomycetes > Propionibacteriales > Nocardioidaceae > Nocardioides. The sequence continues at coordinate 1,379 of DASTPB010000193.1, read as the reverse complement.
CGTCGTCGGTGCCGGCGGTGGGTCACAACTCGTCCGTCGCGATCATGAGTGAGTGCAAGCGCCAGGGCGTCTGGTCGGTGCCCGAGCACCACAGCGCCTTCGCGCTGATGGGCAGCGTCGTCATCGACCTGCGGCAGGCGCAGCTCTCGGCCCACGAGACGCTCCTCAACGCCAGCTCGATCATGGGCGAGGTCAAGGTGATCGTCCCGGCCGACATGCACGTCGTCATGGACGGCACCCCGATCATGGGCGAGTTCACCCAGGCCAGGGACAAGGTCCCCGCCCAGCTCGGACCCGGCTCCCCGGTCGTCCGCATCCGGGGGATGGCCCTGATGGGCTCGGTCACGGTGCAGCGCCAGCCTGCCCCGGGCACCCCGAAGAAGTACCTCGGCACCTACTGACCGCCGCTGCTCCTGCGTGACCGCGGGCTGACCCGCCGTTGCCGCTCCGTCCCCCGGGCCCTAGTGTGACCGGGGTCACTTCACTACGGATCGTCCGGCACGTACCTGCCGGTGAAGGAGCAGAACATGGCATCAGTGACGTTCGAGAAGGCACAACGGTGGTATCCGGGGGCTGATGAGCCGGCGGTGCCGGGCATCGACCTGGAGATCAAGGACGGCGAGTTCATGGTGCTCGTCGGCCCGTCCGGGTGCGGCAAGTCCACGACCCTGCGGATGCTCGCGGGCCTCGAAGAGGTCAACGACGGGCACATCTACATCGGTGACCGGGAGGTCACCAACGTGCCGCCCAAGGACCGGGACATCGCGATGGTGTTCCAGAACTACGCGCTCTACCCGCACATGACGGTCGAGGAGAACATGGCGTTCTCCCTGAAGATGGCCAAGGTGCCGGCCAACGAGCGCAAGGAGCGGGTGGCCAAGGCGGCAGAGATCCTGCAGCTGACGGAATACCTCGAGCGCAAGCCGAAGGCGCTCTCGGGTGGTCAGCGCCAGCGGGTGGCGATGGGACGCGCGATCGTGCGCGCGCCTCAGGTGTTCTGCATGGACGAGCCGCTGTCGAACCTCGACGCCAAGATGCGCGTGGCGACCCGCACCGACATCGCGCGCCTCCAGCAGGACCTCGGCGTCACGACGGTCTACGTCACGCACGACCAGGTCGAGGCGATGACGATGGGCGACCGGGTCGCGGTGATGAAGCTCGGCGTGCTCCAGCAGGTCGACACCCCGCTCAAGCTCTACGACAAGCCCGCCAACCTGTTCGTCGCCGGGTTCATCGGCTCGCCGCAGATGAACCTGATGGAGGGCACGGCCGTCGAGGGCGACGTCAAGCTCGGCAAGTACACCGTGCCGGTCGACCCGGGCGCCGAGCGGAAGATGTCGGGCAAGGTCACCGTCGGCGTGCGTCCGGAGAACTGGTGG
>DASTPB010000192.1:0-4198 GCA_035762385.1 Nocardioides sp. | reverse complement strand
GCGCCGTCGGGGTCGGGGTGCTCGCTGAGGGTGAGCAGCGTCGTGAGGTAGGCGACGTACTTGTCGCGGATCTCGGCGAACTTGTCCTCGCGGTAGTAGGACTCGTCCGGCAGGCCGAGGCCGCCCTGCGCGAGGTAGACGATGTTCTTCGACGCATCGCCGCGGTCGGGGGTGATGTAGGACCCGAACAGGCCGGGACCGCCGATGCGCTCGAAGGCGCCGAGGAACGCCGCCAGCTCGGTCAGGTCGGCGACCCGGTGGGCCTGGTCGAGCAGCCCCTGGATCGGGCGCAGGCCGTTGGCGGCGATCGTCTCGGTGTCCATGAAGGACGCATAGAGGTCCCCGATCTTGCGCTCGTCCTCGTCGAGCCCGTCGGCCGGGCGGTCGGCCAGCTCGGTGATGATGTCGCGGACATGCTGCTCGGCCGCGTCGGCAAGGGCGATGAAGGCGCCCCAGCTCGACTTGTCGGACGGGATCTCGGTCTCGTCGAGCCAGCGGCCGTTGACGTGGCCGAACAGGTCGTCCTGCGGTCGGATGTCGAGGTTCATGCCGTCGCGGGCGGCGTCGAGGATCGTCACGCCGCCGACCTTAGCCCCGGACCCCTCAGCGCACCCGGACGACCGACTTGCCGAGGGTGCGGCGCTCGTCCATGTCGACCAGCGCACGACCGAAGTCGGCGAGGTCGTACGTCGCCCCGACGGGTGGTCTCACGACGCCCGCCTCGATCATCGGGAGCAGGCGGTGCCACTGCCGCTGCATGTAGCCGGGCCGGGTCATGGCGTACGCCCCCCAGCCGACGCCGCGGACGTCGGTGTTGCCGAGCAGCAGCCGGTTGACCTTGACCTCCGGGATGCCCTGCCCGGCGGCGAAGCCGACGACGAGGACCCGGCCCTGCTCGGCCAGGCAGCGCAGGGAGTCGGTGAAGGCGTCGCCGCCCACCACGTCGAGCACCACGTCGACCCCGCGACCCCCGGTGAGCTCCCGGACCGCGTCCTTGAAGTCCGGACCGACCACGGTGTCGTCGGCTCCCGCCGCCCGCGCGAACGCCGCCTTCTCCTCGGTGCTCACCACCGCGATCGTCCGGGCGCCGAGGCCCCTGGCCACCTGGATCGTGGCCGTGCCGACGCCGCCGGCGGCTCCGTGGACGAGCACCGTCTCGCCCTGCTGCAGGCCGCCACGCTCCTCCAGCGCGAACAGCGCGGTGAGGTAGTTCATCGGGAGCGCCGCGCCCTCGTCGTACGACATCGCGTCGGGCAGCGCGAAGGTGAAGATCGCCGGGTTGGCGACCTGCTCGGCCGCCCCGCCGTGGAGGTTGACGCCGGCCACCCGCTGGCCGACGGTGAACGCGCTCGACTCCGGCGACCCCGGGTCGAGGACGACGCCGGCGAAGTCGACGCCGAGGGTGAAGGGCGGCTCCGGCTTGAACTGGTACTCCCCGCGGCTCAGCAGGAGGTCGGGGAACGAGACCCCGACGCTGTGCACCTCGACCAGGACGTCGTCGTGCCCCTGGGTCGGCGGGTCGACCTCGCGCACCTCGACGTCGGCGGGACCGGTGGGCGTGACGACCTGCACTGCCTTCATGCGCCGACCCTAGCCATCAGCCGACCCGCTTCACCTCGGCGAGCTCGAAGTGCATCGGGTCGGTCCAGCGCCAGTCGCCGCCCCAGGCGAAGCCCCAGGTCTTGAAGATCTCCACCACGTCGCGGTCGATCTCGCCGACCGTGCCGCGCTGGTTGCCGGGGGTGTTGAGGTCGAGGGCCAGGCCGAAGGAGTGGTTGGACAGCGTGGTCGTCCCGGCGATGAAGCGCGGGTAGTAGCAGCCGGCGTACTCGCCCGGGTGGATCTCGTCGGCCAGTCCTCGCTGCTGCACCTCGAGCAGCGCCGCGCGCAGCTGGGGGAAGAGATCCTTGTGGCAGGTGACGCTGCCGAGGATCGGCACCACCTCGGTGCGGATGTTGGCCGACACCCACGCCGGGTCGGGGGCGATGCGGCCGCCGCCGAGGACCCCGTAGCGGAAGGTCCCGACGACGCTGCCGAGCGTGCCGCCGGTGGGGATGGCGGTGAGCTTGGCGTCGGGGTCGAGGCCGATGCGGGAGGCGACGTCGAGCATCTGCACCGACGCGTCCTTCCCGACCAGCCGCTCGAGCGGCTTGCGGATGCTCGCCGGCGTCTTGCGGTCGGTGGAGATCAGCAGCCCGTTGTCGGTGGCCATCTCGATGTCCTCGGCCCACGCGGTGTTGACCACCATGTCGATGGTGGGCACCTGAGGCGTGTAGGCCCCGACGTGCAGCTCGGGTGCGGCGTCCTCGGCGCCGAGCCGGATCCGTCCCGCCTTGTCGACCAGCCGCCGGGCGACCCTGCGGTCGATGGCCAGCTCGCCGCCTGCGACCCGGTCCCACGCCTCCTGGAAGTCGGCGACCTGGGCCTGGGTGAAGTTGCGGTAGCTGCCGGGGTCGACCGAGGCGACGGTCAGCACCCGGTTCTCGAGGCTGACCTGGCCCAGACCGATCCGCTCCGTGTGGGCCACGCCCGCGAGGTCCTCGACCTTCTTCAGGAGGTCGTCGTCGATGGCCTTGTCCCACTGGACGAGGATGTCGGCGCTCCACAGCCGGCCGTCGCGCCTGCCCGGCGGGTCCACGGCGTGGGCGGGGTCGGCCACCGGGATCGTCGGGGCCGGCTTCTTCGGCTTCGCCGTCGGCTCCGTCGTCGGCTCCGACGTCGGCTCGGCCGTCGCGTCGGGCTCCTCCGGGGTGGAGGGGTCGCTGCAGGCGGCGAGCAGCACGAGGAGGGCGGCTGTCGCCGCCACGCCCGCCCGTCGTCGTACGCCCACGCCCCGACCTTAGGCAATCGGTGTCTGGACGCGCTGCGGGATCGTCACCCACGAGACCAGACCGCCCAGGACGAGCAGCGCCGCGCACGCGATCATCGCGGTGCCGTAGGCCGCGTCGAAGCGCACCGGGTCGCGGTAGTCGTCGCCCGCGAGGCCGACGGCCGTCGGCAGCGCGGCGACCGCGAGCAAGGAGCCGGCACGGGCGACGGCGTTGTTGATCCCGCTGGCGATCCCGGCGCTGTCGTCCGGGGCGGCATTGAGGACGGTCGCCGTCAGCGGCGCGACCATGAGGGACAGGCCGAGCCCGAAGACGGTGAGCCCGGGTGCGACGTCGCGCCACCACACCACGTCCTCGCCGACCCCCAGCAGCCACACGGTGCCGGCCGCCATCACGAGCGGTCCGAGGGTCATCGGGATCCGGGGACCGATCCGTTGACCGAGCGCGCCTCCCCTCGAGGCGAACAGCAGCATGCAGGCGGTGATCGGCAAGGTGGCGAGACCGGCCTGCAGGGCGGAGTAGCCGCCGACCGTCTGGAGCTGCAGCACGAGGAAGAACAGGATCGCGCCGAGAGCGGCGTACACCAGCAGCGTCATGCCGTTGGCCGCGCTGAACGTCCGGTCGGTGAACAGTCCCAGCCGCACCATCGGGTCGCGCCGCCGGTGCTCGACCACGAGGAACCCGACCGCGGCAAGGACTCCCACGGCGACGGCGTACGGCGTCGCGGTGCCGCCGGCGGCGGTGAGCGCCCACGTGGTGCCGGCGAGGGCGAGGGCGGCGAGGGTCGCCCCGGCGACGTCGAAGCGCCCGTGGGCCTGCTCGTCGCGACTCTCGGGCACCCACGTCTGCGCCAGCCACACGGTCAGGGCGGCGAGCGGGAGGTTGATGAGGAAGATCCAGCGCCAGGACGCGTGGTCGATCAGCAACCCGCCGACCAGCGGTCCGACCGCCGCGGCGATGCCGCCGAGCCCGGACCACGCTCCGATCGCGCGGCCGCGGTCCGTCGCCCGGAACGACGCCTGGATCATCGCCAGGCTGCCCGGTGTGAGGAGGGCGCCGCCCATGCCCTGCAGCACCCGGGCCGCGATGAGCACCTCGGCGGTGGGTGCCAGCCCGCACATGAGCGACGCCAGTGCGAACCACACCGTGCCGACGACGAAGACCCGCCGCCGGCCGAGGCGGTCGCCGAGGGCCCCGCCGATCAGGATCAGCGAGGCCAGGGAGAGGAAGTAGCCGTTGGTGATCCACTGCAGCTGCGCCAGCGAGGCGTCGAGGTCGGCGCCGATCGACCGGAGCGCGACGTTGACGACCGTGCCGTCGAGCAGCGTCAGGCCCGAGCCGAGGGTGGCGGCGGCCACGATCCCGCGCGC
>DASTPB010000191.1:0-11621 GCA_035762385.1 Nocardioides sp. | reverse complement strand
GCGGAACCGGACGCGCTGGGCGCGGTCGAGCGTGGTGAACCGTTGCTGGTGCGACCCGGACGGCGGGACGGACGGCATCGGGGGGCCTCTCTGCTGGGGGAAGTCAGCCCGCCCAGTATCACCAGTCACACCCGTCCCACGGCGTCGCGACGCGCCGTGGGACGGTCAGCCTTCGCGGCCCTCGTCGATCTCGGTCTTGCGCGCCAGCCGGTGCGCGCGGCGGATCTCGGCCTCACGCTGGCGTCGTACGTCACCGGGGGTCTCGGTCTCCAGTGGTGGGACCGGGCGCGGGCGCCCCTCGTCGTCGATCGCGACGAACACGAAGTAGGCGCTCGCGACGTGCACCGGCTCGTCGCCCGCGTTGCCCCACGGCTGCGCCTCCACCCGCACGCCGATCTCCATCGACGAGCGCCCCGCCCAGTTGACCTGCGCATAGGTCTTGATGATGTCGCCGACATGGACGGGCGCCAGGAACGTCATCTCGTCCATCGCCGCGGTGACCGCGGGGCCGCCGCTGTGCCGGTGGGCGACCGCGCCGGCCGTCGAGTCCGCCAGCTTCATGATCTCCCCGCCGTGGACGTTGCCCAGCAGGTTGGCCTCGCTCGAGTGGGCCATGATCCCGAGGCTCACCCGGCTGTAGGACGTCGGAAGCGGGTTCATCACGGGTCGCACGGTAGCGTCAACGCCCATGGCTGACCGTCCACAGGGCTCCGGGGTGCCCGAGAAGGGAACACCCGAGTACGACTGGCTCTACGGGAGCCAGTCGAAGAACCCGCCGAGCGACGCCACGCAACGCGTCGAGGCACAGCCGAGCGGCGGCCGCGCCGACGAGACGAGGGTGATGCCGGTGACCCGTCGCGAGGCACGCGGGTCCGGCGGTGCGCCCCCCGCAGGTGCGGCCTCCTCAGCGGCGGCCCCGCCGCCGCGCCCGCAGCCGGTCAAGCAGAAGCGCAGGTGGCGCCCGCGCCTCGGCCTGATCCCCCTCGTGCTGATCCTGCTGCTCGTCTACCTCCTCGGCGTGCCGCTCTACCACTTCACGACGATCGAGAAGGTCGACGCCTCGCCGCGGGGCGACCGGCCCGAGGAGCAGCCCGGCACCAACTACCTGATCGTCGGCTCGGACAAGGCCGACGACCTCACGGACGCACAGCGCAAGGCGCTGCAGACCGGTGAGCGCGGCGGCACCAACACCGACACGATCATCGTGCTGCACACCGGCTCGGGTGGTCGCACGATGATGTCGATCCCGCGCGACACCCTCACCGAGGTCCCGGGCAACGGCACGCAGATGATCAACGCGGCGTTCGCCATCGACGGCCCGCCGCTGCTGGTGGCGAGCGTGGAGAAGCTGACCGGCATCCACATCGACCACTACGTCGAGCTCGGCTTCGGCAGCGTCATCAACACCGTCGACGCCTTCGGCGGCATCGAGATCTGCCCGAAGCAGGACATGAAGGACCCGCTGGCCCGCCTCGACATCGAGAAGGGGTGCCAGGAGGTCGACGGGCTGACCGCGCTGGCGTACTCCCGCTCGCGCCACGTGACCGCGCTCAGCGACCTCGACCGCGTCGCCCGCCAGCGCGAGGTGATCAGCGCCCTCGGTGACGAGGCACTCACGCCGTGGACCTTCCTCAACCCGGTGCGCTACTGGCAGATCAACGAGGCGGCGGCGGAGGCGATCCGCGTGGACGAGGAGATGGGCCCGGTGGACCTCGCCCGGTTCGCCCTCGCCATGACCGGGGAGAGCAAGACCTGCACGATGCCCAACTTGCCGGCCCCCAGCGACCCCAACCGGATCATCGCCGACCCCGACCGGTCGCCCGCCCTCTTCAACGCGATCATCGAGGACGCGAAGGTCCCCACGAAGGCCTGCACGCCGACGGGCCGCGCCCGCCCGTAGGCACCTCTTCCCGACCGCCGGCGGTGGTCCACCTACGTTCCGGACGCGCCCGGAAGGTGGGTGGGCCACCGCTGGCGCGTCTCGCCGTCATCTCCCCTTGTCCGGCCTGCCGCCCGGGCGTACCCTCGCGATATATCGCGATACGTCACCGATAGATCACGACGTACCGCCCCATCCGCAGTCCACCCCAGCGCGAGGAGCACGACATGGGACACCAATGGCCCGGAGCCGACTGGCCCGAGAGCAACGACGACAACGCGACCAACCAGGGTGCACACGACTACCGCCGACCGCCCGGCAACGACTGGACCAGCTGGGGCCAGGCCTTCTCCGGTGGCGGCCGCGGCCGCCGTGCCGGCGGCACCCCGCCGTGGCTCAACGAGATCCTCGGCTTCGCGACCGCCCCCCAGCGCCCGCAGCAGCAGCGCGGCCCCCGGGTGCGTCGCGGCGACGTCCGCACGGCGATCATCGACGTGCTGCACCGCGCCCGGAAGGCCGACGAGCCGATCAACGGCTACCAGGTGATCCAGGAGATCGCCGAGCTGAGCAACGGCGAGTGGCGCCCCTCCCCCGGCTCGGTCTACCCGACCATCCAGCAGCTGCAGGACGAGGACCTCGTGGAGTCCGACGAGGCGCACGGGCGGCGGACGATCCGGCTCACCGACGCGGGCGTGGCCTGGGCCGAGGAGAACGGCACCGAGCTCGCCGCCGTCTGGGCGCCGTTCACCCGCACGCAGGAGGCGCCCACCGACCAGCCGTCCGGCCACGCGGACATCAAGAGCGAGATCGGCCAGGTCGTCAGCGCCGTCTGGCAGCTGGTCACCCAGGGCTCCGACCAGCAGAAGAAGGCTGCCCTCGACGTGCTCGTCGACACCCGCCGCCGGCTCTACGGCATCCTCGCGGACGGACGGGACGGCGAGCGATGACCACGCCGGACCCGCGCATGCGGATCGCCGACAGCGATCGCGAGCGCGCCATGGCCGACCTCGCCCAGCACTACGCCGACGGGCGCCTCGACCACGAGGAGTACGACGAGCGGCTGGACGCCATCTGGACGGCGCGGACGCGCGCCGACCTGGCGGTCCTCTTCGGCGACCTCCCCCGGCTCCAGCCCGTCCAGCCGCAGCGCACGCCCGTTCGCGCCGCCGGCCGGCCCGGCCCACGGCCCAGGTTCCCGCTGCTGCCCGTGCTGGCCGTGCTGGTCGTCCTCAGCGTGATCGCCGACGCGCCGCTGTTCCTGCTGATCTTCCCGCTGATGTGGTTCGCCCACCGCCGCCGCGGTCCGTGGGCCCCGCCCCCGCCGGGCCGGGCCGACTACCGGCGCCACGGGCGCTCGCACGGCTGCTAGACCTCTCGGCGGCAGCCCCGGTCCCCTCGACGACCCAATTCTGGGTATGACCGAGGGGCCCTCCCGTCACGGGGAGGTGTGCCTGCGACGATGCGACGGTGACGGGGGACGCGGGGGCGGACGCGGGCGTGGTGCGGGCACGAGCGCCGTACGCCGCCGCGCGCGCCGCCGCCGCGACGACCGTCGCCCTCGCCGGCGCCACCTCGGCCCACACGTGGGGCGGTGGCGAGGTTCCCACCGCACCCGGTCTGGCCCTGGTCGCCGCTGTGCTCCTCGGCGGGAGCCTGCTGGTCTTCCGGCGCGACGTGCCCGGGTGGGCCCTGCTGCCGGCGGTGGCCGTGGCCCAGCTCGGGGTGCACGAGTCCTTCGGCCTCGCCACCTCCCACGACCACAGTGCCCCGACCGCGCCGGCCCCGGGCTGGCAGATGGTCGCCGCGCACGTCTTCGTCACGCTGCTGACCGCCGTGCTGTGGTGGGCGGGCCGGCTGGCGGCGTCGTACGCCGTCGCCGTCCCGACCCGTCCGGCCGTCCCGGTCAGCGCCCGCGTCGCGTGCCGTCGGACGCGCCCCGCGCCGCGTTCGTCGCTCGTCCTCCTGCTCGTCTCTCCGCGGCGCGGTCCGCCGCTGGACGCCACGCCCGCCTGAGCCCGGTCCGGGCCGGGTGGGCACGCGACCCAGACCCGCACCACCGACCTCAGGAGAGACATGTCCATCCGTACCCTCGCGCGCCTCGGCGCGCTCCCGGCGGCCACCGCAGCCGTCGCCCTCTCGCTCGCCGCCCCGGCGAGCGCGCACGTCACCGCCACGCCGTCGACCGCCGCGGCCGGCGCCTTCACCGTTGTCACGTTCAGCGTCGGACACGGTTGCGAGGGCTCGCCCACCACCAGGATCGAGATCCAGGTCCCGGAGTCGGTGCTCTCGGTGACGCCCAGCCGCAACCCCTTCTACGACGTCGAGAAGACGATCCAGGAGCTCGACGAACCGGTGACCGACGCGCACGGGAACGAGGTGACCGAGCGCACCGGGTCGATCGTCTACACCGCGACCACGCCGCTGCCAGACGGGCAGCGCGATGCCTTCGAGGTCTCCTTCCAGGTGCCCGATGCCGAGGGCGAGACGTTGAGCTTCCCGACCATCCAGACCTGCCAGGAGGGCGAGACCGACTGGACCGAGGTCCCGGCCGACGGCCAGGACGCCGAGGAGCTCGAGACCCCGGCACCGGCCTTTGTCATCACGGCCGCCGAGGGCGACGGCCACGGGGACGACGCAGCCGCGGAGCCTGCCTCGGACGAGGGTGAGCTCGTCAGCGCGTCCGCCGAGTCGTCGGCGGACGCCGCGGACGACGCGGAGGACGGGTCCTCGGCCCTCGGGTGGGCCGGTCTGGTGGCCGGCCTGCTCGGCCTGGCGGCAGGCGGCCTCGCCCTGGCCAGGACCCGCTCGTCCTCGTGACGCCCGCCGCGCGGCCGGCGCGGCGCCGTCCGGCCCTCCCCTGCGGGTGGGCACGGCTCGGCGTCGCGCTGGTCGCGCTCGCGCTCGTCGTCCTCGGGGCCGCACCGGCCTCGGCCCACGCCGAGCTGATCGAGACCGACCCGGCCGAGGGCGCAGTCGTGGAGGCGGCCCCGGAGACGATCACCCTGACCTTCAACGAGCCGGTGCGGCTGACGGCGCAGGAGATCGCGGTCTACGACGCCGCAGGCGACGAGGTCGGCTCGACCGCCGGCGCCAGTGGACCGGAGGTGACCGTCGACCTCGACGGCGCCGCCGATCTGCCCGACGGCACCTACGTCGTCTCGTGGAACGTCCTCTCCGGCGACGGCCACCCCATCTCGGGTGCCCTCACCTTCTCGGTCGGCGCCGCCTCGGCGTCGGTCACGGCGGCGCCCGAGCCGGAGAGCTCGTCGGGCGCGGTGGCCGCGGTCCGCGACGTCGTCACGGTCGTCACCTACGTCGGGTTGATGCTCGCCGCCGGGATCGCGCTCTTCGTCGCCCTGGTCCTCCCCCGGTCCTGGGACGGCACCCGCACGCGGGCCCGCCTGCGCCGCGCGATCCTGTACGCCGCTGCCGCCGGGGCGATCGGCATCGTCCTGCACGTCCCCATCGCGTCGGTCTACGGCCAGGGCCTCGAGCTCACGGACGTCGTCTCGTCCTTCGACCCCGGCCTGCTGCGGAACGAGCTGATCAGCGCCGTGCTGGTGCTGGCCGGTCTGGGCGTGGTGGTGTGGGCGTCCTCGGACGCGCCGCCCGACCGCACCCGCGGCCGGCTGCTCGGCGCTGGCGCAGTGCTGGCGCTCGCCGGGCCCGCGCTGGTCGGTCACACGCGCGTCTTCGAGCCGCCCGCACTGCTCGTGGCGGCCGACGTGCTCCACGTGGTCGCCGGCGCGACCTGGCTCGGGGGCCTGGTGGGACTGGCGATGTCGCTGCGGGCGCTCGCCGGGCGCGAGGTCCTCGCGGCGACCACCCTCGCCCGCTTCTCGACGCTCGCCGGCGGGCTCCTGCTCGCGGTCGCCGCCACCGGCACCTTCCTTGCCTGGCGCATCGTCGGCTCGTGGTCCGGCCTGGCGGAGACGAGGTACGGCTGGCTGCTGATCGGCAAGGTCGCCATCGCGCTGCTGGTCGCCGCCCTCGGTGGGTGGAACCGCTGGCGCACCCTGCCCGCCGTCACGCGGGCGAGCGGGTTCGGCGACCGCCAGCGCGCAGCCGCGGTGGTGTCCCGCACCGTCCGGCTCGAGGCGGTGCTGCTCGTCGCCCTGCTCGGGGTGACCGGGTTCCTGGTCAACCAGTCGCCGCGCCCCGCGCCGGTGACGGCGGAGTCCGGCACGACCGGCGTGGGCGCCGCCACGGCGGGCGACCTCCGTGTCCTGGCGATGATGGACCCGCGGCGAACGGGATCCAACACGCTGCTGGTGCAGGTGCAGGACGCCGCGGGCGAGCCGTACGACCCACCCACGAACCCCGACGTGTCGTTGCGCTCCGAGGGCCTCGACCTCGGCACGGTCGTGGTGCGCCCGATCGCCGCCGGCACCTACTCGGGTGAGGTGGTGGTGCCGAAGGCCGGTGACTGGGAGGTGCAGGTCGGCATCTCGCTGACCCGGTTCGACAACCCCGTCACCACGGTCACGGTCACCGTGCGACCGTGAGCTCCACCGGCACCGTGTGGAGGAAGCCGTCGACACGCACCTGCGCGAACAGGCGGTAGTCGCCGGGCTCCGGGATCTCGGTGTGGAACGTCAGCTCCGAACCGTCCTCGGTGATCTCGGGCGCGCCGAGCGGGTGGAGGTGCACCATGGCGCCGGTCTCACGGTGGAAACCGGTGACGTGGGCGTGCGCGCCGAGGTAGGTGCCGAGCTCGACCGGCCGGCCCTCGGCATCGCGCACGACGAGGCGCAGCTCGCCGTCGGGGCCGGTGGTCGGGGCCTCGGACACCGACACCGAGACCCCCTCGTCCCGCGCGGCGGTGTCACCCGGGTCTCCCGGAGGGAGGGCGAGCGGGTGACCGAGGACCACGTGGTCGCCGTTGCCGCCCTCGTCGACGGCGACGAACTCGGTCACGACCCGGTAGCCGCCGGCGTCCGGGACGTCGAAGGGGGCCGTCCAGGTGCCGTCGTCGTCACGGGTGGGGTGCAGGTGCCGGAAGACCGTCAGGTCGTCGTTGACCAGGTAGAGGTGCAGCTCCTTGGTGAGCTCCTCGACGTAGTCGGTGACCGGCTCGCCCTCGTAGTCGTCGATGCGGAAGCGCACCTCCCCGATGCCGTCCCTGCGTTCGCGGACCTGCAGGCCGGCGAGCGAGTAGCCGACCTCGCTGACGTGGGTGCCGTCGCCGACGGCCAGCGACGTGTGCCCCTGGCCGGGCGCGTGCGTGTGTCCGGGCTCGACCTGGCCGTCCGGCTCGCTCCCGTCCGCGCTGCATCCGGCCAGCACGACACCGGCCAGGGCGACCGTGATCGAGACGGGGAGCGCGAGTGGCCGGGCGTACGTCACGGGCCCATCCTCTCCCACGCCGCGCCCCGCCACCTCCTCTTCGCTCTTCGCCCTCCTTCCTCCCCGTGCGAGCGTCACCGGCGACGGACCGACCCGCCCTGCTGCACGCGCATCGGGACCGAGACGGTGCCGCCGTGGTCACCCGCGTCCAGCAGCCGGCGCACGGCGAGGGCGCCGAGCTCGGCGAACGGCAGCTCCACCGACGTCAGCTGGGGCCGCAGCCAGCCGGCCAACGGCGACCCGTCGAAGGACACGACGCTCAGGTCCTCGGGCACGCGCAGGCCGTGCTCGGCGAGCGCCTGGTAGGCGCCCATCGCGAGGCGGTCGTTCATGCACACGAGGCCGTCCGCCCGTCCGCCGTCTGCGAGCCAGCGGCTGGTCGCCTCGAACCCCTCGGTCACCGACCAGTCGCATCGCACGAGGCCCGAGATGTCGAGCCCGTGCGCCGCCAGCTCGGCGCGGATCCCCGTCATCCGGCGCGGACCTGCCGTCGCCTCCGGCACCGGGTCCTCACCGACCACCCACACGTCGCGCGCGCCGGCGGCCAGCAGGGTGGCCACGGCGGCGTGCCCACCGCCGACGTCGTCGGGCACCACCGAGGGCAGCCGCTCGTCGGGGTCCTCGCAGTTCAGCAGGACCGACCGCACGCCGCGCAGGCCCTGGGGCAGGCGCACCGTGCGGGCGGTGTGGGTGGCGTAGACCACGCCGTCGACGTCCCGCTCGAGCATCTCCTCGATCAGCAGCCGCTCCAGCTCGGGATCACCGCCGCTCTCGCCCATGACCACGAGGTGGTCGAGCTCGCGGGCGGCCAGGCTCGCGCCGGTCAGCATGCCGCTGCCGTGCTGCTCGCCGGCGATCCGGTCCGACACCAGCCCCACCGTCGCCGTACGCCGGGTGCGCAGGCTGCGCGCGCTCCTGTTCGGGCGGTAGCCGAGGTCCGCGACGGCCGCCCGCACCTTGGCCACGGTCGCCGGGGAGATCCGCATCTCGTCGGCGCGTCCGTTGAGGATGTAGGAGGCGGTGGTGGGCGAGACGCCCGCCTCGGCCGCCACGTCGGCGAGCATCACACGCTGTCGGGTCCTCACCCCAGACGCTCCCTTCATCGGCCGGACCCCACCCCTCGGGGCGGGATTGAGGCGGCGCGCCGAAGCATGCCGCAGCCGCCGCGCGCTCACGGCGGGAACGTGTCGAAAACGTTGCTTGACACTGGTCGTGCCCGCCGAACATGATGCGGCTGATTCGATTCAGCAGTGATGCCCGTCACACTACGACACCTAGGCCGGACCCGAACAGTCCCGCCATTCGAGGAGGCACCCTCATGCGACTGACTGCGAAACGGCGCCGGGCGGCGTTGGCCGCGACAGCGGCGGCACTGGCCCTGACCACGACGGGCTGCCTCGGCAGCAGCGATGACGGAGGAAGCGGGGGCTCGAGCGGCGGTGGGGACGACGGCGAGGTCGAGATCCTCGCGACGACCGACCCGCTCGTCTTCGACGGTCTGAAGAAGAAGATCGAGGAGGAGGCCGAGGCGGCCGGCATCAACGTCAACATGCAGCGCGTCGACAACATCAACCAGCTGATCCTGACCCGCATCCAGGCCGGCGACCCGCCCGACATCGCGGTCATCCCGCAGCCCGGTGTGATCAAGCAGATCGTGGACCGCGGCGAAGGCGTCGAGCTCACCGACGACATCGTGCCTGCCGACGCGATCGCCGACATGACGCCCGGCACCCTCGAGGCGGGCCAGATCGACGGTACCCAGTACGGCCTGATGATCAGCATGAACGTCAAGAGCCTGGTGTTCAACAACAAGCAGGCGTGGGACAAGGCCGGCTACGAGACACCCGAGACCCTCGACGACCTGGCTGCACTCACCGAGCAGATCAAGAGCGACGGCGGCACTCCGTGGTGCTTCGGCATCGAGTCGGGCACCGCCACGGGCTGGCCGGCGACCGACTGGTTCGAGGACCTGATCATGCGCTACGGCGGCGCCGACGTGTACAACCAGTGGATCACGAACGAGGTGAAGTTCGACTCCGACGTGGTCCGCCAGGCCGCCGACTTCTTCGAGACCAACGTGCTGGCCGACGACAGCGTCCCGGGCGGCCGCGGCTCGATCGCGAGCGTGGCGTTCGGTGACGCCGAGGACACGATGTGGGACGACGACCCGGGTTGCTGGATGCTCAAGCAGGGCAACTTCATCGTGTCGGCCGACTTCATGCCGCAGGACGTCGTCGACAACGTCGACGAGCGGGTGGGCGTGTTCGGCTTCCCGCCGGCCGAAGCGGGCGGCGAGAACCCGGTCATGGGTGGTGGTGACCTGGCCACCCTCCTCGAGGACAACGAGGACTCGCGCGCCATCATGAAGATCCTGGCCGACGTCGACCTCGGCACCGAGGCCGCTCCCAGCAGCTCCTTCATCTCGCCGCACACGGAGTTCGACACCTCGCTCTACCCGAGCGAGACCACCCGCCAGATCGCCGACGTGGCCTACCAGGCCGACCCCTTCCTCTTCGACGGGTCGGACCAGATGCCCGGCGAGGTCGGTGCCGGCAGCTTCTGGAAGGAGATGACGGCGTGGATCAGCGAGCAGCAGGACCTCGACACCACGCTGACGAAGATCGACGACAGCTGGCCCTCCAGCTGACCTGATCCCGTCGGGGCGGGGACGGTCGCCGCATCACACGACCGTCCCTGCCCCACCCCTGCACGACCCGTCACGTGCCCGGCCAGGAGCGAGCCACATGACCATCAAGATCCTCAACACCCTCATCACCGTGGTGGTGGGTGTCGGCGCGGCCGTCATCCTCTACTGGGTGCTCAACAAGATCGCCGAGCTGCTGCCGGGCAGGTGGGAGGACCGGATCAAGCCGTTCCTCTACATCCTCCCCGCCTACGCGGCGCTGCTCTTCTACCTCGTCTACCCGGCCATCCAGACGTTCGTGTTCAGCTTCGCCAACGCGACGAGCACGGAGTGGGTGGGCTGGGACAACTACACGAGCCTCCTGCAGAGCGAGAACTTCCAGGACACGTTGTTCAACACGCTCCTGTGGATGATCGTCGTACCCGTCGTCGTGGTCGCCCTGGGGCTGGCGATGGCCGTCCTCGCCGACCGGCTCAAGCCGCGGTGGGAACGGATGTCCAAGACGATCATCTTCCTGCCGATGGCGATCAGCGCCGTCGGCGCCGGCGTGGTGTGGGGCCTGATCTACAACTACCGGCCCGAGGGACGTGAGCAGATCGGGCTGCAGAACGCGATCGTCACTGCGCTCGGCTTCGACCCGGTGGCGTGGCTGCAGGTCACCACCCTCCACATCAACAGCTTCTTCCTGATGATGATCCTGATGTGGGCCCAGGTCGGCTTCTCGATGGTGCTGCTCTCCGCGGCGGTGAAGAGCGTCCCGGAGGACACCCTGGAGGCGGCCCGCATCGACGGGGCCGACGAGCGGTCGATCTTCTTCCGGGTGGTCGTGCCGCAGATCTGGGGGTCCGTCCTCACCGTCTACGTCACCACGCTGATCGGCGTGATGAAGATCTTCGACATCGTGTACGTCATGACCAACGGCGGCTTCAACACCAACGTGGTCGGCAACGAGTTCTTCAACCAGCTCTTCAGCAACTTCAACAACGGCGCGGCCGCGGCGATCGTCGTGATGCTGATGATCGCGACCATCCCGATCATGTGGTACCAGGTGCGCAACTTCCGGCGCGAGGAGCTGATGGCATGACCTCGACACAGACCACGATGGCTGCCGCCACGCCGGCGAAGACGACGCGCAAGCGCGCCTCGTCCCGGGAGGGGCAGCCGCAGAAGGCAGGCTGGTTCGCCAGGATCGTCGTCCTCGTCCTCTGCTTCCTCTGGATCGTCCCGGTGGTCGGGCTCTTCCTGACCTCCTTCCGGCCGCGCGACGACGCCAACTCGACGGGCTGGTGGACGCTCTTCTGGACCCCGTCGGCGTGGAGCCGGCTGAGCCTCGACAACTACGTCACCGCCTGGAACGAGGCCGAGCTGGGCAACGCGTTCGTCAACACCCTGGCGATCGCGCTGCCGGCGACCTTCATCCCGATCCTGGTGGCGGCGTTCGCGGCCTACGCGTTCACGTTCATGGAGTTCCCGGGCCGCAACTTCCTGTTCCTCGCCGTGGTGAGCCTGCTGGTCGTGCCGAACTACATCGCGTTCGTGCCGATCCTGCGCATCTACAGCGACCTGCAGATCGCCGGCACGTTCCCGGCAGTGTGGCTGGCCCACATCGGCTTCGGCATGTCGCTGGCCATCTACATCCTGCGCAACTACATGGCGACCCTGCCCAAGAGCCTCATCGAGTCGGCCAAGATCGACGGCGCGAGCCACTTCCAGACGTTCTTCCGGCTGGTGCTGCCGATGTCGGTGCCTGCC
>DASTPB010000190.1:0-2208 GCA_035762385.1 Nocardioides sp. | reverse complement strand
CGGCCCCGCGTGCGGGCTGTGGGCCTTCGAGGCGCTGCGCATCGAGCGCGGCGAGCCGCGGCTCGGCATCGACACCGACCACCGCACCATCCCCAACGAGGTCGGCTGGATCGGCGCGGCCGTGCACCTCGACAAGGGCTGCTACCGCGGCCAGGAGACCGTCGCCCGCGTCCACACGCTCGGCCGTCCGCCGCGCCGGCTGGTGCTCCTGCACCTCGACGGGTCGGAGAACCGCCTGCCTCCCGCCGGCTCGCCGGTGTCGTACGACGGTCGTGACGTCGGCTTCGTCGGCTCGAGCGCCCGCCACCACGAGCTCGGCCCGATCGCGCTCGCGCTGGTCAAGCGCAACGTGCCGGTCGACGCCACCCTCTCCGTCGACGAGATGCCCGCCGCCCAGGAGGTCGTCGTCGACCCCGAGGTCGGGTTGCACGTCCGCCCCCTCCGCTGACTCAGTGAGGAAATCCTTGACCTCTCTCCCCTGACGCGCCCCCGTCGCGATATCTGAGGACGCGACGGACGTCAGGAGGGCCTTTCGACGTCCACGACGTCCTCAGATATCAGCGGCGGCGGTACTGCACGTGCGTGTCGGCATCCGCGTGCCCGAAGCCGAGGCGGGAGTAGACCGCGACGGCGGGGGCATTGTCGGACTCGACGTAGAGCAGCACCTCGTCCACCCCGAGACCGGCGAGGTGGTGGAGCCCGGCGAGGGTGAGCACCTTGCCGAGCCCGCGCCCCTGCGCGGCCGGCGCGACGCCGACGACGTACACCTCCCCGAGGGCGGCGTCGTGCTGCTTGGTCCAGTGGAAGCCGAGCATCCCGGACCCGTCCTCGGCGACGAGCAGCCCGGCCGGGTCGAACCACGGCTCGGCCATCCGCCGGGCCAGGTTGTCGAGGTCCATCGACCCCTGCTCGGGGTGGTGGGCGAACGCGGCCGCGTTGACCGCGACCACGTCGGCGGCGTCGGAATCCCGGTAGGACCGGATCGTCACGCCGTCCGGCACCTCCAGCGCCGGCAGCGGCAGCGAGCTCGGCCGGCGCATCACCCAGAGGTCGCGCACCCGCTCCCACCCGTGGCGGGCGGCGAGCCGCGCCGCGGCCGGGTGGTTGCCGTGCGACCACGCCGTCAGCCCGGTGGCCGACCCGGTGTCGTACGACGACTCGGCGCGCGCGAGCAGCGCGGACCCGAGGCCGCGGCCGCGGGCCGCCGGGCGGACGACGAGTGACAGGTCTCCGTCGTGGAGCAGGGCGAACGCGTCGTCCTCCGCGATGACGGTCGCGGCGCCGTCGGCGAGGGCGATGCGGGCCGCCTCGTCGAGCGGGTCGGCGCCGTCGGTGGCCGCGGCCTCGTCGGCGATCTGCTGGACCGTGTGTGCGGCGGCGTCGTCCATGCCGCCGACCCTAGCGGCGGGGTCCATCTCGACGTCCGAGGACGCGATCGCCCACGGAACGGGGAAGATCGTCCCTGAGATATCAGGTGGAGCTTCCCCACTGTTCCAGCGCGCAGCCGGGTTCGCCGCAGGTGCTGGGAGTGCCGTTCCACCCGCGGGCCCGGAAGGTGGTCGCCAGCCGGAACGCCGTCCGGCACGGGGTGGCGAGGACCTGGCGGTATCGCAGCCGGGGCGTGACCTTGCCCCGCGCCAGGTCGTCGAGGTCCCGGTCGGCGTCGTCGTCCCTGGCTTCTGTCTCGTCGTGGAGCCGGCCGTCCAGCTCGACGTGGAGGCCGAGGTCGTCGTGGTCGACGTCGCGGTACTGCCTGCCGCCCTCGACCACGACCGGGAGCTGCTGCGACGTGGGTTCGGGCAGGCGGTGCGGTCGCACGACCCGGGTGAGGTAGGCGTGCTCGAGGACGCTGTGCGTGCCCCGCTCGAGGTCGGTGAGGAGGTCGGTCAGCAAGGCGCGGCGACGCAGCCGCCCGCGCTGCCCGACCTCGACCCGCAAGCGGCTCGCCACCGTGCGCCGTGCCCCGACGGGGGCGGCAAGGGCCGAGATCGCGGCCAGGTCGTCCGGTGCACGGTGGGCCACCTCCACGGCAGCGACCTCGAGCCGCACCCGCGGCGGGGAGAGGTTCCACTGGACCTTGCTCTCCAGTCCACGCACCCGGTGGATGTGGATGCCGTCCTGGGGGGCCACTCGACGGCTCCAGTCCACCGCCACGTGGACCGGTCCTCGCGGCGGGGCCTCCCGGCCGGGTTGGTGGAGAGCCGACTG
>DASTPB010000189.1:0-3025 GCA_035762385.1 Nocardioides sp. | reverse complement strand
CGAGGTGGAGGTAGTTCTTGACCAGGGTGTTCTTCGCGTTGTGGCGGCACCCCGTCATGCACGAGCCGCAGTTGATGCAGGTGGTCCGGGAGGGGCCGACCCCGCCGAAGAACGGGTCGGGGACCTCCTCGCCCCCGGGCTGCCCGGGCTCGCCGAAGAAGACGCCGACGGGGGTCGGGTGGAAGGTGTCACCGACGCCCATCTCGTCGGCGACCTGCTTCATGGCCACGTCAGCCGGCGTCGTCCGGGTGTACTCGGTGACGCCGAGCATCCGCTGGGCCTGGTCGTAGTAGGGGCCGAGCTCGGACTTCCAGTCCGTGATGTGCGCCCACTGCGGGTCCTGGTAGAACGGGTCAGGCGGCTCGTAGAGCGTGTTGGCGTAGTTGAGGGACCCTCCCCCGACGCCCGCGCCGGCGAGGATGAAGCAGTCGTGGACGAGGTCGATGCGCTGGATGCCGTACATGCCGAGCTCGGGGCGGAAGAGGAACTTCCTCACGTCGCCACCGTGCTCGGGGAGGTCGTCGTCCTCGAAGCGCGCGCCGGCCTCGAGCACGCCGACCGCGTAGCCCTTCTCGGTCAGTCGCAGCGCCGTGACGGAGCCGCCGAAGCCCGACCCGATCACGAGGACGTCGTAGTGCGTGGTCCCGGCAGGAGTCGTCACGTCAGGCCATGCCCAGCTTGTTGAGCAGCCGCAGCGCTCCGGTCATCACCTTCGCGTTGGTCTCCTCCGACATCCCGAACATCGGCGCGATCGGCACCAGTCGCTGGACCGCGACCGACTGCGCCTCGGTGTAGCGGTGGATGCCCTCGGCGCCCTGGCGACGACCGAGGCCGGACTCACGCATGCCACCCATCGGCGCGCCGAGCGAGCCGAAGGTCGCCCCGTAGGCCTCGTTGACGTTGACCGTGCCGCACTTGACGCGGCGGGCCAGCGCCCGGCCGCGGGCGGTGTCGCGGGTCCAGATCGAGGCGTTGAGGCCGTAGTGGCCGTCGTTGGCGCGCTCGACCGCCTCGTCCTCGCTGTGGAAGCGGTAGAGCGAGACGACCGGGCCGAAGGTCTCCTGGCCGAAGCACTCCATGTCGGCCGAGACGCCCTCGAGGATGGTGGGCTCGAAGACGTAGGGGCCGAGGTCGGGCCGGTGCTTGCCACCGGTGAGCACGCGGGCGCCCTTGGCGACGGCGTCCTCGACGTGGCGGGTGACGGTGTCGAGCTGGGCCTGCGAGATGAGCGAGCCGACGTCGACCGACCAGTCCTGGCTCGCGCCGAGGGTCATCGCCTGGGTGCGCGAGACGAAGGCGTCGACGAAGCGGTCGTAGACCTGGTCGGCGACGAAGAGGCGCTCCATCGACACGCACAGCTGGCCGGCGTTGGAGAAGACCGCGCGGGTCGCACCCTCGGCGGCTCGGTGGACGTCGGCGTCGCGGAGCACGAGCATCGGGTTCTTGCCGCCGAGCTCGAGCGAGCAGCCGATGAGCCGTTCGGCGCACCCGCGGGCGATGAGGCGGCCGGTGGCCGTGGAACCGGTGAAGCAGACGTAGTCGGCGTTCGCGACGATCGCGCCGCCCACCTCGGGCCCGGGGCCGGCGACGACCTGCCAGACCTCCGGCGGGAAGCCCGCTTCATCGAGGAGCTGGGCCGCCAGCAGCGCGGTGAGCACCGTCTGGGCGTCGGGCTTGGACACCACGGCGTTGCCGGCGAGGAGCGCCGGAATGCCGTCGCACAGCGCCATCGTGAGGGGGTAGTTCCAGGGCGAGATGATGCCGACGACGCCCTTGGGCACGCGGTTGACCTCGGCCCGGGTGAGCACCGGGAACATGCCGCCGACGCGCCTGGTGTCGAGGTGCTCGTGGGCCGTGCGCGCGTAGTAGCGCGCGGTGAGGGCGAGGTGCGCGACCTCGAGGTAGGCGTCCTTGCGCGCCTTGCCCGACTCCCACACGACGAGGTCGATCAGCTCCTCCTGCCGGTCGAGCAGGAGGTCGTGCAGCCGCAGCAGCCTGGCCGCCCGCTCGTCGACGGACGTGGCGGACCAGGACGCCTGCGCCCGGCGCGCCCGGGCGAACGCCTCGGTCACGTCGGCGGGGCTCGACTGGGGGACGTGCGCGAGCGGGGTGCGACCGATGGGTGAGGCGACGGCGACGGTCTCCCCGGTGGTGCTGACGAGGCGCCGCGTCAGGCCGGCGACGTACGAGCGGTCGAGGCCGTAGGCCGCGGTGGCGTCGTGCTCGGGGTCCGCGGGGCCGTCGGTGACGGGTCCTGTGGCGGGGGTCTGCTCGCTCATCCCTGCAGCGTAGGTCGCGGCCGACGCGGTTGCTACCGGTTGGTCACATCATCCCAGCATTCGACATATCGGACGATTTTGTCCAACTCGCCTAGACGATGTCGGGCGCCTTGACCCGCGCCTCGTCGGCCTCCTGGTCGGTCGGCATGAGCTGGCTCTGCCGCTCCGCCTCGACCCGCCGGAGGTAGTGGTCGACCTCGTCCTCGAGCTGGGCGTCGTCCCACCCGAGGGCCTCCGCCATCAGCTCGGCGGCCGGTCGTGCCGCGGCGATCCCGCGGTCGAACGTCTCGATGGACACGCGCGTGCGTCGCGCCAGCACGTCGTCGAGGTGGCGCGCGCCCTCGTGGGTGACCGCGTAGAGCACCTCGGCGCGCAGGTAGTGCTCGGCACCCGGCAGCGGCTCACCGAGCTCGGGGCGCCGGTGGATCAGCGCCAGGAGCTCGTCGACGAGCCCGCCGTAGCGTCCGAGCAGGTGGTCGATGACGCCGATCTCGAGGCCCGACGAGCGGCTGAGCGCGACCCGCTGGTTGGTCCGCGCCTCGTGGCCCCACGCCCCCATCAGCGGAACTCGGTCGGTGATCGAGGCGGGCGTGGCGTCGAAGTCACGGATCGCGTGGTCGACCGCGTCGCGGGCCATGACGCGGTACGTCGTCAGCTTGCCGCCGGCGACGAGCACGAGGCCCGGCACGGGGTTGGCGACGGTGTGCTCGCGGGAGAGCTTGGTCGTCTCCCCCATCTCACCCTCC
>DASTPB010000188.1:0-7523 GCA_035762385.1 Nocardioides sp. | reverse complement strand
CTCCTCAGGGTGGTCGTGCGCGAGCTCCGGGTGCGACGAGTCCCCGACGGCGATCGAGCAGCCATCGAGTTCACCGTCCTCGACGAGTCGATCCGGGTGGCGGAGGAGGTGTCGGCCGACGCCGCGGAGCAGGACACCCTGCTGCGCGACGGAGACCCGCGCAATGCCATCGTGGCCGCCTGGCACCGTTTCGAGCTCCAGGGCGAGCGGGCGGGAGTGGTCCGCCGGCCGTCCGAGACGTCGTCGGAGTACGGACTGCGCATCCTCGAGCTCGCCGAGGCGGACGGTGGATCGGTGAACCGTCTCGCCGAGCTCTACCGCGAGGCGCGGTTCTCCGAGCACGCGATCACCGAGGAGCACCGCGCGCAGGCCCTCGCGGCCCTTGTGGACATCCGGCACAGTCTCGGGGCGCGGGCATGATCGGCCTCTCCGACCGCTGGCGCGGACGCGCGGCCGCCGGGGTCGTCCTGGCCGCCGCGGGCTATGCCGCCGCGACCTGGCTCGACATGGAGCCCCAGCCCCTGCCGTACGTCGTGTGGTCGGTCGTCGTGCTGGCGACGGCGTACCTCGTCATCGACACCCTCGACGTCCCTGCCGCCGAGTGGCAGCAGGGCCCACCGCCGACGGACCGGGTCGACGAGGCGTCCTCCGACCTCCGCGTCATCTCCAGCCACGTGCAGTCCGACCAGCCGTCCGACGCGCTGGCCCACCGTCTGGTGGGCCTGGCCCGGGCCCGCGACCCCGACCTCGCCGACACCCTCTGGCTCGAGCTCGCCACCACCCGGCGGCTCTCACCCGCCGACATCGACAGCATCCTGACCCGAATCGAGGACGTCCGTGAGCGACGCTGACCCGCGCACCCCCGAGCCCCAGCCGGAAGCCCAGCTCCAGCCTGGGCTCGAGCCCCAGCTCCACCCCGCCGACCCGGCTCAGGTGGCGGGGTTCGCCGAGCGCGTCCTCGACGAGGTCGGCCGGGCCGTCGTGGGGAAGCGGGACGTGCTGTCGCTCGTGCTGGCCGGCATCCTGGCGAAGGGACACGTGCTGCTCGAGGACTTCCCGGGACTGGGGAAGACGCTGGCAGCCCGCTCCTTCGCGGGTGCGCTCGGCCTGGACTTCTCCCGCGCGCAGTTCACCCCCGACCTGCTGCCCGCCGACCTCACCGGGTCCTACGTCTACGACCAGCGGCGGGCGGAGTTCGACTTCCGCCCGGGACCGGTCTTCGCCGGCCTGCTGCTCGCCGACGAGGTGAACCGGACCCCGCCCAAGACACAGGCCGCGCTCCTCGAGGCCATGCAGGAGGGCCAGGTCACCGTCGAGGGCAGGACCCACCCGCTGCCGCGCCCCTTCCACGTCCTGGCCACCGCCAACCCCGTCGAGTACGAAGGCACCTACCCGCTGCCCGAGGCCCAGCTCGACCGCTTCCTGCTCCGGGTCGGCTTCGGCTACCCCACCGCGCACGAGGAGCACGACGTGCTCCGGCGCCGCCTCGACCGGCAGCGCGAGGAGGTCGACATCGCCCAGGTCACCGACGCCGCCGGGCTGGCCGCAGCGCAGGCGGCGGTCGAGCGGGTCGCCGTCGACGAGTCCGTGGCGCGCTACTGCGTCGACCTCGTCGCCGCGACGAGGTCCCACGCCGATGTCCTCACCGGCGCCTCGCCGCGCGGCAGCCTGGGCCTGGTGCTGACCGCGCGGGCCTGGGCGGCCATCCGGGGACGCGACTTCGTGGTCCCCGAGGACGTCAAGGTCGTGGCTCGAGCCGTGCTGGCGCACCGGATCACGGTCAAGCCCGACCTCTGGATGACGGAGGCGTCCGGCTCCCGCGTGGTCGACGCCGTCCTGTCCTCGGTCGAGACCCCGCGGACCCTGGAGTCGCACGGAGGCGGGCACCGGTGACCTCCTGGCAGCCGACTCCTGCACTCGTGCGGGCCTGCCTGCTCGGGATCGGGGGCGTCGGCTTCGGGATCGTGCTGGGCCAGGAGGTGCTGGCGGTGCTGTGCGCGCCCTTCGTGGTGCTGGCCGCGGTGGGGCTCGCGGGCCGCCCGCGCGGGAGGCCGGAGGTCACGGCCCGTCTCGACCACCGCCGCCTCCACGAGGGGCAGGGGACGACGTCCCGCCTCGAGGTCGACGACCTCGCCGGCGTCGAGCACGTCACCCGGGTCGCCGCCCGGGCCGCGCACGTCGCCAGCCAGCCGACGTACGGCGCCGTCGGCTCCCTCGTCACGGGCGGACTGCCCACCATCGGCTTCAGCCCTCGCCGGTGGGGGCGTCGCGCCGTGGGGGCGGAGAGCGTCGCGCTCACCAGCCAGTGGGCGGGCTGGCGCTGGGGTCCGGTGCACCTCCCCGAGACCAGCCTGGTCGTGCAGCCGATGACCGCGCCGTACGACTCCCGGGCGGAGGTCCCGCAACCCGACGGCCTCGTCGGGCGGCACCGCTCGCGGCGGGTGGGCAGCGGCACCGAGTTCGAGGGCATCCGGCTCTTCGCGACCGGTGACCGGCTGAAGCGGATCAACTGGCCGGTGTCGCTGCGGACCGGCGAGCTGCACGTCGTCACCACCCGCGCCGAGCAGGACGCGGGCGTGTGGCTGGTGGTCGACGCGCTGCGCGACATCGGGGTCTCGGGCGGGATCGACGGCCACGCCAGCACCCTCGACCTCACGGTGCGCGCGGCGGCGGCCCTCGCCGAGCACCACGTCCGCACCGGTGACCGGGTCGGGCTGCTCGTGGTCGCCGCCAACGGGGCGCGGGTGCGGCTCGGGTCCGGCCCGCGGCACCTGCAACGGCTCCTCGGCACCCTCGCCCGGATCCGCACCGACGCGCGCAGCGTCCCCCCGGAGCGCCTCGACCTCGGCACGGAGTCGGGCAGCGTCGTGCACGTCCTGTCGCCGATGCTGTCCACCCCGCTGGTGACCGCTGCGGCGAGCCTGCAGCGCGGGGGGACGTCGCTCGTCGTCGTCGACACGATCGGCGACGCCCTGACGACGGACGACGACGCGAACCGCCTCGCCCTGCCGACCCTGGCGATGCGCATGCAGAAGGTCGAGCGCGACGACCGGCTGCGACGCCTGGCCGCCCTCGGCGCCCCCGTCGTGGCGTGGCACGGACCGGGCACCCTCGACACCGTCCTCCAGCAGCTCGCGCGTCGCGCGCAGGTCCCCCGGGTGCGTGCGTGATGCGCGTCCTCCGCCAGGGAATCAGCCCTCCCGTGGTGGTGCTGCGCGCACTCCTGCTCGTGCTGCCGTGCTCTGCTCTGGCGCTCGCGCTGCCGGAGGTGCCGGACGGCCTGGTGGTCACCGCGGTCGTCCTGTCCACTGCGGGCTGGGCGTGGTTCCCCGACCACGCGGTCGGCGTGGCACCGCTCGCGCTCGTCGCCGGGTGGTGGGCGGTGCACGGCGTCGTCGACTGGCGCCTGCTCGTCGTGGGGGTGCTGCTCGTCGCGGCGCACGTCGCCGCCACCCTGCTGTCGTACGGTCCGGCGACGCTGGCGGTCGACCCGCGCCTCGCGCGGCTGTGGGTCGGCCGCGGGCTGCTGGCGCTCGTCCCGCTGCCGGTCACCTGGCTGGCCGTCCGCGCCCTCGACCCCGCACTGGCCCCGTCGTGGCTGTGGCTCCTCACCGGGGCGACGGTGGTCGGCCTGCTGCTCGTCACCGCCCGCCTCACCCGGCCGGAGACGCGATGACGACCGAGGAGGAGCACGAGCTCTACGCCGAGCTGGTGCTGCGGTGCGCCGAGTCGGTCCCGCGCGGTAGGGCGACGACGTACGGCGCCATCGCCGACGTGGTGGGGGAGCGGCTCGGGCGGGGTGGCCCGCGTCTGGTCGGGTCGGTGCTGGCCGCCCACGGCGGTGGCGTGCCGTGGTGGCGGGTGGTCCGCGCGGACGGCTCGCTGCCTCCGTCGCACGGCGAGGAGGCCCGGCAGTGCTACCTCGAGGAGGGCACCCCCCTGCGGCCGAACGGGTCCGTGGATCTGGCACGTGCGTTCTGGTCGCCGCTCCTCGGGGCAGAATGACCGCCATGCTCTACACGGTCGCGCACGGAGTCATCCCCCCGCTCGCCCGTGCCGTGTGGCGCCCGGTCGTCGAGGGGCTGCACCACGTGCCCGACACCGGCCCGGTCATCGTCGCGAGCAACCACCTGTCGTTCTTCGACAGCGTGGTGATCCCCGTCGTCGTGCCCCGCAAGGTCGTCTTCCTCGCCAAGTCCGACTACTTCACCGGCACGGGGGTCAAGGGCGCGCTCAGCCGCGCGTGGTTCGAGGGCCTGGGCATGCTGCCTGTCGACCGCGACGACACGAGGGCGGCGATCGCCAGCCTCGACACCGCGCTCGAGGTGCTGCGGCGGGGCGAGGCGTTCGGCATCTACCCCGAGGGCACCCGCTCGCGCGACGGTCGGCTCTACCGCGGTCGCACGGGCGTGGCGCACCTCGCCCTGACCGCCGGGTGCCCCGTCGTCCCGGTCGGCCTGCAGGGGACCGAGGACATCCAGCCGGTCGGCGCCAGCCGCCCGCGACTGGGCAAGGTCGACGTCACCGTGCGGATCGGGGAGCCCATCACCGTCGGCGACGAGTACGACGACGTCCCCAGCGGCCGGGCGCGCCGCGACCTCACCGACCGGATCATGGGCGCCATCGGCGCCCTCACCGGCCAGGAGCCGGCGGGCGTCTACAACGAGCGGCCCGCCTCGCCGACCTGACCTGCTCGTTCTGTCGGAGTCCCCGCACGAGCGGGGACTCCGTCACCTGGAGGGGGTTGCAGCGGCCTCCAGGTGCGCGACTCGCCCAGCCAGTACGGCGTTATGTCGGCTGCACGGAGCGAGCGGCCAGGGCGGCGAGGGCCTTCGGGAAGATCTCGGCGGGCGGGGTGACGAGCCCGGCGCCCACCTGCCCCACGCCCGCGACGGCGCCAGCCATGCCGGTGTTGATCTGCGGCAGGATGCCGGTGCGGCACACCTTCGTGACGTCGATGCCGGTGGGCGTGCCCTGGAACTCCAGCACGGGCACGGACCAGCGGGGGTTCTCCGCGAGGGTGATCTCGTGCATCCGGCGGGTGGTGGCCAGCGCGTCGGGGACGGTGCCGCCCACCAGCCGCACGATCGCCGGAGCGGTCGCCATCGCGAAGCCGCCGATGCCGGCGGTCTCGGTGATGGCCGAGTCGCCGATGTCGGGGTTGGCGTCGTCGGGTCCGTAGTCACCGAGGAACAGGCCCTCGGCCACCTGGGCCGGACCGGTGAACCACTCGTCGCCGGTGCCCGACACCTGGATGCCGAAGTCGGTGCCGTTGCGGGCCATCGCCACCACCATCGTCGACCCCGGCACGTCGCGGCCGGCGTCGAGCGCCAGCTTGCACGCGGGCATCGCGAGGTTGAGGAAGAAGTGGTCGTTGCCGCCGACGAAGCGCAGCACGTCGGCGACGTCCCGGGCGTCGAAGCCGGCGCCCACCATCGCGGGGGACAGGTCCCGCAGCAGCATGAGGGTGCCGGCGCGGTTGCGGTTGTGCGCCTCGTCGCCCATCTGCAGCATCTGGGTGAGGATGCCGGTGACGTCGGGGGCCTCCTCGGTGCCGCGCACCGCGGCCTGCAGCAGCGGGCCGAGCACGTCGCCCATCCAGCGCAGCCGGGTGAGCACCTCCGACGAGTAGGCGCCGTAGCGCAGCACCTTGCCCAGGCCCTCGTTGAGGGAGCAGTACGTCCGGCGCCCGGTCGCGCGGTCCTCGAGGACCCACATCCACATGGACGGCGTCACGACGCCGGCCATCGGCCCGACGGCGCTGCGGTGGTGGCACGGTTCGAGGCTGACCGAGCTGCCGGACTCGAAGAGCCCGGCTGCGTCCTCGGGGTCGTCGACGAGGCCCTCGAGGGCAGCCCCACCCATCAGCGCGCCGCGCAGGGGCCCGGACGTGCGGTCCCACTCGATCGGCGGCCCGGCGTGGAGGAACTGGCCCCTCTCGAGGCCGAGCACCTCCGAGGCGGGCGCGACGTCGACGAGGTGGGCGGTGACGCCGAGCATCGCCTCGACCGCCCGTCGGTTGGCGTCGGGGCGACGACGGTCCGTGGCGACCGTGGCGAGGTCGGCCTCGGTGCCCGGCATCGGCGGGCGCCAGTCGACCCGCTCGACCTCCACGGCCTGGCCGGCCACGGAGTCGGCGAACATGTCGGCGCCGGCGGTGACGACCGTGGGGGTGGAGGCGCGGGCGGTGACGACGGTGGGCTGGCTCATCGGGCCGCTCCTTCGGTCGCTTCGATCAGCTGGACGGCGCGGCGGGTCGCGCTGGCGTTGGAGAGGTGCACCTCGGCGCCCGCCGCGACGAGGGCGTCCCGCTGGGCGTCGAGGCCCTGCGGGTCGAGGTCGGTGCCGACGAGGCTGACGATCACCGGGATCGCCCGGTCCTTGCGCGCGGCCTCGATCTCCGGGGCCAGGAGGGTGGCGGGGTCGGGCTCGGCGCCGTGGCCGAGGACCAGGTCGAGCAGGATGACCCCGGTCGCCGGGTCGGCGGCGGCGCGGGCCAGCTGCTCGTTGCGCAGCGTCGGGTCGATCATCGGGTGTGCGCGTCCCTGGGTCAGGGCGTCGTCACCGAAGTCGACGAACGTGTGGTCGGCCACGAGCAGGTCGTCCCCGAGCGCGAGGTCGTCCGACAGCGGGATGTTGCTGCGGACGGGGCCGAGGGCGTCGGTCGCCATCAGCATCGCCTCGTCGCACAGGGTGCCCCCCACGAACAGTCCGCGCAGCAGCGGGCCGGTCGCGGTCGCCGAGCCGTCGGCTCCGTGGACCGGCCACTCCGGCGGTGCGTGTCCGAGCCGTTCCAGCACGGCCTCGGCGACCGCGGTGAGGTCGCGCTGGCCGCGACCGAGCAGGCCGAGCTCGACGGGGGTGGCGAGCGCCTCCGTGTCCCGCGCGAGCGCCTCGGCCACCTCGGCGGCCGGGGGCTTGGACACCACCACGACGAGGTCGACGTCCGGGTCGGCGTCGAGCCGGCGCAGCGCCTCCCGGGTCGCCAGACCGCCCACGGCCGCGGACAGGTCGCGCCCGCCGACCCCGAGGGCGTGCCGCACACCGACGCCCTCGGACGTCGCGCCTGCGTGGTGGAGGAGCGCGAGCAGCTGCTGGCAACCGGTGCCGGAGGCGGCGACGATGCCGATCCGCCCCGGGCGCACCGTGTTGGCGAAGCCCAGGCCGACGCCGTCGACGACCGCGGTGCCGCAGTCCGGTCCCATCACCAGCGCGCCGCGCGAGGCGGCGTACTGCTTGAGGGCGACCTCCTCGGCCACCGGCACGTTGTCGCTGAAGACCATCACGTCGCAGCCGGCCTCGAGGGCGTCCATCGCCTCGACGGTGGCGCTGGCACCGGGCACCGACACGAGCGCGATCGCGCCGGGATCCGTACGACGGAGGGCGCTCCCCGTGGTGCGCGGTGGGGCGACGGTGGTGTCCCCGCCGGCGGGGCGGGTGGGCGCGAGTGCCGCATCGACGGCGGCGAGGGCCGCGGACACGTCGGCGTCGGCGTCGAGGCGGAGGGCGACGACCATGTCGTT
>DASTPB010000187.1:0-2590 GCA_035762385.1 Nocardioides sp. | reverse complement strand
GTACCGCCAGCAGCGGCTGATCCCGGCGTTCATGGAGCCACGCAGCGTGGTCGTGGACCCGACCGGGGAGCAGATCACCATGTGGTCGGCGACCCAGATCCCGCACATCCTGAGGTTCGCCCTGGCGGCCACCACCGGCGTACCCGAGTCGAAGATCCGGGTCATCGCCCCCGACGTCGGTGGTGGTTTCGGCGGCAAGCTGCAGGCCACGCCGGAAGAGTGGATCGCCTGGGCGGTGGCGCGCCGGCTCGCCAAGCCGGTGAAGTACACCGAGACCCGCAGCGAGAGCCTGATGGCGGCCCACCACGGCCGCGACCAGGTGCAGACCCTCACCCTCGCCGCCGACAAGGACGGCAAGGTCACCGCCTTCAAGGTGCATCTCGACGCCGACCTCGGGGCCTACGTCGCGATCATCGGCGGCGGGGTGCCCGTCCTCGGCGCGTTCATGTTCAACGCGATCTACAAGTTCCCCGCCTACCGCTTCGAGTGCCAGACGGTGCTCACCAACACCACCTTCACCGACGCCTACCGCGGTGCCGGGAGGCCCGAGGCGACGTACGCCGTCGAGCGGATGATGGACGAGCTGGCCGCCGAGGTCGGCGTGGACCCGCTGGAGATCCGCGAGCGCAACTGGATCACCCACGAGGAGTTCCCGTTCACGACGGTGGCGGGCCTGGAGTACGACTCCGGCAACTACGAGGCGGCGACGGCGAAGGCGAAGGAGTCCTTCGGCTACGACGCGCTGCGGGCGGAGCAGAAGGAGCGGCGTGATCGCGGCGACCGGGTCCAGCTCGGCATCGGCGTCTCGACCTTCACCGAGATGTGCGGCCTCGCGCCCAGCCGGGTGCTCGGCAGCCTCGACTACGGTGCCGGCGGGTGGGAGCACGCGACCGTGCGGATGACGCCGCTCGGCAAGGTCGAGGTCGTCACGGGTGCGAGCGCCCACGGGCAGGGCCACGAGACGGCGTTCAGCCAGATCGTCGCCGATCGGCTCGGCGTGCCGTTCGAGGACGTCGAGGTGCTGCACGGCGACACCCAGGTCGCGCCGAAGGGCCTCGATACCTACGGGTCACGCTCGCTCGTGGTCGGCGGCGAGGCGCTGGTCCGGGCGGTCGACAAGGTGATCGACAAGGCCAAGGTGCTCGCCGCCCACCTGCTCGAGGCGAGCGAGGACGACCTGGAGTACGCCGGTGGCAGGTTCAGCGTCCGCGGCACCGACCAGGGGACGTCCATCCAGGAGCTCGCGACCGCGACCTTCGCGGGGCACAACTACCCCGAGGGCATGGAGCTGAGCCTCGACGCCGACGCGACCTTCGACCCGGTGAACTTCAACTACCCCCACGGCACGCACCTGTGCGCGATGGAGGTCGACACCGAGACCGGGGCGGTGAAGATGCGCAAGTACACCTGCTGCGACGACATCGGCAACATCATCAATCCGCTGATCGTGTCGGGGCAGGTCCACGGCGGCCTCGTGCAGGGCATCGCCCAGGCGCTGTGGGAGGAGGCGGTGCACGACGAGTCCGGGACGCTGGTCAGCGGCTCGTTCGTCGACTACCTCCTGCCGACGTCCGCCGACACCATCTCCTTCGACGTGCTCCACACCGACCAGCCCAGCGTGTGCACCACCAACACCCTCGGCACGAAGGGCGTCGGCGAGGCGGGCACGATCGCGTCGACCCCCGCGGTCGTCAACGCCGTCGTGGACGCCGTACGCCACCTCGGCGTCAACGACATCCAGATGCCCTGCACCCCCGAGCGGGTCTGGCGCGCCATCGAGGACAGCAGGGCCGGGGGAGCGACCGAGACGCCCCCGGACGCGATGCCCCACTTCCAGGAGGGGGCGCTCAACCAGGACCCGACGTCAGGTGAAGGAGCAGGCCAGTGATCCCGGTGGAGTTCGACTACCTCGCGCCGACGTCGGTCGACGAGGCGCTGGCCGCCCTCGGCCAGCACGGTGACGACGCGAAGATCATGGCCGGCGGGCAGAGCCTGCTGCCGGTCCTCCGGATGCGGCTCAACGCCCCGGAGGTCGTCATCGACCTCGGCGGGATCTCGTCGCTCCGGGGCGTCCGGGACGACGGTGACGCCATCGTGATCGGCGCGATGACCACCCACCACGACGTGCGCGACGACGGCCTGGTCAAGGAGCACGCCCTGCTGATCTCCAAGGCGGCCGCGGAGGTGGCGGACTCGCAGATCCGGCACCGCGGCACCTTCGGCGGGGCGCTCGCGCACGCCGACCCGGCCGGTGACCTCGGCGCACCGGCGCTCGCGCTGGGTGCGCAGTTCGTCATCGCCGGACCCGGCGGCACCCGCACGGTCGAGGCAGCGGACTTCTTCGTGGACCTCTTCGAGACCGCCATCGGCGACGACGAGATCCTCACCGAGGTCCGGATCCCCAACCACACCGGCTGGGGGGCGCACTACGAGAAGTTCGTGCGCGTCGCCCACCAGTGGCCCATCGTCGCGGTCGCCGCAACCGTGAGGGGCTCGATCGACGAGGCACGCGTGGGCCTGACCAACATGGGGTCGCCGCCGCTGCGGGCGACCGCGACCGAGGAGGCCCTCGCCGGATCCAGCGCGACCG
>DASTPB010000186.1:0-10401 GCA_035762385.1 Nocardioides sp. | reverse complement strand
GCGCCGGAGTCCTCGGGCGCGCGCTCGACCTTCTCCTTCTTCACCCGGCTCATCGGCCACTTCTCGTGGAAGTAGGTGAGGAGCGGGGTGGCCACGATGACCGAGGAGTAGGTGCCGACGATGAGGCCGACGAGGAGCGCGATCGCGAAGTCCTGCAGCGAGTCGCCGCCGAGGAAGACGAGCGCGGCCAGGATGAACATCGAGCCGAGACCGGTGTTGACGGTGCGGGGGATCGTCTCGACGGCCGCTGTGTTGGCGACGTCGATGAACTCGTCGTCGGGCTTCGAGCCCCACCAGCGTTCGCGGATGCGGTCGAAGACGACCACGGTGTCGTTGACCGACAGACCCACGATGGTCATCGCGGCGGCGAGGAAGATGCCGTCGATCGGCTTCTGCAGCCACGCGAAGAGGCCGACCACGAGGACCACGTCGTGCGCCATCGCGAGCACCGCGGAGACACCGAAGGTCCACTTGAACCGGATCGCGAGGTAGAGCAGCTGGGCCAGGAAGGCGACACCGAAGGCGATCAGCGCGTTGTTGCGCAGCTGCTCGCCGAGCGATGCGCCGATCTGCTGGTCGTCGACCTTGTCGACGCTGCCGCCGACAGCCTCGAGCTCCCGCTCGATCCGCTGCTCGTCGTCGTTGGAGATCGCGCCGGTCCGCACGGTGAAGTCGGCGGTGTCGGCGGTCTGCACGACGGCCTCGGGGAAGCCGGCGTCGGCGACGGCCTGACGGGCCTCGTCGACCGTGATGTCCCGGCTGACCGAGTAGTCGAGCTGGCGGCCACCGGTGAACTCGACACCGAGCTGCAGGCCCTGGGTGACGATGCCGGCGATCGCGAGGACCAGGGCCGCGCCGGTCACGGCGAGCCACGTCTTGCGACGCTTCATCAGCTGGGGGTCCTTGCGGTCCAGCCAGGTCCGCACCTTGCCGAGGTGGCTCAGGCCGCTGACCGCGGGACGACGGGCCACCCACTTGTTGGACACGGCGAGGTCGCACAGGACCCGGGCGATGATGAGCGCCGAGATCATCGAGGCGATGACACCGATCGTCAGGGTGACACCGAAGCCTTTGATCGGGCCGGAGCCGAGGAAGAACAGCAGGCCGGCGGCCAGCAGGGTGGTGACGTTGGAGTCGATGATCGCGCTCCACGCCTTGTTGAAGCCGACGGACAGCGCCCGTCTCAGACCAGCCGACGGGTAGGCGACGTACTCCTCCCTCGCTCTCTCGAAGACCAGGACGTTGGCGTCGATCGCCATGCCGATGGCGAGCACGAATCCCGCGAGTCCGGGCAGCGTCAGCGTCGAGCCGAGCCCCACGAGCATCGCGTAGGCGAGCAGGGCGTACGACGCCAGGGCGAGCGTGGCGGCGAAGCCGACGAGGCGGTAGACGAAGACGATGAAGAGGCCGGTGAGCGCGATGCCGATGATGCCGGCCTCGATGGAGGCGTCGATGGCCGCGGCGCCCAGCGAGGGACCGACGAGGCGGTCGGAGATCGCTGTCAGCTCGAGCGGCAGCGCACCGCCCTCGATGAGGGCGGCGAGGTCCTTGGCCTCGGTCGAGGTGAAGTTGCCGGTGATCTGGGTGCTGCCGCCGCGGATGCCGACGTCGCAGCCGACCGTGGTCTCCACCTGCGGGGAGGAGATCACCTGACCGTCGAGGACGATCGCGATGCGGCGCTTGGGGTCGCCGTCGGGGTTGCAGGCGGCTTTGCCGGTGATGTCGGCCCAGGTGTCGCCACCCTTGCCGTTGAAGTCGATCCCGACGACCCAGTCGACGCTGTTGTCCGGCTGCTGCGCGCTCGCTCCGGTGACCTCCTCGCCCTGGATGACGGTCGGGCCGACCTCGATCGTGTCGCCCTGGTCGGACGGCAGGATCTGGTTGCCCTTCTTGGTGGGCTCGGAGTCCGGCTGGGCGGTGCCGACGACCTCGTGGACGGTCAGCTTGGCGGTGCTGCCGATGCGCTCCTCGGCCTGCTGCGCCTCCTCGTCGCTGGTGACGCCGGGCAGCTCGACGAGGATCCGGTTCTCACCCTGGCGCACCAGCGTGGACTCGGCGACGCCGAGGGCGTCCACACGGCCGCGCAGGACCTCGAGGGTCTTGTCGACGTTCTCGGCGTTGGCGGGGGTCTGGTCGGTGCCCTCGGCCTCGAAGATGAACTGGGCACCGCCGCGGAGGTCGAGGCCGAGGTTCGGCTTGACGTTGACGGCGAGCGCCACGCACCCGACCAGGAGGCCGACGACGAGGATGAAGCGGACCCAGACACCACGTGACATGCGCGACATCCTCCATGACAAGACTTCGAACGCCCGAATCCGGGCCCGGACGGGTCAACGGGCGGCCGTGGCGGAAGGTTCCGGGTGTCCCGTGACACAAAACGCCAGCGACTGTACGCCGTCACGGGCGGCGGCGGTGCATCAACCCGGTCGGGGCCCCGCGGTCAGCGCGCGTAGGCCTCGAGCTCGCCGGCGAGGTCGGCGTTGGCCCGGCCGACGACGAGGGTGCCGTCGCCGGTGTGCTCCATCGAGCCGATCTCGGCCTCCTGGTGGATCCGGTTGACCAGGTCGCCGCGCTCGTAGGGCAGCAGCACGTCGAACTCGACCTGCGGGCGGGGCAGCTCGGACTCGATGGTCTTCAGGGCCTCCTCGATGCCCTCACCGGTCTTGGCGCTGACCACCACGCTGTGCGGCTCACGGCGCCGGAGCCGGTCGATGACCAACGGGTCGGCCGCGTCGGCCTTGTTGACCACGATGATCTCGGGGACCTTGGTCGCGCCGATCTCGGCGAGAACCTCGCGCACGGCGGCGATCTGCCCCTCGGGGTCGGGGTGCGACCCGTCCACGACGTGGAGCAGCAGGTCGGCGTCGGCGACCTCCTCCAGCGTCGAGCGGAACGCCTCGACGAGGTCGTGCGGCAGGTGGCGGACGAAGCCCACGGTGTCGGACATCGTGTAGACGCGGCCGTCGCTGGTCGTCGTACGACGCGTGGTGGGGTCGAGGGTCGCGAAGAGCGCGTCCTCCACCAGGACTCCGGCGTCGGTGAGGCGGTTGAGCAGCGAGGACTTGCCGGCGTTGGTGTAGCCGGCGATCGCGACGCTCGGCACGTGGTTGCGACGGCGCGACTGGCGCTTGACCTCGCGCGTGCCGCGCATCTCCTTGAGCTCACGGCGCAGCTTGGCGATCTTGGTGTTGATCCGGCGGCGGTCGGTCTCGATCTTGGTCTCACCGGGACCGCGGCCACCGATGCCCTCACCGCCGGCAGCGCGGCCACCCGCCTGCCGGGACAGGTTGCCGCCCCAGCCGCGCAGCCGCTGCTTCATGTACTGCAGCTGCGCCAGCTCGACCTGCGCCTGGCCCTCCTTGGACTTCGCGTGCTGCGCGAAGATGTCGAGGATCAGGGCGGTGCGGTCGACGACCTTGACCTTGATCCTGTCCTCGAGGTTGCGCAGCTGGCTCGGCGCGAGCTCGCCGTCGCAGATCACGGTGTCGGCACCCGTGGCCTGGACGATCTCGCGGATCGCCTCGACCTTGCCGCGACCGATGTAGGTCGCCGGGTCGGGCTTCTGACGGCGCTGGAAGACGGCCTCGAGCACCTCGGAGCCGGCGGTCTCGGCGAGCAGCGCGAGCTCGGCCATGGAGTTCTCGGCGTCCGTGACCGAGCCCTCGGTCCAGACACCGACGAGCACGACCTTCTCCAGGCGGAGCTGGCGGTACTCGACCTCGGTGATGTCCTCGAGCTCGGTGCGCAGGCTCGCGACGCGGCGCAGGGCGTGCCGCTCGGCCAGCTCCTGCGCGCCGAGGGTGAGCTCCTCGGGGTCGGCGTCGTCGTAGTCGTCGGCGTAGTCGTCGGCGTAGCCGGACTCGAAGTCGTCGCTCGGAGCCTCGTCGAGCAGGTCGTCGTCGAGCTCGATCGTCTCGTCGTCCCAGCCGCGAGTGGCGTCGAGCGCGTCGCGCAGGTTGAAGTCAGGTGCGTTCGTCATATGCCGACAAGGGTAGGTCGCGCGACCTCACCTGCGCGAACGGTTTCGCCGAGGGCTGACGGGCGCACCCCGTCAGGCGCGGTGCCGCCCGGCCGGCACCGTGGGTGCCCCGACGAGCGTGGACTCGTCGACGAACTCGTCGCACGCGGCGCGCACGTCGTGCGGCGTGTGCCCCGGTCCCACCACCACGACGCGTACGCCGGCCGCGTGCAGGCGGTGCAGCAGCGGCAGCATCGACGTCATGTCACCGGCCAGGACCACCTCGTCGACCGAGGCCTCGCGCGCGATGTCGACCGCGTCGATGGCCAGCGCCACACGCGCCTGCTCGTCGTCGTCGGCGAACTGGTGGAAGGAGTGCAGGCCCTGGCGTCGCAGGTGCTCGGCCCACGACCCGAGGTCGGAGGCAGTCCAGTCGGCGTAGGCACGGCACACCGTGACCGATCCGCGCCCGGGCAGCCGGTCGAGCAGCCCCGCGGCGGCGTCCGCAGAGACCCGGCGGGCGTCGATCAGCACGGCCACGCGCCTGGCCTGGTCGAGCCCCTCGCTGGCCGGGCGCCTCGGCAGCAGGCGCGGAGCGGGGGCGACAGGCGCCGGCCGCTCGGTCGTGCCGACAGCAGTCGGCGAGGGCGTGACGGCGTCCGGTGCCGGCTCGGGCTCGGCGGGCGGCTGCGGCGCGGCGCGCAGGGCACCCCCACGGCGCGCGCCCACCCATCGTCGTACGAGCGACGCGAGCTCACTGTCGTCGTTGCTGGTCGCCGCTGCGCGCGGCTCCACCACGTTGGTCATCGTTCGCCCCCCACAGGCTGTGCTGCTTGCTTCCCACCTGCACCATCCACCCTTTCGGGCGCCCTGTGCCCAGATCGCCCGAAACGCGGACGTCGGTCTGGACCAGTCAGGCGGGTGCCGGTAGGGGACAGCCGTCACTTGGGTGGCATCCGGATGCCGCCGTCGACGCGGATCGTCTCGCCGTTCATGTAGGAGTTGGTCAGGCACTCCACGACCATGCTGGCGAGCTCCTCGGGGCGGCCGAGGCGCTTGGGGAAGAGCACGTTCTGGCCGAGGTTGGCCTTGAACTCGTCGGGGTTCGGGAAGGCGTCGTAGATCGGGGTGTCGATCAGCCCGGGCGCCACCGTGTTGAGCCGGATGCCGGCTGCCGACAGGTCGCGCGCCACGGGGAGGGTCATGCCGACGACGCCGCCCTTGGACGCCGAGTAGGAGGCCTGGCCGATCTGGCCGTCGAACGCGGCGACCGAGGCGAGGTTGACGATCGCGCCGCGCTGGCCGTCGGCGTCCGGCTCGTTGCGGCTCATCACGGTCGCGGCCTGGCGGGTCATGTCGAAGGTGCCGATGAGGTTGATCTCGACGACCCGGCGGAAGGCGTCCAGGTCGTGCGCCTGCTCGAGCAGCCCGTCGCGGCCGATCGTGCGCTGGGCCCAGCCGATGCCGGCGGAGTTGACGCAGGCGCGCAGCGGGGCGATCTCGGCGGCCGCCTCGACGGCGGCCGCGACCTGCTCGGTCTTCGTGACGTCGACGGAGGCGAAGACACCGCTGATCTCGGCGGCCAGCGCCTCGCCCTTCTCGGCGTTGAGGTCCGCGACGAGGACCGTCGCACCCCTCTCGGCCAGGGCGCGGGCGACGGCGGCGCCGATGCCGCTCGCGCCGCCGGTGACGATGGCGGTGGATCCGGTGATGTCCATGGCCCGGGATCCTAGGAGCCGTCCGTCCACAGATCGCGACGGGCCCCTGTCGCGTGGCACAGTGGCGGCCTACATTCGAGGGCATGACGATGACGCCCCAGGAGCTCGAGCGGAAGGTACGTCGCTTGGACAACGACGTCCAGTCCATCTACGAGCTGCTCTCGACCATCTCGTTCACGCAAACGCGTCACGGCGGCCGGCTCGACGAGCTCGACCGGCGCTTCGACGGCGTCGACCAACGCCTCGATGGCATCGACCAACGCCTCGATGGCATCGACCAGCGCCTCGACGGCCACGACAAGCGCTTCGATGCGGTCGACGGCAAGCTCGACGAGGTGCTCACGCTGCTGCGCGAGCGGTGATCAGAGGTCGGTGACGCCCTCGGCCACCAGCACGGCGGGGCCGGTCATCAAGACCCGGTCGTCCTCGGTCCACACCACGTGGAGCGTCCCGCCCGGGACGTCCACGCGGTACGTCGTCCCGCGGGGCGCTCCGTCGGCCAGCGCCGTGGCCACCGCCGCCGCGCACGCGCCGGTGCCGCAGGAGCGGGTCTCCCCCGACCCCCGCTCGTGCACGCGCATCGCGACGTGGCGCTCCCCGCGGCGCACCACGAACTCGACGTTCACCCCGTCGGGGTAGACCCCGTCGTCGTGCTCCGGCGGCTCGAGCAGCGGGCCCGCCTCGGCGAGGTTGTCGACGTAGGCCACGGCGTGCGGGTTGCCCATCGAGACGTGGAGCGCCGGCCACGTCCGCCCCATCACCGACACCTCCGTCTCGCCCAGCACCTCCGGGCGGCCCATGTCGGCGGTGAGCTCGTCTTCGGCCCGGTCCACGACCTTGACGCCGGCGCGGGTGCCGATGCGCATCGGGAACGCCTCCGCCTCACGCTCGTGGAGGTAGCGCGCGAAGACCCGGACCCCGTTGCCGCACATCTCGCTCACCGACCCGTCGGCGTTGCGGTAGTCCATGAACCACCCGTCGCCGTCACGCACCGCCCGCAGCACGCCGTCGCCGCCGATGCCCGAACGACGGTCGCACAGCGCCCGCACGCGCTCCGCGGACAGCTCGCCGTGGACCGTGCCGTCGGGATCGGGCAGGACCACGAAGTCGTTCTCCGTGCCGTGGCCCTTGAGGAAGGGGTAGCTCACGCGCCGAGTGTCCCACCCCGAGCCTCGGCTAACGCGGGTCGACCACCTTGGCGGAGCCTCCGCCGCGACGATCCGGCTCCGCGACCGCCGTCATCCGGCCGCGCCGTCCGAACTCGATCGCCGTCGCGGCGCCGATCTCGGCTGCGCTGGTCAGCGCGTCCCCGGCGGGGACGAGCTTGTGGCCCAGCGCGGTCAGCGCAGGTCCGTAGGCGGCGATGAAGGCCGGCTCCGACGTCACGTTGGCGGTGTTGCGCTGGGTGGCGCGCGGCGCGGCGATCGCCTCCTCGACGCTCATGCCCAGGTCGACCCGGTTGACGATCATCTGGAGGACCGTCGTGATGATCGTCGAGCCGCCGGGCGAGCCGAGGGCCATGAAGGGCTTGCCGTTCCTGAGGATGATGGTCGGCGACATCGAGCTGCGCGGCCGCTTGCCCGGCTGGATCCGGTTGGGGTCGGTCGCGCTGTAGACCGTGGAGAAGTCGGTGAGCTCGTTGTTGAGCAGGAAGCCGTGGCGCGGCACGACCTGGCCCGACCCACCGGTCTGCTCGATGGTGAGGGTGTACTCGACCACGTTGCCCCACTTGTCGGCGACCGTGAGGTTGGTGGTCGAGATGTTCTCCGTGTCGGCGTCGACGCTGCCCTTCGCGGCGGCGCGGCCGCACACGCCGTCGTACGACGCGACGTTGCCGGCCGGGACCGGCTTCGTGGCCGCCTGGTTCGGGTCGAGGGAGCAGGCACGCTCGGCTGCGAACCGGTCGCCGAGGAGCTTCTTCGTCGGTACGTCGACGAACGCCGGGTCGCCGAGGTAGGCGCCGCGGTCGGCGAACGCCAGCGCACTCGCCTCGAGGTAGTGGTGCAGCGCGGCCGTCGTGCCGACGCTGCCGAGGGGGTAGCGCTCGAGGATGTTGAGCGCCTCGCCGACCGTGGTGCCACCCGAGGACGACGGCGCCATCCCGTAGACGTCGTAGTCGCGGTAGTCCACCCGGGTCGGCTTCTGGTCCTTGACCTCGTAGGTGCGCAGGTCCTTGCGGCTGAGATGGCCGGGCGGGACGGGCAGGGTGGTCGTGCGCGTGGTGCGCGGGTGGCGTACGACGTCGACCATCAACGCGGCCAGGTCGCCCTTGTAGAAGTACGGCAGGCCGCCGGCGCCGAGCCGCTTGTAGGTGCGTGCGAGCGCGCGGTTGCGGAAGATGCTGCCGACGGCGGGCGCGTCACCGCCGCGCAGGAACAGCTTGCGGCTGGCCCGGAAGGCGCGGAACCGCTCCTCGTTGTCGAGGGTCTGCTGACGGAACGTCTCGTCGACCTTGAAGCCCCGGGTGGCGACCTTGATCGCCGGTTCCAACGCCTCGGCCATCGTCCAGGTGCCCCACCTCTCGAGTGCGCGGTCCCAGGTCGCGGCGGTGCCGGGGGTGCCGACCGAGACGCCGCTCGTGACGAGCTCGGGGGTGAACCTGTAGGGCTGGCCGGTGGCGGGGTCGATGAAGGCGTTGGTCGGCATCTTCGCCGGCGCGGTCTCGCGACCGTCGATCGTGCGGACCTTGCCCGTCTTCGCGTTGTAGAAGACGAAGTAGCCGCCTCCGCCGATGCCCGCGCTGTAGGGCTCGGTCACGCCGAGCGTCGCAGCGGCGGCGACCGCGGCGTCGACCGCGTTGCCGCCCTTGCGCAGCACCCTGAGTCCCGCGGCGCTGGCCTCAGGATCGACCGTGCTGATCGCGCCGCCCTTGCCCACGGCGGTCGGGACCTTCGCGGTCGGACGTGCCTGGCCGTCGTCCACCGAGGAGGCGACCGAGGCGGCCGGCGGGGCCGCCGACGAGGCAGGGACGAGAAGAGCCGCAGCGACGGCGAGGCCGCTCGAGGCCGCGACGGCTGCTGCTTGACGACGGGTGCGTGGGTGCATGAGTGACCTCCGAGACGACGATCGTCCTACCGTGCCGCCGGGTGGGGGGAGTCGTCACACCCCTGCGGGTGCGGGAACGGCATCCGCGAGGGCCGACCCGGTCTCAGGGGACGACCGAGTAGCGCCCGCACATGAAGTCGCGGTTGCGGGCGACGTCCTCCAGGCGCAGCTCGACGTGGCGGGGCAGCACGGGTGCGCCGCTACCGACGGTCACCGGGGCGTACTGGATCCACACCTCGTCGAGCAGGCCGGCGTCGTGGAACTGCCCGACCAGCTCGCCGCCACCGACCACCCACAGGTCCTTGCCGTCGGCGGCCTCCGTCATCTCGGCATGCACGCGCGGCACGTCGTCGCGGTCGAAGCGGACGCTCGCGGGCGCCTCCGGGAAGGTGCGGTGGGTCATCACCCACGTCGGCAGCGGACCCCACGGGTCGTCGTCGTGGTCGAGGATCCACTGCCACGTCGTGGCGCCCATGACGCAGGCGCCGAGCCGCTCGCGGAACGCGGGATAGGCCATCGGCCCGTCGTTGTCGATGTCGCGGGAGGTCAGCCAGTCGAGCGAGTGGTCGTCGGTCGCGATGAAGCCGTCGAGCGTGCAGCCGGTGTAGTAGATCGTCGCCATCGGCCCACCATGGCACCGACCACCGACATCGCGCGCGAGCGAGTGCCCTACCCGAGCAAGGCCTCCACGGCCGCG
Source organism: Nocardioides sp. (assembly GCA_035762385.1). Classification (GTDB taxonomy): domain Bacteria; phylum Actinomycetota; class Actinomycetes; order Propionibacteriales; family Nocardioidaceae; genus Nocardioides. The sequence goes on along the minus strand of DASTPB010000186.1, from coordinate 983 downwards.
ACCGCCTTGTCCACGCGGTCGGGGTCGTCGTACGCGACCCACACGATGCGCGGGTCCTTGCGGAACCAGGAGTCCTGGCGGCGGGCGAAGCGGCGGGTGGCGACCGTCGTCTGCTCGATCGCCTCGGCGAGGCTGCGGTCGCCCGCGAGGTAGCCCATCACCTCGCGGTAACCGATGGCCCGCGACGCGGTGCGCGCGTCGGCAAGACCGCTGCGGAGCAGGGCCTCGACCTCCTCGACGAGCCCGCCGGCGAACATCTCCTCGACCCGTTGGGCGATCCGCGCGTCGAGCGTCGGCCGGTCGATGTCGACGCCGACCTGCACCGTGAGCGGATCGACGTACTCCAAGCGCGGGAGGCTGGCGCTGAACGGGCGGCCCGTGAGCGCGATGACCTCGAGGGCCCGGACGACGCGGCGGCCGTTGTCGGGCAGGATCTGGGCGGCCGCCTCGGGGTCGACGCCCGCCAGCCGCCGGTGCAGGACTGGGCTGCCGACCTGCTCGAGCTCGGCCTCGAGCTCGCGGCGCAGGGAGTCGTCGGTGCCGGGGAACTCGAAGCGGTCGAGGATCGCGCGGGTGTAGAGAGCCGAGCCGCCGACCAGCACCGGGGTGGCGTCGCGGCCGCGGATGTCGGCGATCGCGTCGCGCGCCCAGCCCTGGAAGAGCGCGACGGTGGCGGGTGCGGTGACGTCGTACAGGTCGAGCAGGTGGTGCGGGATACCCCGCCGCTCCGCGACGGGCAGCTTGGCCGTGCCCACGTCCATCCCGCGGTAGACCTGCATCGCGTCGGTGTTGACCACCTCTCCCCCGAGCCGCTCCGCGAGGTCGAGGCTCAGGCCGGTCTTGCCGGACGCCGTGGCGCCGACGAGGGCGACGACCGGACGAGGCATGCCCCGATTGTCGCAGCGTGGCTACGGTGGCCGCGTGACCGACCGCTTCGCCCTCGTCCCGGCGTCCTACGTCTACCTGCTGCGGGACGGGATCGA
>DASTPB010000185.1:0-23045 GCA_035762385.1 Nocardioides sp. | reverse complement strand
TCCACGCCGACCATGCCGGCGAGCTCGCGTGAGAAGGCGTCGACCTTGGACCTGTCGCGGATCGAGGTCACCAGCCGCGCGGCCTCGCGGACCGCGTCGACGCGGCCGTCGGCCCGGTCGAGGTCGTACTTGCCGACGACGTTGCTGAGCACGAAGCGGTAGAGCGGCACCCGCCGGGCGACCAGCTCGCGCACCGCCCCGTCGCCCTGCTGGATGCGCAGGTCGCACGGGTCGAGACCGGACGGCTCCACGGCGACGTAGGTCTGGGAGACGAAGTTCTGGTCGCCCGCGAAGGCGCGGATCGCAGCCTTCTGGCCGGCCGCGTCGCCGTCGAAGGTGAAGATCACCTCGCCGCGGAACTCCTCGTGGTCGTGCAGGAACCGCCGCAGCACCCGCGCGTGCTCGTCGCCGAACGACGTGCCGCACGTCGCCACGGCGGTCGGCACCCCGGACAGGTGGCAGGCCATCACGTCGGTGTAGCCCTCGACGACGACGGCCTGGGACGTACGCGCCATGTCGCGGCGGGCCAGGTCGATGCCGTAGAGCACCTGGCTCTTCTTGTAGAGCGGGGTCTCGGAGGTGTTGAGGTACTTCGCCTCGATCCGGTCGTCGTCGAAGATGCGGCGCGCGCCGAAGCCGATCGTGTCGCCGTTGGCCTCACGGATCGGCCACACGAGCCGGCCGCGGAAACGGTCGTAGTGGGAGCGACCGTGCGCGACGAGACCGGCCGCGACCGACTCCTCGTCGCTGAACCGTCGACCGCGCAGGTGACGCACCAGCGCCTCGCCGTCGCGCGGCGCGAAGCCGACACCGAAGGTCGCGGCCGCCGACTGGTCGAACCCGCGCTCGTGCAGGAACCGCCGCGCCACCACCGCGTCGGGGCCGGCCAGCTGCTCGGCGTAGAACTCCTGGGCGACCTTGTGGGCCTCGATGAGCCTCCCGCGCGCCGGTCCGCGGGGGCGTACGGGCTCGTCGTCGCCGTCCTCGCGCCGCAGCTGCACACCGAACTTCTCCGCGAGCCGCTCGACGGCCTCGGTGAAGGTGAGCCCGTCGACCTTCATGAGGAAGGAGATGACGTCACCGCCCTCGCCGCAGCCGAAGCAGTGGAAGAACTGGCGTGCGGGGTTGACGTTGAACGACGGGGTCTTCTCGTCGTGGAAGGGGCACAGCCCCTTGAGCGACCCGCCGCCGGCGCGCTTGAGCGTGACGTAGCCCGAGACGACGTCGTCGATCCGCGCCTTCTCGCGCACCTCGGCGATGTCGTCGTCGCGAATCCGGCCTGCCACGCCCGGGAGTCTACGGGCGCCCTCCCACGAGCACGGCGGAGTCTCCACAAAGCCCGTCGGCGCCTCGATCCTGTGGACCGGCCACCCCTTGGGGCGTACGCCGCTGGTGCCCCGTGGGCGCGTCTGGGAAGGTCGAATCATGACCGCTCAGCACCGGGCGCCAGAGGGTCAGCCCCAGGACCAGACCCTCGGCGCGCTCGTCCACCAGCTCACCCAGCAGCTCCCCGAGCTCATCCGCTCGGAGATGCGCCTCGCCCAGGCGGAGGTCGCCGAGAAGGGCAAACGGGCGGGCGTCGGGATCGGCATGTTCAGCGTCGCCGGCCTCCTCGCGTTCTTCGCGATCGGGTCGCTCGTGGCGATGGCCATCCTCGCGCTCGCCCTCGTCGTCGACGCCTGGCTGGCCGCCCTCATCGTGGCGCTCGTCCTGCTCGCCGGGGCCGCCGTGGCCGCCCTGGTCGGCAGGAACAAGGTCGCCGAGGCCGGGCCGCCCGCTCCCGAGCGGGCGATCCAGGGGCTGAAGGAGGACATCGCGACGGTGAAGGGAGACCACCCGTGAGTGACCAGACGCCCAGCCAGACGTCCAGCCGGACGCCCGAGCAGCTCGAGGCCGAGATCGCGGCGCAGCGCGAGCAGCTGGCCGAGACCGTCGACCAGCTCGCCGCCAAGCTCGACGTGAAGTCGCAGGCCCAGCAGAAGGTGGCCTCGCTCAAGGACAGCGCCACGACCGACACCGGCAAGCCGCGCACCGAGGTGCTCGCCGCTGCCGGCTCGCTGGTGGCGATGGCCGTCGTGCTGCTGCTGTGGCGACGGCGCCGCGACGGCTGAGGACCACCGACCAACCAGGGAAGGGAGACCCCCATGAAGAAGCTCATGCTGCTCGTCGCCGGAGGTGTCGGCTACGTGCTCGGCGCCCGCGCCGGCCGGGAGCGCTACGAACAGATCAAGCGGACGGCCACCCGCGTCAAGGAGGACCCGCGGGTCCAGGAGAAGGCGCACCAGGCCGCCGACCTCGCCAAGGACAAGGCCCCCGTGGTGAAGGACAAGGTCGCCTCGGCTGCCAGCACGGCCGCCGACAAGGTGACGCCGTCCGGCACCAGTGGTGACCACCGCTCCGACCTCGAGGATCAGCTGCACCCCGACAGCACCGCGCGGCAGGACGACCCCTACCCCCAGGGCAACCTGCCGTAGGGCGTGCACCTGAGGTGCCCGGCCGGTCGGCCGGGTGCCTCGGGCGAGCGCGTGCCTCAGGCGAGCGCGGCGTGACGCGCGACCGCGCTGGCGTCGGTGAGCGAGGCGACCTGGTCCACGACCACGCGCCGCCGCCCGGCGTCGTCGCCGGCCCGCTCCCAGTCCTCCACGAACACCGGGTCGAGCCCGTCGACCCCACGCTCCCACAGTGCCTCGACGAGCTCCGCGACGAGCTGGCGCTGGCGCTGCATCAGCGCCACGCGGTCGTCGGCCTGCATGACGTAGTGGGCGGCGATCCCCTTGAGGACCCCGATCTCGACCTCGGTCGCCTCGGGGACGACGAGGTCGGCGCGGTGCCGCGCGGGCGGCTCCCCCGCCGCCGCGGCGAGGGTCGCCTGCTGCACGCTGCCGCAGAAGCGGCCGATGAGGTCGCTGGTGAGGTTCTTGATGGCAGCGAGGCTGCGCCTGCTCCCGTCGTACGGCGACCGGGGCCAGCTGCCGACGGCGCGCAGGTCGGCGAGCGCCGCGTCGAGGGCGGCATCGTCGGCCCCGGGCAGGTACCACGAGCGGACCGTCTCCCAGAGGGCGTCCCGGTCGAGCCGGGTGAGGTCGAGACGACCGGCCACGATGCCGTCCTCGACGTCGTGCACCGAGTAGGCGACGTCGTCGGCGAGGTCCATCACCTGCGCCTCCAGGCAGCGCCGGCGACCCTCGACCCCGGCCCGCACCCAGTCGAAGACGGGACGGTCGTCGTCGTAGACGCCGAACTTCACCACGACCCGTGGCGTGCCGTCGGCGTGCACCCCGTGGGGACCGGTCGCCTCCGCGCGGCCCCACGGGTACTTGGTGCAGGCGTCGAGCGTCGCGCGGGTCAGGTTCAGCCCGACCGAGCGACCGTCGGCGTCGAAGGTCTTCGACTCCAGCCGCGTCAGCAGGCGCAGGGTCTGCGCGTTGCCCTCGAAGCCACCGCAGTCGGCGCTGAGCTCGGCCAGCACCCGCTCGCCGTTGTGCCCGAACGGCGGGTGGCCGAGGTCGTGGGCGAGCGCCGCGGTCTCGGCGATGTCGGGGTGCGTCCCGATGGCCCGGGCCAGGTCGCGCGCGACCTGGGCCACCTCGAGGCTGTGCGTGAGGCGGTTGCGGACGAAGTCGTCGGTCTGCGGTCCGACGACCTGCGTCTTGGCTGCGAGCCGGCGCGACGCGGCCGCATGGACCACCCGCGCCCGGTCGCGCTCGAACGCCAGGCGCACCGGCGCCTCCACCCGCTTGGGCGGCTCGGCGACGACGCGCTCGCGCGCGGAGTCGTCGTACGCGTCCTCGATGCTCATCGGCCGGTCAGCCTAGCGAGCACCGAGGACGCCGGCCGCGGCGCGGGTCAGTAGACCGTGACGTGCACGTGGTCGTAGTGGTTGGCGGTCGTCGACCCACGGTCGGACATCCCGCGCCAGCCCTCGCCGGAGCGCTCCACGGACCAGATGTTCTGCGAGTAGATGATGTACTCGATCCCCAGCGCGGCGTAGTTGGCGCGCAGGAAGTTGGCGATGGCCCAGCCCGTCTCGCCGCTGACCATGATGTCGATGGCACGGCCCTGGCCGTGCTCGCCGTCACCACGCCAGGTGCCGTAGCTGGTGATCTCGGGCCAGTTGGCGCACACCACGTCGTGGATGTCGTAGAGCGACGCGCGACCGGCGTCGATGGACGAGCCGTTGGTGCAGGCCCCACCCAGGCTCGGGCCGGCCGGCTCCTTCGGCTCGACGGGCTCTGGCTTCGGCTTCTCGGCACTCAGGTAGTCCGAGGTGACCCAGCGCGACTGGCCGTCGATCACCACCTGGGTGCGGCCGAGCTGCTCGCGGCCGGTCACGGAGACCTGCTTCAGGGCGGCGATGACACCGAGCTTGTCGGACTTCTCCGAGGGGCCGTCCCAGAGGTTGAGGACGTCCGTGGTCCACACGGTGTCGTCCAGCTTCTTGGCGAGCCGGCGCGCCTTCCGGTCCACGCTGATCTCCTCGCGCGCGGCCGCCTCGGCCTTCGCGGCGGTGCGGATCTGGGAGCGGGAGACGGTGGTCGCCTCGATGCGCCGACGCAGGGCGCTGTTGTCGCTGTCGTCCACGGAACCCGCGGCCGACGCCGTGGCGGGCGCGGCGGCCGGCCGGGAGGTGTCGGACGAGGCGAGGAGGCTGTCGTCGGTCGCCGGCTCCGCGGCGAGGACTCCCATGGTCACCGCGGAGAGCGTCGCCACGACGGCGAGCGGGGCGGAGACGAGGACGGAGCGGGGGATCCGAGACGGACGGGGGGTGGTAGCAGGGGTTTCCCGCTTGTGGCGATGCTGAGCCACAGCGCTGATTCCTTTGCACTTGCTGACGGGGGACGTTGCGCCGATCCACGAGCCCGGAAACGGGGGAAGAACTCGTGCCCACGTCGGCGCGAGCATCGAGTGAAGCACACGATTCTCGCGCTGTCCCAATCTCCCCCGGAAAATTCCGGCGTGTCCCGGCTCACGCGTGACGGGATCCGCGCGCCCGGAGGGGCGGCGCGGGATCAGCCCCCGGTGGTCTCGTCGACGTCCTCCTGCAGGTGCGTGTCGCGGCCGTCGGTGTCGTCGAGCCACCCCTCGGGGAGGACCACCTTCTTGCGCGGAGCGCCCTGCCGACCGCGCGGCGTGCCGAGCTCGCGCTCGGGGAACGGAGCGGTGTCGTCGAGGCTCGCGAGGAGGTCGTCGAGGGCGGCGAGGGAGTCGACGAGGGCCAGCTGGTGACGCAGGTCGCCGCCGGCGGGGAACCCCTTGAGGTACCAGGTCACGTGCTTGCGGAACTCCTTGCAGCCCCGCTCCTCCCCCATGTGCTCGGACAGCAGCTCGGCGTGGCGACGCATCATCGCCTTGACCTCCCCGAGCGTGGGGAGGGTGGCGACGTCCTCGCCGTGGAAGGCCGCGGCCAGGTCACGGAAGAGCCAGGGACGCCCCAGGCAGCCGCGGCCCACGACGACGCCCGCGGCGCCGGTCTGCTCGACCATCCGGAGGGCGTCGGCTGCCTCCCAGATGTCGCCGTTGCCCAGGACCGGGATGTCGACGTGGTCGACGAGAGCGGCGATGGCGTCCCAGTCGGCCTGGCCGGAGTAGGCCTGCTGCACCGTCCGTCCGTGCAGGGCGATCGCTGCGACGCCGCTCTCCTGGGCGATGCGACCGGCATCGAGGTAGGTCAGGTGGTCGTCGTCGAGGCCCTTGCGCGTCTTCATCGTCACCGGGACGTCGTACGGCGCCGCGGCAGCGACCGCGTGCGCGAGGATCTCGCCGAGCAGGCCGCGCTTCCACGGCAGCGCTCCCCCGCCGCCCTTGCGCGTCACCTTCGGCACCGGGCAGCCGAAGTTGAGGTCGACGTGCGCGACACCGTGGTCGGCGCAGAGGATCTCCACGGCCTTGCCGATGTAGACGGGGTCGGTGCCGTAGAGCTGCACGGACCGCACCGACTCGAGCTCGTCGAAGACCAGCATCTTCCTGGTCGTCTCGTCGCCCTCGACGAGACCGCGGCTGGTGATCATCTCGCAGACGTAGAGCCCGGCGCCCTGCTCGGCGCAGAGGCGGCGGTAGGCGGCATTGGTGATGCCGGCCATGGGCGCGAGCACGACGGGGGTCTCGACGCGCAGCGAGCCCAGGGAGAGCGAGGTGGGCACGACGGTCATGGACCCATTGTCGGAGCGGGATCCGGCCCGGCCCAAATCAGCCCCGCCGCGGCGTCCGCACCTCGCCGGACCAGGTGATCGGGTCGTAGTCCTCGGTCGGCTGGAAGACCAGGTCGCGGACCCGGCCGCCGTGGGGCACGAGGTAGACCAGGCACATGTCGGTCTCGTCGCCGGGCTCGAACGGCACGGGCAGCGGACCGCTCTGGCAGGCGGTGAAGTCGCCGCCGAGCGTCCACGGTGCGCCGAGCGTGCCCGCGGTGTCGCGCAGGTAGAGCGGGACGTCCTGGCCGCCGAGGTCGGACTCGCCGGTGTTGGCGACCTTCACCGTCACGAAGTAGGGACGCGCCCGGCGGACCGCTCCCTCGCTGGTCCAGCCCTCGAGGACGGACGCGCGCTTCTCGGCGACCTCGTCGACGGTCAGCTCGAGCTCTCCCTCGACGTCGCGGGCGGGGCGCCACGCGAGGGTCGCGGACTCGCCGAGCTCCAGCTGCGTGCCGGGCTGGGTGGCGTCGTCGACGGCCGTGGTGGCGGGGTCCTCAGGCTCGTCGTCACCCTCCGGCTCCTGGCCGGCGCAGCCGCCCAGGACCAGCGCCAGGGCCGCGGCGACCACCGAGGTGCGTCTCATGACGACATCGTGGCGCTCCGCCGCAGCGGGCGCCACCGACGGCGCCGCTCAGCAGCCGAGGAGCCGCTCGGCGAAGTAGGCCGAGATGCGGTCGAGGCCGACGCGCTCCTGGGCCATCGAGTCGCGCTCGCGGATCGTGACCGCGTCGTCGTCGAGGGTCTCGAAGTCGACCGTCACGCAGAACGGCGTACCGATCTCGTCCTGACGCCGGTAGCGGCGGCCGATCGCACCGGAGTCGTCGAACTCGACGTTCCAGTTCTGGCGCAGCTCGGCGGCGAGGGCCTTGGCCTTCGGGGACAGGTCCGCGTTGCGGCTCAGCGGCAGGACCGCGACCTTGACCGGCGCGAGGCGCGGGTCGAGCTTGAGCACGACGCGCTTGTCGACGCCGCCCTTGGTGTTGGGCGCCTCGTCCTCGGTGTAGGCGTCGATCAGGAACGCCATCAGCGAGCGCGTGAGACCGGCGGCGGGCTCGATGACGTAGGGCAGGTAGCGCTCGTCGGCGGCCTGGTCGTAGTAGGACAGGTCCTTGCCGGAGAACTCGCTGTGCTGCTTGAGGTCGAAGTCGGTCCGGTTGGCGATGCCCTCAAGCTCCTCGAAGTCACGACCGGAGAACCCGAAGCGGTACTCGATGTCGGTCGTGCCCTGGGAGTAGTGCGACAGCTTCTCCTCGGGGTGCTCGTAGTGGCGCAGGTTGTCGGGGTTGATGCCGAGGTCGACGTACCAGCGGGTGCGCTCCTCGATCCAGTAGCGGAACCACTCGTCGTCCTCGCCGGGCTTGACGAAGAACTCCATCTCCATCTGCTCGAACTCGCGGGTGCGGAAGATGAAGTTGCCGGGCGTGATCTCGTTGCGGAAGCTCTTGCCCATCTGGGCGATGCCGAACGGCGGCTTCTGGCGGCTGGAGGTCACCACGTTGGCGAAGTTGAGGAAGATGCCCTGCGCGGTCTCGGGGCGCAGGTAGTGCAGGCCGGACTCGTCCTCGATCACGCCGAGGTAGGTCTTGAGCATCATGTTGAACTGGCGGGGCTCGGTCCACGCGTTGCGGGTGCCGCAGTTGGGGCAGGCGACCGACTCGTTGATGTCGACGGTGTCGGGGTCGTCGATGCCCTTCTTGGCTGCGTAGTCCTCCTGGAGGTGGTCCTCGCGGAAACGCTTGTGGCACGACTGGCACTCCACGAGCGGGTCGCTGAAGGTGCTCAGGTGACCCGAGGCCTCCCACGTGCGGGTGGGCAGGATGACGCTGGAGTCGAGGCCGACGACGTCGTCACGCCGCGTGACCATGAACTTCCACCACTGGCGCTTGATGTTCTCCTTGAGCTCCACGCCGAGCGGGCCGTAGTCCCAGGCCGACTTCGTGCCGCCGTAGATCTCGCCGCAGGGGTAGACGAAACCTCGGCGCTTGGCGAGGGAGACGACGTTGTCCAGGGCGGTGGGGGCGGGCTTGGCCACGGTGCGGGTCCTTCAGGTCTGGGCGGTCGGGCCGGCTGGCTGCCGGCTCGCACGAAACGAGCGGTCAGCCTATCGAGCGCGGCTGCGCCTCGTTGAGGTCGGTCCCCTCCTCGACCACCTCGTACGCACTGGGCTCGTCGAGCGCGTGGACCATCAGGGGCTGGACGTGCATCTTGCCCTCGTACGACCCCAGCGCGCGCCGGTAGGAGCCGACGTTCTCCCACCGCGTGGTCAGCACCCAGAGCGTCGGGTCGTCGACGTTGCGGCCGACGTCCCCGCCGATCCAGCCGGGCTTCGCGGCGAGGATGTCGCGGGCCCGCAGCAGGCCACGGCGCAGCTCGTCCCCCGCCGCGTCGTCGGGACCAGGGGCACGGAGGCGGGTGACGACGAGCACGGCAGCAGCCTAGGGCTGGGGTAGTCCAGTGACGAATGGGTGTCGCCAGGGCCGGAGGACACCCACTTCGCACTGGACTACCCCGGTGGTTTGACAATCGTTCTCACCAACTCTGAGAATCGTTCTCATGTTGTCCGCTGCTCGGCCCATCGTCCTGACCGCCACCCTCGCCGCGACCGTCCTCCTCGGTGGCTGCGCCGCGCTGGGTGACGACGGAGCCGGGGACAGTCGCTCGGCGGTCGCCGCGTTCTACCCGCTGGCCTGGGTCACCGAGCGGGTGGCGGGCGACGGGTGGGAGGTCACCAACCTCACCGCCCCGGGCACCGAGCCGCACGACCTCGCGCTCGACATCCAGCAGACCGCGGCCCTCGCCGAGGCCGACCTCGTCGTGCTCGAGCACGACTTCCAGCCCGCCGTCGACGAGACGGTCGAGGTCAACGCACCCGAGGCCGCGGTCGTCGACGCCGCCGACGTCGTCGACCTCGTGCCGACGTCCGAGCACGAGCACGAGCACGACGAGGCCGGCCACGCCCACGGCGACCTCGACCTGCACTTCTGGCAGGACCCGCTGCTGATGGCCGAACTCGGCGACGCCGTGGCCGACCGGCTCGCCGAGCTCGACCCCGATGCCGCAGCGACGTACGAGGACAACGCCGCGGCGCTGCGCGACGAGCTGGAGACCCTCGACCAGGAGTACGCCGACGGCCTCGCGCAGTGCGAGCGCACGACGACGGTCGTGAGCCACGAGGCGTTCTCCTACCTCGCCCGCTACGGCCTCCGGTTCGAGGCGATCGCCGGCCTGTCCCCCGACGCCGAGCCCACGCCGGCCGACCTCGCCCGGCTCCAGCAGCTGATCACCGAGGACGGCATCACCACCGTCTTCTCCGAGCGCCTCGCGAGCAGCAAGCTGGCCGACTCCCTCGCCGGCGACCTCGGCCTCGAGACCGCGGTGCTCGACCCGATCGAGGGCCTCTCGGACGAGACCGCCGACGACGACTACCGTTCCCTCATGGGCCAGAACCTCGACGCGCTCCGGAAGGCCAACGGATGCCGGTGAGGGAGGCGCCTCCGGTCGAGGTCAGGGACGGGTCCGTCGCCATCGGCGGCCGTCCGGTCCTGCGTGGGATCGACCTGACCGTGGGGTCCGGTGAGTTCCTGGCGCTGATGGGCGCCAACGGCTCGGGCAAGTCGACCCTCGTGCGTGCCGTCACCGGCCTGCTGCCGATGACGGGCGGCCGCGTCGCCCTCTTCGGCACCCCCTACGCCGACTTCCGCGACTGGCAGCGGGTCGGCTACGTGCCACAGCGCTCCTCGGCCGCGACCGGCGTGCCCGCGACCGTGTGGGAGGTCGTGGCGTCCGGGCGCATCACCCGGCGGCGCCTCTTCCGTCCACTGTCCCGCGAGGACCGCCGGGCGATCACCGACGCCATCGACGTCGTCGGTCTCTCCGACCGCGCGGGCCTCGGTGTGTCCCAGCTGAGCGGCGGCCAGCAGCAGCGCGTCCTGATCGCCCGAGCGCTGGCCGGCGAGCCCGACCTGCTGGTGCTCGACGAGCCCACCGCGGGGGTCGACCTGGGCAACCAGCGCGCCCTCGCCGACGCCCTCGCCACGTTCAAGGCCCGCGGCGCCACCATCGTGCTGGTCGCGCACGAGCTCGGCCCGATGTCCCCCCTGATCGACCGCGCGGTCGTGATGCGCGACGGTCGGGTCGCCTACGACGGGCCGGCGCTCGACGAGGAGGACGCCCACGGGCACCACCACCCGCTGGCCGGGTCGCACGACCACGTCCCCCACGTGGGGTCGCCGCTCGACGAGCTGGACGGTGGCCGGTGAGCGACTTCCTCGACCTCTTCTCGCTGCCCTTCATGCAGCGCGCGCTCCTCGCGGCGTTCCTGACCGGACTGGCCGCGCCGGCGATCGGCACGTTCCTCGTGCAGCGCCGCCTCGCCCTGCTCGGTGACGGCCTCGGCCACGTCGCCGTCACGGGTGTCGCCGTCGGCCTGCTCACGAACACGTCCCCGACCTGGACCGCCGTCGTCGTCGCCGTCCTCGGCGCCGTCCTCATCGAGGTGATCCGCGAGCGGGGCCACACGAACGGCGACGTGGCGCTCGCCCTGCTCTTCTACGGCGGACTGGCTGCGGGCGTCCTGATCACGGGGCTCGCCGGGCAGGGAGCGGCCCAGCTCCAGGCGTACCTCTTCGGCTCGCTCACCAGCATCACCGCCGGCGACGTGTGGTTCACGTTCGGGCTGACGGTGGTGCTGCTCGTCGCGACGCTCGGGCTGCTCCCGCAGCTCTTCGCGGTGTCCAGCGACCCCGACTTCGCCCGCGTCGCCGGCCTGCGCGTGCGCTCGTACAACCTGCTGATCGCCGTGCTCGCGGCCGTGACCGTCACCGTCGCCATGCGGACGGTCGGCCTGCTGCTGGTGTCCGCGCTGATGGTGGTGCCCGTCGCGACCTCCCAGCAGCTCGCCCGCTCGTTCCGCACCACGATCGCGGGAGCGATGGTCATCGGCGTCGTCGCGGCCCTCGGCGGGCTGCTGCTCAGCGCGGCCCTGTCGTTCCGGGCGACCGTGGCGCCCGGCCCGACCATCGTGCTGCTCGCCCTGGCGATGTTCGCCTCCACGTGGCCGATCGGCGTGTGGCTGCGCCGTCGGCGCCGGCTGCTGTCGCCGTTCCCGAGCGTCGAGGTGCACACGCACACGGTCACCGTCGAGCACCCGCACGAGCACGGTGCGGACTGCGGCCACCCGGCCGTGCCGCACGAGGACCACGTCGACTACGTCCACGACGGCCACCGGCACGCCGTCCACGGGGAGCACTATGACGAGCACTGACCCCGCCCCACGACCCCCGGTCCGGCCGACCCGCCAGCGCCGTGCGGTCGCCGCTGCGCTCGCGGGCTTCGACGACTTCCGCAGCGCGCAGGAGATCCACGACCTCATCTCCCGGCAGGGTGAGTCGGTCGGTCTCGCCACCGTCTACCGCACGCTGGCGACGCTCGCCGAGGCCGGCGAGGTGGACATGCTGCGCAACGAGGACGGCGAGGCCATCTGGCGCAGCTGCTCCGACACGCACCACCACCACCTCGTGTGCCGCACCTGCGGGGCGACCGTCGAGGTCGAGGGGCCGGCCGTCGAGCGGTGGACCAACGCGATCGCGACCGAGCACGGCTACGCCGACATCAGCCACACGCTGGAGATCTTCGGGACCTGCCCCGCCTGCCGCTAGCCCTGTGGGGCCTGGTCGGGGGTCTGGCCGGGGGTCTGCTGGGGCGCCTGGTTGGGGACCGCGCCGCCGTAGCGGCGGTCGCGGCCGGCGTACGTCTCGATGGCCGACCAGAGGTGCCGCCGGTCGACGTCGGGCCAGAGCACGTCGGTGAAGACCATCTCGCTGTAGGCCGCCTGCCACAGCATGTAGTTGGACAGCCGCTGCTCCCCCGAGGTGCGCCAGACGAGGTCGGCGTCGGGCAGCTCGGGGACGTAGAGGTGGCGGGCGAAGACCTTCTCGTCGACCTTGTTCGGGTCGAGCCGTCCGGCCGCGACCTCGCGGGCGATCGAGCGGGCGGCGTCGGCGAGCTCCGCCCGACCGCCGTAGTTGACGCACATCGTCAGCGTGAGGACGTCGTTGTCCTTCGTCAGCTGCTCGGCGACCTGCAGCTCCTTGATGACCGACTTCCAGAGCCGGGGGGCCCGGCCCGCCCAGCGCACGCGCACGCCCAGGGCGTGCATCTCGTCGCGGCGACGGCGGATCACGTCGCGGTTGAACCCCATCAGGAACCGCACCTCGTCGGGCGAGCGCGACCAGTTCTCGGTGGAGAAGGCGTAGGCCGAGATCGCCTTCACGCCGATCTCGATCGCCCCCTCGACGACGTCGAAGAGCGTGTGCTCGCCCTGCTCGTGGCCCTTGGTGCGGGGCAGGCCGCGCTCCTTGGCCCACCGCCCGTTGCCGTCCATGATGATCGCGACGTGCTCGGGCACGAGGTCACGCGGCACTGGCGGCGGCGTCGCGCCGCTGGGGTGCGGGGTCGGCGGAGCCACCTGTCGCTTCACGGTGGACAGCCTAGGTGTCGCCGGAGCGCGTCGGGCGCGGACGTCATGGGTTCTGGCGGTCCCGACCGCCGATTTCCATGACGTCCCGGACCGCACCCACGACTTGCCGTCCCGGCGAAGCCCCAGCCAGCTGGAGAACTGCGGCCGCGCGACAGCGCGAGCCCCCGCCGGGTCGTCGTACGGCCGCAGTTCTTCGTCAGCGGGCGTCGGTCAGTGACCGCGAGCACGGCCGAGGGTGCGCGCGGCCGTCACCGCTCGACGTACGCCATCGAGCGCAGGCCGCGCTCGAGGTGCCAGGCGAGGTAGGCCGAGACGAGGTTGCTCGCCTCGCGCAGGTGGCGCGGCTCGGCGGCGTGGACGACGGGCCAGTCGCCGACAAGGAGCGCCCCGAGCAGGTGGACGGTCTCCGTGGCGGGCGTGGCCGACCCCGGCAGCCGGTCGGAGGCGCAGAGGACCCCACCGGCCGACGGGTTGAAGAAGCGGTGAGGGCCCTCGACGCCGCACTGCACGCAGTGGTCGAACGACGGCGCGTAGCCGGCGACGGACAGAGAGCGCAGCAGGTAGGAGTCGAGGACCTGCTTGGCGGGGTGCTCGGCACCGGCCATCGCCCGCAGGCCACCGACGAGCAGCAGGAACTGCTGGACGGCGGGCTCCTTCTCCTCGGTGACCAGCCGTTCTGCGGTCTCGAGCATCACCGTGCCGGCGGTGTAGCGGTCGTAGTCGAGCCCCAGCCGCGCGTGGAACGGGTCGAGCGTCTCGGCCTGCGTGATCACGTCGAGGCTGCGTCCCTCGGCGAGCTGGAGGTCGACGTGGGTGAACGGCTCGAGCCGCGATCCCCAGCGTGACGTCGTACGCCGCACTCCCTTCGCGACCGCGCGCACCCGCCCGTGCTGACGGGTCAGCAGGGTGATGATGCGATCGGCCTCGCCCAGCTTGTGGGTGCGGAGCACGACGGCCTCGTCGCGGTAGAGGGGCACGGTCCCATTGTCCACCTCTGAGGCGCTGCAACCCTCACTCAGGTGGGTGGCGGCGCCCCGTTTCCTGCCGCAGGCTCGCCGACGAACCAGCCGTCCGCCCCGACCGGCCCGCCGAGGCGGGGGACGTACTCGGTCCGCACCAGCAGCGAGACCAGGCCGCGGCGGCCGCTGGTGCCGGTCTTGGCGTAGACGCTGCGGAGGTGGTCCTGCACCGTCCACGGACTGATGAACAGCGCGCGAGCGATCTCCTCGCGGGAGTCGCCGGCGAGGAGGCGGGCGAGGACCTCGGTCTCGCGCCGGGTCAGGCCGTGCGCCAGGGCCGCGAGGGGCACGACCTCGGGCAGGTGCGCCCGCTCGATCGTGAGGACCACGCTGTCGGCGCCGGGTGCCCGCCACCCCGCCCTGATGACGACCCACTCGCCGTCCCGGGTCCGCGCACGCAGCGTGGCAATGCTGTCGCCGGAGCGCCGCAGCCCGGTCGCGGCGGCGAGGCCGGGGAGGAGCGGGATCGGGCTCTCGACCGACCCCCAGCCCAGCCGCGCGAGCCAGTCCCGAGCCGCGTCGGTGGCGTACTCCAGCTCGTCCTCCCCCGTCACGACCGCAACCGCAGGACCGGCCGGGCTGACGGGGAGCGCCTCCACGGAGGCCCGGAACAACGTCGCGCGCAGGCCATCGCCCAGCTCGGTCACGACGGAGCCCAGCAGCGTCACCTCCGCGTCCGAGAACACCGTCCCCCGCGTCCGGGCCATCGTGCAGCCTCCCCACACCAGCCCGTCCCGCCCGCGCAGGAGCATGCGCACCTCGTCGCGCAGACCGTGCGGGGCAAGCACGTCGGAGTAGTAGCGGCACGACCTCACCCGCCCGGCGGTCGCCTCCCGCAGGGTGCGGACCGGGACACCGAGGTGTCGCATCGTGTCGAGTCGTCCCGGCTCGTCGACGGGCCCGTACTCGATGTCGAAGACCGCGGCGTAGGTCTCCGCGTCGTCGTAGCCCACGGTGGTGAGCGAAGTGGGCATCATCGACGCGGGGTCGGCCAGGCCCAGGCACGCGGCGTCGAAGGGCACCGACGCCCTGAGCGCCTCCAACGCCCGTTGCCGGAACACGGCGTTGTCGGGCGAGGACTCCGCGGCATCGCGGATCGCCCCACGGAGGCGGGTACCGCCGCGGTCCATGGGGCGAGTATCCCCCCGCGCGAGGGATTGAGGAATGCCCGGCTGCCGCCGACGCTGGAGGACCACCGGCGATCGGAGGACCCATGACCACCACCTCGGCCGCACCCCTGACGGACGACGACATGGAGATCATGCGCATCCTGCACGACGCGTTCCGGCGGGACGGAGCCCGGCTCGCCCGTGCCGCGGAACGGTACGGCTCGGCCGACCCGGAGACGCACGACGCGCTGCTGCTCGGCTGGCACGGCTTCAGCTCCGGCCTGCACCACCACCACACGATCGAGGACACGCACATCTGGCCGCTCCTGCGCGACAAGCTCACCGACCGGCCCGACGACCTCGCCGTGCTCGACGCCATGGAGGAGGAGCACGCGCGCATCGATCCCACGCTGGCGGGCCTGGAGGAGGCGTTCGACGACCCGGGTTCGACCCCGGACGCCGTTGCGGAGCGCATCTCCGACGTGGTCGAGCTGCTCCGCTCGCACCTGGCACACGAGGAGCGTGCCGCCTTCCCGCTCATCCGTCAGCACATCACCACGCGGGAGTGGGCGGTGCTGAACAAGAGCGCGATGAAGGAGCTGTCCTACAGCGAGATCGCCGCGCTGGGTCCCTACCTGCTCGACGGCGCCTCGCCGGACGACGTACGACGCGTCCTCTCGGAGCTGCCGGCGCCGTTGCGGCTGGTGCACCGGTTCTGGTGGAACCCTCGCTACCAGCGCATCCGCCGTTGGGAGTGAGAGCTGCGCTGCAGGCTGGCCGTCAGCGCTTCCCGGCGCGCTCCTCCGTCGTCGCAGCGGGACGCTCGCGCCAGCAATCCAGCGCGAAGTCGGCGGCCGCGGTGGTCAGCCGCTCCGGGCGGAACCGCCACTCGAGGATCGAGGTGGCCCGCTCCAACCGCACGTGCGGCAGCTCCTCGGCCAGCATGTCGGCGTCGACGAAGGGGTGGATCGGGTCGATCGGGTGGCCGACGAGGAAGACCGGCGCCTGGATGCGGCGACGCTGGCTGCGCGACGGGGCGAGGCGGCCGAAGATCACCCCGTGCAGCACGGAGGCGATCGAGTCGGCCCGGTGGTCGACGGTGTCGAGGCAGATGCCGGCCCAGAACGGGACGACCCCGCGGGGCACCGACCGCGCCAGCCGCTGCAGGGTGTTGGCCGTGACCGGCACGTAGCGCGCGGCGAGCATGATCGGCACGAACGCGAGGATGCCGGCGACCAGCGCGTTGTTGAGCACCGGCATCTCGACGATCAGGCCCTTGACCCGCTCCGGCGCGATGACGGCCACCTCCAGGGAGACGTTGGCGCCCAGCGACGTGCCGCCGACGACGGCCTGCTCGGCGCCGAGATGGTCGAGCAGCGCGACGACCTGCTCGCCGAACGACGTCATCGAGTAGACCAGCGGGTCGGCCGGCTGGTCGGAGCGGCCGTGTCCCAGGAGGTCGAGGGTCACCACGTGCAGGCCCTGCGCGGCCATCGCGCGGGCGAGCGGCTGCTGCATCCGGCGCGGCATCAGCAGGCCGTGCAGCAGCACCACCCACTCGTCGCCCGAGCCGTACTCGGTGTACTCCAACCGGTCGCGTCCTCCGTCCGACTCGACGAAGAACTGGCCGATCCGCTCACTGACCAACATGGTCGAAATGTAGTCGCGCGAGGCTCGGACGGGTGGCACGCTCGCCCGATGAGCACCTCAGCAGTCGTCGTGCGGCTCGGGCCGGAGGACTGGGTGGAGCTGCGCGAGATCCGGCTCCGCGCGCTCGCTGACGCACCGGAGGCCTTCGGGGCGGTGCTCGCCGAGGTGGAGGCGTACGACGACCGGGTCTGGCGCGACCGGCTCGCCACCAACAATCCGACCTACGTCGTCCGCGAGGCGACCGGCACGGTGGCGATGGCCGGCGGGTTCGCACCGCCGGACTCCTCCGTCGCGTTCGTCTGGGGAATGTGGACTGCTCCGGCGGCACGCGGCCGCGGCCACTCGTCGGCCCTGCTGGACACGGTCGTGACGTGGGCCCGGACGATCGGCCGGACCCCGCACCTGCACGTCACCGAGGGCAACGACGCAGCCCGCCGGCTCTACGTCCGCCACGGCTTCGAGCCGACGGGCACCTGGGAGCCCCTGCGCGAGGGCTCCGTGCTCCGCATCGAGGAGCTGGCCCTCAGCCGCGGTTGACCGCGCTGATGACCGCCTTCAGCGACGCCGTGACGATGTTGGCGTCGAGCCCCACGCCCCACAGCACCTTCTCCCCGACCGCACACTCGACGTAGGCCGCAGCGATGGCGTCGCCGCCCGACGACAGCGCGTGCTCGTGGTAGTCCAGGACCCGCACCTCTCCGCGCGAGGCGTAGGCAGGGTTGCCTGCCGCCTGCTCGGCCTCGACGAGCTCGTTGAGGGCGTTGGTGAAGGCGTTGATCGGGCCGTTGCCGGAGCCGGTGAGCTCGCGGCGATCGCCGTCGACGTACACGCCGACGGTGAGCTGGTCCTTCTCGCCCGCCGCGCTGGAGGTGTGGACCGAGTTGAGCTTGAGCGGGGTCTCCCGGTCGAGGTACTCGGAGCGGAACACCGACCAGATCTCCTCGGGCGTGATCTCACCGCCCTCGGTGTCGGTGCGCTGCTGGACCACGCGGCTGAACTCGATCTGCGCGCGACGCGGCAGGTCGAGCTTGTGCTCGGACTTGAGGACGTAGGCCACCCCGCCCTTGCCGGACTGGCTGTTGACGCGGATGACGGCCTCGTAGGTGCGGCCGACGTCCTTGGGGTCGATCGGCAGGTAGGGCGCTTCCCAGGGCAGCTCCCCCACGTCGACGCCCAGCGCGGCCGCCTTCTTGTCGAGGTCCTCCAGGCCCTTCTTGATGGCGTCCTGGTGGGAGCCGGAGAAGGCGGTGTAGACGAGGTCGCCCGCGTAGGGGTGGCGCGGGTGGACCGGGAGGTTGGTGCAGTACTCGACGGTGCGACGGACCTCGTCGATGTCGCCGAAGTCGACCTGCGGGTCGATGCCCTGGCTGAAGAGGTTCATGCCGAGGGTGACCAGGTCGACGTTGCCGGTGCGCTCGCCGTGGCCGAAGAGGCACCCCTCCACCCGGTCGGCGCCGGCCATCAGCCCCAGCTCGGTGGCGGCGACGGCGGTACCGCGGTCGTTGTGCGGGTGCAGGCTGATGGCGGAGTGCTCGCGCCGGGTCAGGCCGCGCCCGAAGTACTCGATCTGGTCGGCGTAGGTGTTGGGCGTCGACATCTCGACCGTGGCGGGCAGGTTGAGGATGATCTCGCGACCGGCCTCGGGCTGCCACACGTCGGAGACCGCCTCGCAGACGCTCAGCGCGAAGTCGGTGTCGGACTGGGTGAAGATCTCCGGGCTGTACTGGTAGCCGAAGTCCTCGCTGCCGACGAGGCCGCCGAGCCGCTCCTCGGCGTACTTCATCACCATCTCGGTGCCGCGAACGGCGATGTTGCGGCACTCGTCGGGGGTGACGTTGAAGACGACCCGCTGGAACAGCGGCGCCGTGGCGTTGTAGAGGTGCACGGTCGCGCGCGGGGCCCCGACCAGCGAGTCGATGGTGCGCTCGATCAGGTCCTCGCGGGCCTGGGTCAGCACCGAGATCTGTACGTCGTCGGGGATCCGGTCCTCCTCGACGAGCTTGCGCACGAAGTCGAAGTCGGTCTGGCTGGCGCTCGGGAAGCCGACCTCGATCTCCTTGTAGCCCATCGACACGAGCAGCTCGAACATCGTGAGCTTCCGGGCGGGCGTCATCGGGTCTATGAGGGCCTGGTTGCCGTCACGCAGGTCGGTGGAGAGCCAGCGCGGCGCCTTCTCCACCTTCCTGGTCGGCCACGTGCGGTCGGGGACGTCGACGGGCACGAACGGCGTGTAGCGGGCAAACGGCATCGGGCTCGTCGCCTGCTGGTTGGCGGTGTTGCTCAGGTTGGTCATGAGGTCCTCGGTCTGCAGAAGGGGCGACCGGCGCGAACACTCCGCAACGAGGGGGCCGGACTCTACCGATTCGGGAGGGCCTCGTTGCGGCGGCGAAGGAGGAGGAGACAGCGCATCATGACGAGACCACAGTAACCCCGTCCGCGCCCGGCCGTCGCCGGCCTCCCGCGTCGTGAGACGCGCCGGTGTGGTGCCTACGCGCGACCGCGCCCCGCGAAGGCGGTGCCGGTCAGCTCGAAGGGCCCCGGGCCCAGCCGCTGGCGCAGCCCCTGCTCGAGCGACGCCCGGACGTCGGCGTCGAGGCCGGCGATGGTCTCACCGATCGGGCCCACGCCGTGCTGGAACGGCTCCCACCACTCCTCGAACGTCGGATGGGTGACGGTGACGGCCATCTCGACGACCTCGACGCCGTCGAGGCCGGCCGCCGACATCACGGCGGCCACGCCGTCCGCCGAGCCGACCGGGGCGTCGTCCTCGTCCTCGTCCTGCTCCGGTCGGATGTCTGCCAGCACCTCCCGGATGACCGACATCGGCGTGCGGTGGTCGACGAGGTCCCACACGGTCGCACCGACCCAGCCGCCGTCCCTGGTCACCCGTGCCATCTCGGCCACGCCGCGCACCGGGTCGGTCATGAAGTGGAGGACGAGGCACGCGGCCGCCACGTCGAAGGTCCCGGCGTCGAACGGGAGGTCCTCGGCCACCCCCTGCCGCACGTCGACGCCAGGGAAGCGCTCGCCGCACGCCTCGACGAACGCCGCCGACGGGTCGACGGCACGGACCCGGTCGGCCCCGAGGCGGTCGACGAGCACGCCGGTCAGGGCCCCCGGCCCGCAGCCGACGTCGACCGCGCGCTGGCCGGGTGACACGTCGAGCCAGTCGGCGAAGCGCGCGGCGAGGGGCCGTGAGTAGCGACCCATGAAGCGGTCGTAGGCGTCGCCGGCCACCTCGAAGCTCACGCGACGACGGTACGCCGGTCTCGGGGGCGTGAGTAGCCTCGGCTCCGTGCCGCGCCTGCTCATCGTCCACCACTCGCCGACACCGTCTGTGGCCGCGCTGACCGAGGCCGTCGTGGCCGGCGCCTCGGACGACGCGATCACGGGCGTCGAGGTGGTCGTCCGCCCGGCCCTCGAGGCCGCCGCGGACGACGTGCTGACCGCGGACGGATACCTGCTGGGGACGCCGGCCAACTTCGGCTACATGAGCGGGGCGCTCAAGCACTTCTTCGACTCGATCTTCCTCCAGGCGGGCGGCGCCCTCACCGACGACGGGTCGGCCGCGACGGTGGAGGGTGGCCGCAAGCCGTTCGGGCTCTACGTCCATGGGCGCTACGACACCACGGGTGCCGTGCGCTCGGTGCAGTCGATCGTCGGTGCGCTCGGCTGGCGCCAGAGCGCACCGGTGCTCGAGGTGCTGGGCGACGTGGGCGAGGCACAGCGCGAGGCGGCCTACGAGCTCGGCGGGACGCTCGCCGCCCTGGTGATGGGATGAGGACGCCCCTCCCGGCGATGGTCACCGCCCTGGCCGGCCTGCTGGCCGGCCTGCTGGCCGTCCTGCTGGCTGGGTGCACCGGACCCACCGGCGCCCCCGGTGACGACCCGGCGCCGTCGTCGCCGTCGCCCTCGTCGTCCTCCGCACCGGTCGGGACCGAGGCCCCCGACCCGGGCCCGACCCCCGAGGTCGGTGAGTGCCACGCCCTGTCGATGCGCCAGGCGGTCGCCGTGGTGGGCCGCACGGCGCCGGTCCCCTGCCGTCGACCGCACACGGCGCAGACCTTCTTCGTCGGCCGGCTGGACCTCACGACCGGGTCGGGCTTCACCCGACGGGTGGACTCGCAGGCCGCACAGCGCCAGATGAGCCGCGCCTGCACCACCCGGCTGCCCCGGCACCTCGGGCGTACGCCGCGGGAGCTGAGGCTGCGCATGGTGCGGGCCGTCTGGTTCGGCCCGAGCCAGGCGCGGGCGGACGCCGGGGCCGACTGGTTCCGCTGCGACATCGTGGCCGTGGCGGCGCCCGGCACCCTGCTCCGGCTCCCCCGCCGGACGAAGGGGTGGGACGCCCCGGCGATGTGCGCGACCGCCGAGCCCGGCAGCCGCGGATTCCGGCGGGTGGCGTGCGGCGCGAAGCACTCCTGGCGCGCAGCGGCGACGGTCGACATCCCGGGCCGCCGGCTCCCCGCCCGGGACGCGGTCGCCGCCCGGATGGACCCGGTGTGCCGCGACGTCGCGGCGGACGCCACCGACGACCCGCTCGACTTCAGCTGGTCGCAGGAGAGCCCCACACGCGAGCAGTGGGTCGCCGGCCAGCGCTACGGGATCTGCTGGGTGCCGGCCTAGCGGCCGCGCACGACGAGGACGTCAGAAGACCCGGGCGCCGGCGCCCCAGGCGGCCATGGCTGACTCCGAGCTGTCGATGCGCCAGTCGGCCTCCTTGAGGAGCGAGAACCAGGTGACGCCGCGGACCTCGGGGTGCGCGTCGAGCCACGCCCACATGTCGGTGGTCCATGCGGCCTTGTCGCCACCCGCGCCCTCCGGGGCCGCCGTCTCGTCGACATGGACCGGTCGCGAGGTGATCGAGCGCAGCTCGGCCACGCCCGGCCCGAAGACCTCACCGAAGGACTGCCACGCGGACCAGGCCTGGGTGGTGCCCCAGTTGTATCCGTCGAGGCCGACCCGGTCGACGTACGCGTCACCGGGGTAGAGCGCGGCCAGCGGCGTGGACCCGGCGTAGGGCACGTTGGCCGACCAGCTCCACGTCACGTTGTCGACCTTCGCCCGGCGGAACAGGCCGACGACGTGGCGCCAGGCCGCGGCGTGGTCACCGGGACCGTTGGTGTTGACGCCCTCCGCCCACGGGTACCAGCTGCCGTTCATCTCGTGGGCGAACCGGATCACGAGAGGGCGGCCCCACGCGCGGACCTGGGTCGCCCAGCGCTTGAGGTAGGCATCGTGTCGGCCGGCCGCGATGCTGTCCAGCGTGTACGCCGGCTGGGTGACACCTGCCTGCGGGTCCCACGGCTCCCACGTGAGCAGGGGCACGGCACCCGTCGAGGCGATCCGGGAGGCGCCGGCGGCCGGGAAGTCGCCGCCGTTGGCCCACGCTGCGTAGAAGGTGACCTGGTCGATCGTGGCGCCCGTGCGGTCGGCGATCGACACGGCCTCGGAGAGGTCGGTGGGGGCGCCGGCCACGGCCACGCCGACGACACGCGGGACCGGAGCGGCGGGCGCGGCCGTCGGGCGCTGAGCCGTCGCGGGCGAGCTCATCAGGACCGCAGCCGCGGCGACGAGGCTCGCAAGCACGACGGTCGGCCGAGGACGGGGGTGGGACATCGTGTTTCCTCCGGGACGACCTGCGTTGTTGCTGTCTCGTGGAGGAAGCGTAGGAGTGCTGTGGCTCGGGCGTGGCGGAATGGCGGCATTGTGCCGCGCCTCTCAGAAGCCCAGCTTGCGCAGCTGACGCGGGTCGCGCTGCCAGTCCTTGGCGATCTTGACCTGGAGGTCGAGGTAGACCGGCGTGCCGAGGAGCGCCTCGATCTGCTTGCGGGCGGCGGTGCCGACCGCACGCAGGCGGGAGCCCTTGTGGCCGATCATGATGCCCTTCTGGGAGTCGCGCTCGACGTAGAGGTTGGCGACGATGTCGAGCAGCGGCTTGTCCTCGGGGCGCCCCTCGCGCAGGCCCATCTCCTCGACCACCACGGCGATCGAGTGCGGCAGCTCGTCGCGCACGCCCTCCAGCGCCGCCTCGCGGATGAGGTCGGCGGCCAGCGCCTCCTCGGGTGCGTCGGTGAGGTCACCGTCGGGGTAGAGCGGCGGCCCCTCGGGCAGCAGCCCGACGAGCAGGTCGGCCAGCAGGTCGACCTGGTCGCCCGCCACGGCGGACACGGGCACGATCTCGGCCCACTCGGTGCCGGTCTCCTCGCCGAGCGCGGCGATGTCCACCAGGTGGCTCGCCAGCCGCTCGGGGGTCACCAGGTCGGTCTTGGTGGCGACCGCGATCCGCACCGTACGACGTACCTTCCCGAGCTCGGTGACGATGAACCGGTCGCCGGGACCGATCTTCTCGTCGGCCGGGAAGCAGACCGCCACCACGTCGACCTCGGCCCAGGTCGTGCGCACGAGGTCGTTGAGCCGCTCGCCCAGCAGGGTGCGGGGGCGGTGCAGGCCGGGGGTGTCGACGAGGATCAGCTGCGCGTCGTCGCGGTGGACGATGCCGCGCACCACGTTGCGCGTGGTCTGCGGCTTGGACGAGGTGATGACGATCTTCTGGCCCACCAGCGCGTTGGTCAGCGTCGACTTGCCGGCGTTGGGG
>DASTPB010000184.1:0-4791 GCA_035762385.1 Nocardioides sp. | reverse complement strand
GCGACTCAGTCCGCCGTGTGCAGCCAGGCCGTCGCGTAGGGCTCGAGCCGCACCGCGCCGTCGTGGAGGTCCGGCGCCTTCCCGGTGAGGGCGTCGACCAGGTCGCCCGCGTGCAGCCCCAGCCAGTAGAGGACGTCGGCGTCCACCCACGCCTCCCGGTCGGTCACGTTGGCGGCGGCCAGCAGCGGGCCGTCCGGGTGTCGCCGGACCACGAGCAGGACGCCCGGGTCGCGCGGGTCCCACACCTCGGTCGGTGAGGCCGCGTGCAGGTGCGGCAGCGAGCGTCGTACGTCGACGAGGTGACGCAGCCCCGACGTGATGCCGTGCGGGTCGGGGTCGGCGGCGACGTCGGCCCAGGGCATCCGCGGCCGGTGCACCCACCGGTTGTCGGCGGCGTGGTCCGGGTCGTCGGCCCAGCCGCGGTCGTTGAGCAGCCCGACCTCGTCGCCCATCCAGATCACCGGGAGACCGCCGAAGGACAGGATGATCGCGTGCGCGAGCAGGATGCGCGCGACCGCGTGCGGGTCGCCGACCTCGAGGCCGGCCAGCGAGGCGAGCGAGCCGGAGATGCGGCGGTCACCCGTCTGCTCGTTGTGCTGGAACACCAACCCCCGCGCCCACGAGCCGGGGAACGACCCGGAGTAGAAGTCCGACAGGAACCGCCGGTGCGCGACCGGGTCGAGGCCCACCGCCCGGGCGTCCTCGTCGGAGATCGCCCACCCGATGTCGTCGTGGCAGCGGGCGTAGGTGATCCAGGCCGTGGTCGACGGCGGCTGCGGCAGCTGCTGCAGGGCGTGGGTCGCCAGCCGGGCGTCGCGGGAGGCGAGCATCGACCAGACCTGCACCATCAACCCGTTGTGGTAGGCGAGGTCGCTCACCCGGCCGGCGTGCTCACCCACGCCGAGGTAGGCGGGCAGGTCCGCCGGTCCGACGATCGCCTCGGCCTTGAACAGCACGGCGGGTGCGGCGATCCGGGCGACCGTGCGGAGCGCCCGCGTGAGCTCGTGGACCTCCGGCTGGTTCTGGCAGTCGGTGCCGAGGCGCTTCCAGATGAAGGCGATCGCGTCGAGGCGGAAGACCTCGACGCCCAGGTTGGCCAGGAACAGGATGATGTCGGCGAACTCGCGGAGAACGGCAGGGTTCGACCAGTCGA
This sequence comes from Nocardioides sp., assembly GCA_035762385.1. GTDB lineage: Bacteria > Actinomycetota > Actinomycetes > Propionibacteriales > Nocardioidaceae > Nocardioides. Next base: position 3,638 of record DASTPB010000184.1, on the reverse strand, counting down.
GGTCCCACTGGTAGTCGTTGAACGTCGTCCACACCCAGCCCGACAGCTCCTCGTCCCAGGTGAAGTTCCCGGGCGCGAAGTCGGGGAACACCTCGGGCAGCGTGGCCTCGTAGGCGTCGGGCACCGTGCGGTCGGGGTGCACGTGGAAGTAGGCCCGTCGGGCCGGGTCGCCCGCCCGCGCCGCGACCGCCCACTCGTGCTCGCGCGCGACGTGGTTGAGCACGAGGTCGAGGCAGAGGCTGATGCCCTCGTCGCGCAGGGAGGAAGCGAGGTCGCGCAGGTCCTCGACCGTGCCGAGGTCGGGCCGCACCGAGCGGTAGTCCATCACGGCGTAGCCGCCGTCGTTGGGTGCCGGCCGCGGCGTCAGGAGGGGCATCAGGTGGAGGTAGCCGACCCCGAGACCGCGCAGGTGCGCTGCCCGCCCGGCCACCCCGCGCAGCGTCCCGGCGAAGCGGTCGGCGTAGGCGGCGTAGCCGACCATCGAAGGACGCTGGAACCAGTCCGGGTCGCGCAGCCTCCGCTCGTCGAGCGCGCGGAGCTCCGCCGGCCGGGCGGCGTGGGCCGCGCGGGCGACGTCGACCAGGGTGCGGGTCACCTCGGGCGCGACGTCGGGGCCGTAGATCCGCGCGACGGTGCCGCGGAGGTCGGGCTCGAGGGTGGCGAGGCGCTCCTCGAAGGCGTTCACGCGCCCAGTATGGCGAAGGCGCGCGTCCTACGCTGACGTCGTGAGCCACGACCCGGCGCTGCGTCCGCGCGACCACTTCACGCCCCGTCGCGGCTGGATGAACGACCCCAACGGACTGGTCCTGCACGACGGCGAGTACCACCTGTTCTTCCAGCACCTGCCGGACGCGCTCGTCCACGGGCCGATGTCGTGGGGCCACGCGGTCAGCGAGGACCTCCTCGACTGGACCGAGCTGCCGGTGGCCCTCGCGGCCACCGACTCCGAGCACGTCTGGTCGGGCAGCGTCGTCCACGACGCCGACAACACCTCGGGCCTCGGGACGGACGGCGCAGGTCCGCTGGTCGCCCTGTGGACGGCGCACGACCCGGTGAGCGGTGCCCAGCGACAGTCGCTGTCGTGGAGCACCGACCGCGGCCGGACGTGGACGTCGTACGACGCCAACCCGGTGCTCGACATCGGCTCCACTGCGTTCCGCGACCCGAAGGTGCGGCGCGACGGGGACGGCTGGCTGATGGTGCTGGCACTCGCGGAGGAACGGAGGGTCGAGACCTACCGGTCGCCGGACCTCCTGCACTGGGAGCACGCGTCGTCGTTCGGGCCCGCCGGGGCGACCGAGGGCGTCTGGGAGTGCCCGGACCTGCTCCGTGTGCCGGTCGAGGGATCGGACGAGCTGGTCGCGGTCCTGCTCGTGAGCGTGATCGCCGGTGCTCCAGCCGGCGGGTCTGGCATGCAGTACTTCGTGGGCGAGCTGGACGGCGCCGAGTTCCACGCCACGCAGGCGGCCCGCTGGATGGACCACGGCGCCGACTTCTACGCCGCGGTGTCCTACGCCGACGTCCCCGGTCCGGAGCCGCTCGTCCAGGGCTGGATGAGCAACTGGCAGTACGCCGACCTGGTGCCGGCCGCGACCCACCGCGGCTCGATGACGCTGGCCCGTCACCTCACCCTGCGTCGGGACGGGGGTGGGCTGGCGCTGGTCCAGCGGCCGGTCGTGCGGCACTGCCCCGTGCTTCTCGAGCTCCACGACGAGCCGGTCGAGGGGACGCTCACGCTGCCGGTGCGGGCGCGGACGTGCCGGATCGTCCTCGACGTCGACCCACGTGGGGCGAGCCGGGTCGGGCTGCTCGTCCGGGTCGGGGCGGAGCACCGCACGCCGATCTGGGTCGACGCGGCCTCGGGCACCGTCGGGATCGACCGGAGGGCCTCCGGAGTCGTCGACCTCCACCCCGCGTTCGCGGCCGAGCACACGGCGCGCCTCGCTGTCGGCGACGGTCCGGTCCGGCTCGAGGTGGTCGTGGACGAGTCGTCGGTGGAGCTGTTCGCCGGGCACGGCGAGGTCGTGCTGACCGACCTGGTCTTCCCCTCACCGGAGGACGACGGGATCGCTGTGGTCGCCGAGGGCGGCACCGCGGTCGTACGCCACCTCGTGGTGCACGCCTGAGCCCCGGGAGCGGGCTCCCGGGGCTCAGGCCCAGCTGCTGCGAGTGGCGGTGCGGGTCAGTCGGAGAGCCGCTCGCCGGTCTCGGTGTCGAAGGCGTGGACGTGCTGGGGGTCGGTGGTGACGTAGAGCGTCTCGCCCTTCTGCGGGTGGTGGCGGCCGCTGACCCGCACGATCACGTTGGAGGGCGTGCCCTCCACGTCGCAGGTGCCGTAGACGAAGCTGTCCGCGCCGAGCTCCTCGACGACCGTGACCTTGACCGGCAGGCCGCCCTCCTCGGCCGTGACGAGCCGCCAGTTCTCCGGACGCACGCCGACGGTGACCCGGCCCGACATCTTCCGCTCCGCGGTCGGGTCGACCGGCACGGTGTACTGGCCGAGCTTGACGACACCCTCGACGCCCGTGCCCTCCATCAGGTTCATCTGGGGCGAGCCGATGAACCCGGCGACGAACAGGTTGGCGGGCTTGTCGTAGAGCTTCAGCGGCGTGTCGACCTGCTGCAGCACGCCGAGCTTCATCACCGCGACCCGATCGCCCATCGTCATCGCCTCGACCTGGTCGTGCGTGACGTAGACCGTCGTGACACCGAGGTCCTGCTGGAGGCGCGCGATGTCGGTGCGGGTCGCCACGCGCATCTTCGCGTCGAGGTTCGACAGCGGCTCGTCCATGCAGAACACCTGCGGCGCGCGGACGATCGCGCGTCCCATCGCGACCCGCTGGCGCTGACCACCCGAGAGCGCCTTCGGCTTGCGCTCGAGGTAGTCCGTCAGCTGCAGGATCTCGGCCGCCTTGGCCACCCGCTCCTTGCGCTCCGCCGCCGGCACCTTGGCCATCTTCAAGGAGAACGCCATGTTCTCCTCGACCGTCATGTGGGGGTAGAGCGCGTAGTTCTGGAACACCATCGCGATGTCCCGGTCCTTGGGCGGCACGTTGGTGACCTCCCGGTCACCGATGTAGATGTGCCCGTCGTTGACCTCTTCCAGTCCCGCGAGCATCCGCAGGGTCGTGGACTTGCCGCACCCGGACGGGCCGACGAGCACCATGAACTCGCCGTCCTTGATCTCCAGGTCGATGCCCGGCACCGCCGGCTCATCAGCACCCGGATACCACCGCTGGGCCTTCTCGAACGTCACTGATGCCATGTTCTGCTCCTTCACCGGCAGGTACGTGCCGGACGATCCGTAGTGAAGTGACCCCGGTCACACTAGGCCCCGGGGGGCGGAGCGGCAACGGCGGGTCAGCCCGTGGTCACGCAGGAGCAGCGGCGGTCAGTAGGTGCCGAGGTACTTCTTCGGGGTGCCCGGGGCGGGCTGGCGCTGCACCGTGACCGAGCCCATCAGGGCCATCCCCCGGATGCGGACGACCGGGGAGCCGGGTCCGAGCTGGGCGGGCACCTTGTCCTTGGCCTGGGTGAACTCGCCCATGATCGGGGTGCCGTCCATGACGACGTGCATGTCGGCCGGGACGATCACCTTGACCTCGCCCATGATCGAGCTGGCGTTGAGGAGCGTCTCG
>DASTPB010000183.1:0-3526 GCA_035762385.1 Nocardioides sp. | reverse complement strand
CCGCCCAGCGACGTACGCCGCCACCGCCATCTCGCCATGGCGTGACCCTAGTCGCGGGCTCAGCGCTCGCAGCGCGCCTCGCGCTCGGCGACGCACCGGTCGTTGCCACGCGAGCCGTCGGCGCGGTCACGGTCGCCGCCGCCGACGAGGGTGTCGTGGCCGGCACCGCCGTGCAGCCGGTCGCGTCCGGGACCGCCCGTGACCCGGTCGCGGCCCTTGCCGCCGAGGACGACGTCCCTACCCTCGCCACCGCGCACAACGTCGTCGCCGCCGCGTCCCTCCACGCGGTCGCGATGGCCCTCCCCGTCGAGGACGTCGGGCCCCTGGCCGCCGCGGAGGCGGTCGACGCCGGGCCCGCCCCACATCGTGGCCGAGGCGTCGCAGCCGAAGGAGTGGCTCTCGAAGTAGGGGTCTCCCGACACGCCCACCAGCTCGTCGTCGCCGTTGCCGCCCCGGAGCGTCGCCCGGCAGCCGTGGAAGCGCAGGTCGTTGTCCCCCATGTCTCCGAGGACCACCACCTCCGGCGCCACCATGAAGGCGTCCTCGAACGCCGTCGCGGTCGAGACGTCTGGTCCGACGCGGAAGCGGTCGAGCTTGAGGTCGAGCGTCAGGAGGGCGGTGGGGTGACCGGCGACGAGGCGGTCGCGACCGTCGCCCGCGGCGATGGTGCTTCCCGGGGCGAGGTCGGCGACCGGGAGCAGGACCGCGTCGTCACCGGTGCCGGCGTCGACGTCCACGGCACCGGCGGCGCGCGGCGTGGTCACGCAGATCGTGTCGTCGCCGCCCAGCGCACGGACCGTTGTCGCCGGTCCCGTCACGATGACGTCCCGTCCCTCGGTGCCGGTCACGGTCGGACCGGTGCCGACGAAGGTGGCCGGCTCGCCCGCACAGACGTGGTTCGCGGCGCCGGCACTCGAGGAGGACGTCGGCATCAGCAGGGCGAGGCCGAGCAGGCCGGCAGCGGTGAGTGACGTCGTACGACGCATGGTGGGTCCCCCGGAGTCGGTCAGCGGAAGTCGATGAGCAGCATGTCCGTGTCGGTGCCGTCGCTCACGACCGGTCCTTCCTGGGACGGCTCGTCCGGACCGGAAGTTGTCGGCTCGTCCCGGTCGACCACGACGGCGCGGTAGCAGCGGGTGACGTAGGGGATCTGCATCCCGTCCATGCCGCGGCCGTAGTCGTCGTAGAACGCCAGCACGCGGGCGAGGTGGTCCTCGCGGTCCGCCTCGCTCATCGTCGTGACCGTGGAGCGTGAGCGGGCGAGATCGAGGATCGTCTCCCGGTTGACCTCCTGCCAGTGCTTGAAGGTCGCCTCCTCGACGAACCCGAAGTGCTCGCTCTGCACCAGGTGGTCGGCCGAGCTGGTGTCGAGGTCCTGGCGGCCGAGGATGTCGCCCATCCGGCGCACCCATGGGATGCGCTCGTCGCGGCTGTTCCAGACGAGGGCGAGGTGGCCGCCCGGCTTGAGCACGCGGGCGATCTCCGCGAGCGCGACGTCGGGGTCGAACCAGTGGAACGCCTGCGCCACGACCACCACGTCGACCGAGCGGTCGTTGGCGGGGATCGACTCGGCGGTCGCCACCTTGGCGCTGACCTCCGGCACGCGCTGGCGGAGCACCTCGAGCATCGCCTCGTCGGGCTCGGTGGCGAACACGGCGTGCCCCTGGTCGACCAGCTCGCGGGTGAGCTTGCCCGTCCCGGCGGCGAGCTCGAGCACGACCTTCGCCTCGCCACCCGCGAGCCACGCGGCCGCCTCGGCCGGATAGGTCGGCCGACCCCGGTCGTACGCCTCGGCGACCGACCCGAAGGACCGCGCGCGGTCGGTGGTGGCTGGTGTCTCGCGGTGGTCGTCGCTCATCGGTCTCACCGTATCCCGCGATCGGGCGCGGCCATCGCGGCGACTACGGTCCTCCCCATGACCGACCCGCTGGCCTGGCTCACCGAACTCGAGGGGGTCGGCTCGGCCTACGCCGGCACCCGCGACGGGATCGACGTGATGCTGCGCGACCGCGGGCTGCGGCGTACGTCGCCCGAGCTGACCGCGGAGTCCCTGCTGCGCGGCGCCCACGCGAGCGCCGTGCTGGAGGGGTCGGGGTCCTCTCTCGAGCAGGTGCGGGCGGGGGAGGGTGACGACATCGCGGTCGACGCCGTCCGGCTGTCGGCGTCGATGCTGGCGCTCGTACCGCTGCTCAAGACCGCGCCGCTGCAGGCCATCGCGCGCCTGCACGCCGTCGTCGGTGCCTCGGCCCTCGCACCCGACGAGCTCGGTCGTCCGCGGGACGCGGCTTCGGCCGACCGGCTGCGAGGAGTGGCGGAGCTGCTCCTGTCCGACAGCTCGGCGCCCGCCCTGCTGGTGGCCGCCGTGGCGCACGCCGACGTGGCGACCGCGGCTCCCTTCGCGTCGCACAACGGCATCGTGGCCCGCGCGCTCGAACGGCTCGTGATCGTCTCGCGCGGGGTGGACGCCAAGTCGCTCGTCGTGCCGGAGGCCGGGCACCTGGCGCACCGTGCGGCGTACGAGTCGAACCTGCGCGCCTACCGCGACGGCGGGCCGAGCGGGGTCCACGCGTGGGCGCTCTACGGGGCCGAGGCCTTCAGCGCGGGCGCCGAGGCGTCACCGCTGCGCGGGTAGCCCGTCGCTGGCCCGAGCGTCGGCACGTGCGAGCGGCACCCGCTCACGAGGACCGGGTGCCGCCGCTGACACGTGATGCCTTGGCTACCAAGCGTGCTCTTCTCAATCGCTGCCTCGGGCAGATCCCGATCGGTCAGCACCCCATCGGATGGGTGGATCGCCGCGTGGGTACCCGGATCACGTGCTGCTGTGGAGTTCTGCCTCTGTTCTATCCCTGTCCCCACCCACCTTCAAGGGTTGACTTTGGTGGCCGCGGATGGGTCCCGCTCAGGTGATCCGCCTCCGACGGTTGGACCAGATGAACCCACCCGCCGCGACGGCTCCGCCCACTGCCAGCGCGGCGAGGGTGGGTCGGGCCGGGGGCACGGGCAGCCGCCTGCGCAGCGCCACCGGGCGGACGAAGAGCAGCACGGGCCACTCCCGGGTGGTGGCGATGCGGCGCAGCTCGCGGTCGGGGTTGACGGCGAAGGGGTGGCCGACGACGTCCAGCATGTGCACGTCGGTCACCGAGTCGCTGTAGGCGTAGCACTCGGCGAGGTCGTAGCCGGCGGTCGAGGCGAGCGCCTCGATGGCGCGCGCCTTCTCCTCGGCGTAGGCGTAGTAGTCGATGTTGCCGGTGTACTTGCCGTCCACGATCTCCATGCGCGTGGCGATGACCCGGTCGGCCCCCAGCATCGCGCCGATCGGCTCGACGACCTCGACGCCCGACGCCGACACGATGACGATGTCGCGACCAGCTGCCCGGTGCTCCTCGATGAGGGTCACCGCTTCGTCGTAGACGAGCGGCTCGACGATCGTGCTGAGGGTCTCGTGCACGATGTCGCGCACCGTGGCGACGTCCCACCCGGCGCACAGCTGCGAGACGAACTCGCGCATCTTGTCCATCTGGTCGTG
>DASTPB010000182.1:0-3197 GCA_035762385.1 Nocardioides sp. | reverse complement strand
ATCGACCACCACGACAGCCGCTGGCCGGCGCCCCACCTCTTCGACGCCGACCGCTTCCTCGACCACGACGAGGTCACGGCGCAGTCCGCGTTCGACCTGGTGCCGCAGGGCGGCGGCCACCCGTCGGGCCACCGCTGCCCGGGCGAGTCGCTGACCCTGCGCCTGCTGTCCGAGACGGTCCGGGTGCTGGCCGCGGTGGAGCTCGAGGTCTCCCCGGGGGCGGCCGACGCGACCCGCATCCCGACCCTTCCCCGGGGCATCGACCGCGTCCGGGTCGTGCCCCACCCGTCGGTGCCCCGACCCCGCATGGGTCGCTCCCTCGCGGGCACTGGGGTGTCATGACGAACCGATCCGCCTCCACCGACGGCGAGTCCACGAGCGAGGAGCGCGAGCGGACCGCTCCTGCGCCCGACGCGCCGGGCAAGCCCGACTCACCGCAGGACCTGGTGAAGCCCACCTGGCGCTACTCGCTGCGCAAGACGGTGCGCGAGTTCATGGACGACCAGTGCACCGACCTCGCAGCCGCGCTGACGTACTACTCCGTGCTCGCCCTCTTCCCGGGGGCGATCGCCCTGCTGTCGCTGGTCGGGCTGGTCGGCCAGCAGCAGCAGACGGTCGACACGCTGCTGCAGATCCTCCGCGACGTGGGCGCCTCGTCGGCAGCCGAGACCCTCGAGTCGCCCTTGACCGAGCTCGCGTCGAGCCAGGGAGCGGGCCTGGCGCTCGTCATCGGTCTGCTGACCGCCCTGTGGTCGGCGTCGGGCTACGTCAACGCCTTCAGCCGCGGGATGAACCGCATCTACGAGATCGACGAGGGCCGCCCGGTCTGGAAGCTGCGCCCCGTCATGCTGCTCATCACGCTCGTGACGGTGGTGCTGGCCGCGCTCGTCGCGATCGGCCTCGTGCTCACCGGGCCGGCGGCCGAGGCGGTCGGCCGCGCGGTCGGGCTGGAGTCGACGGCTGTGACGGTGTGGAGCATCGCCAAGTGGCCGGTGCTGCTGGCGGTCGTCGTGCTCATCGTCGCGCTGCTCTACTACGCCACTCCCAACGTGAAGCAGCCGAAGTTCCGCTGGATCAGTGTCGGCGCGATCGTCGCCATCGTGGTGTGGATCATCGCGTCGGCGGCATTCGGCTTCTACGTCTCGAACTTCTCGAGCTACGACAAGACGTACGGCTCGCTGGCCGGCGTCATCGCGTTCCTGCTCTGGCTGTGGATCACCAACCTGGCCCTGCTCTTCGGCGCCGAGCTCGACGCCGAGCTCGAGCGCGGCCGCCAGCTCCAGGCGGGCATCGCGGCCGAGGAGGAGCTGCAGCTGCCGCCGCGCGACACCCGGAAGTCCGACAAGGCCGCTGCCAAGGAGCAGGAGGACATCGAGCGCGGGCGCAAGCTGCGCGAGTCGCAGGGGCGCCGCTCCTAGGGCGTGTCTCTCGCCGGTCCGTCCGCGACCGAGAGGAAGGCGTCGACCTCGGCCGCCGTCGGGGCCGACTCGGGCCCGCGCCGGGTGACCTTGATGGCGGCCGCGGCATTGGCCCGGCGGCACCCCTCCTGCCACGGCGTACCGGCAGCCACCTCCGCCAGCAGCGCGCCGGTGTGGGTGTCGCCGGCGCCGTTGGTGTCGACAGGCGTCTGCGGGAAGCCGGGGACGTACGTCGTCTCGCCTGCGACGTGGACCGCGCAGCCCTCCGGGCCGTCGCGGACGATCGCGACCGCGTCGCCGCGCAGCAACGGGGCGACGGCGGCGGTGCGCGCGGCGAGGTCGGCGGGCGCGTCCAGTCCGACGGCGCGCAGGATGTCCTCGGCCTCCTCGGCGTTGCTCGACCAGACGTCGGTCACCTCGAGCATCGCCTGTCGGACCGCGTCGTCGAGGCCGGCGAAGGCGGCGCCGGGATCGAGCACCACGACGACGCCGGGGGCGAGCGTCGGGAGCCAGGCGAGCAGCGGGTCGCGCGTGCTGTCGAGGGCGAGCGAGAAGCCGGTGACGCAGACCAGGTCGCCCGGCCCGGGCCGGGAGGTGTCGAGCGACTCCACGCTGATCCTGCGTTCGGCGCCGAGCGTGGTGACGAAGGTGCGCTCGGCGCTGGGCTCGACCATGACGACGCAGATGCCGGTGTCGAGACCCTCGACCGGCGCCGCGGAGGCCGCGATCCCCTCCCCGGCGAGCGCCGCGCGGACGAGGTCGCCGTGCGGCCCGGTGCCATGGGCGCCCGCGTGCACGCAGTCCGCGCCGAAGCGTGCCGCGGCGACGAGCACCGTGACCGCACCGCCGGCGTAGTCGGTCGCGGAGGACGCCATCACGTTCTGTCCGCGGTCCGGCAGGTCGGGGACCTCGACGACGACGTCGACCAGGGCCTGCCCGGTGTGGATGACCCGGCTCACCGGGGTCCCCGACGCGTTGACGGGCGGAGGAGCGCAGCGGGGGAGGCCGAGAAGTCGGTGGGGTGGTTCATGTCAGCAGCTCGGCCGTGGTGGCGAGGGTGATCTGCGGTGGGTAGAGCGACATCACCGTCATCGCCGCCTGATGGTTCTCCGGCGTCGACCCGGCACACGCGTCGATGACGACGGTGATCGTCGCGCCGGCGTCCGCGGCCGCCAGCGCCGTCGAGACGACGCAGCAGTCGGTGCTCACCCCGGCCAGCACCAGGTGGGGGAGCGGACCGGTGACGGCCTGCAGGGCATGGCCCCACTTGCCGAAGGTCGGCAGCGACACCACCTCGCTCGCCAGGCCCTCCATCTCCGGCACGAGCTCGAGCAGCGGGTCACCCTCGGGGACGTCCGCGAACGGCCACGCCCGCATGTAGGCCTCCCAGCTTCCCTGCGGCTCACGCGCGGGCACCCAGCGCGTGACCACGGTGCGCTCGCCCGCGGCGGCAGCGAGGCGTCGTACCGGCTCCACGATGTCGGCGAACATCGGCGACCCCCACGCGCTGTCCGGGGAGGCGAAGATGCGCTGCGGGTCGATGACGACCAACCAGGCGTCGGGATGCATGCGGCCAGCCTGTCAGACGCGATGTCTGAGGACGTGGTGGTCGTTCCGAGGCTCGGATTCCGTCCACCACGTCCTCAGACAAGGCAGTAGAGGGGACCTACTTCACCTCGGCACGCAGGATCGCGCGGAGGCCGAAGGCCAGCGGGATCCAGAGCCAGACCAGCGTCGAGACGCCGAGCTGCTGCCAGTACTCAGCGGTCATCGTCTGGT
>DASTPB010000181.1:0-18755 GCA_035762385.1 Nocardioides sp. | reverse complement strand
CCATGCGGGTGCGGCAGGTCGACGAGAGAGACAGCGGCTGGGAGGACTCAGCCCCACGGTTTCGCGTCTATCTCCACGGCAGCGGCGAAGCATCGACCCATGGATGGACCGACACGTACGACATCACCGGGGCGGACGTCCTCCAGGTGATCGACTGGGCTCAACGCCAGGCAGGAGATCGCCTGACGTACGCGGTGGCCTTGGTGCGCGATGACGTCGAACGGGAACGACTCGACCCGGGTGTCGGCCGCGGCCTCGTGTGGTTGGTCGGGATGGACGGCAACGACGCCACGGACGACCACACCTCAGAGCGCGAGGTGCAGCAGCGGATGCTCCTTCGGAGGCACGCTCCCGTCGGTGTCCCGGCAGCCGACCAATCCGCCGACGGTGTCCTCAGTCCCTACTCCGACGGCTCGCGCGCCTGATCTGCTGCCTCGGCGAGTGGTTCCGACTGGCGAACGGCGGTGTCGACCTGCCGATCTCGGACAGCCAGAGGACGTGGGACGTCGCCGCTCCCGGCGTTCGCGCCCACACGGACAACGCCCGGACCTCGAATACGCTGTGACGGGTGGAGTTCATCGAGGTGAGCGGGCTTCGCATCGCCTACGCACGGCAGGGGCACGGGCCGCCGCTGATCCTCGTCCACGGCGCTGCCGACGACAGCCGCAGCTGGCGACCACAGCTGGACGGGCTGGCCGATGAGTTCACGGTCGTCGCCTGGGACGAGCCGGGGGCTGGACGTTCCTCCGACCTGCCCGAGCGTTTCGAGCTCGCGGACTACGCGCACTGCCTCGCTGTCCTGGTCGAGTCGCTCGAGCTCGGCCCGGCGCACGTGGGCGGCTTGTCCTGGGGCGGCACCGTCGTGCTCGAGCTGTACCGCCGCCATCCCGAGTTGGTCGCGACCCTGATCCTGATGGACACCTACGCCGGGTGGAAGGGCTCCCTGTCTGCCGAGGAGGTACGAGCGCGGGTCGCCGGCGCCCGACAGATGCTCGCCGCGCCACCGGGCCACTTCGACCCCACCTTTGCCGGCCTCTTCGCCGGCGAACCCCCGGCGGAGCTCGTCCCGATGCTGGCCGCCATCGCCGGCGATGTCCGCCGCGCCACCCTCGCTCACCAGCTGACCCTGATGGCCGAGACGGACCACCGCGACCTGCTGCCTCGCATCGCGGTGCCGACCCTGCTCCTCTGGGGGAGCCTGGACGTACGGTCGCCGCTCGACGTCGCGCGCCAGTTCGACGAGACGATCCCCGACACCGAGCTCGTCGTCATCGAGGGTGCCGGGCACGTGAGCAACCTCGAACAGCCCGAGCAGGTGAACCTGGCCGTGCGCCGGTTCTGTCGCCGCCACTCACGCCGGCTGGGCCCGACGGACTGATCGCCTTGGGTGTCGGCGTCCGGTCCGGGTCTTTAGCCCCGTGACCACGCAGAGCATCGGGCGGAGGCTGGGCCCATGGATACCGAGGCTCTCTCCGTGCGTCCCTCTGCCGACGAGCTGCTGGACGCCCTCGGGCACGCCGTGATCGCCACGGACACACGCGGCACGGTGCTGTTCTGGAACGGCGCCGCCGAGCAGCTGTACGGCTGGCCGGCCGCGGAGGCCCTGGGGCGTGACATCACGGAGGTGACGGTGCCGGACGTCTCCCAGGAGGCGGCGGCGGAGATCATGACCGCCCTGCGGGAAGGCCGATCATGGTCCGGCGGATTTCCGGTGAGGGGGCGCGGCGGCGAGGTGCTGCACGCGCTGGTGACCGACAGCGGCGTGTACCGCGACGGGGAGCTGATCGGCATCGTCGGCGCCTCCCTCAACCTCGGTGAGGCTGTCCGGCACCTGATGGAGCGCTCCAGCGACGCCGCCGTCCTGGTCGACGAGCACCATGTCGTCAGCTACGCCAGCCCAGCCGTGGTGAACCTGTTCGGCTGGCCTCTCGACGAGGTCCTCGGCGCACCCCTCACCCACCGCATCCACGCCGAGGACCACCACGTCTTCGAGGAGCTGCTGGCGTCCGACCCGAGCGTGGCGGAGCGGGTCGGTGAGCTCCGGGTCCGCGCCCACGGCGACTGGTCCTGGGTCGAGGTGGCGGTGACCGACCTCTACACCCGGCCCGGGTCGCAGGGCCGGGTCTGCAACATCCGGCGCAGCGAGCGCCTCGCCCGCCTCGAGGAACGCGAGCGCATCCTCGAGGCCGTCCACTCCGAGGTGCTCCAGGACCTGTTCGCTGCCTCGCTCGCGCTCGACCGCGCGCTGACCCATGCGGCACCCTCGAGCGCGGCGCTGATCGATGACGCCCGCGACGCCGTGGGGCGAGCCATGGAGACACTCCGCGACGTCGTCAGGCCCTAGCTCGTCGGTGCGTGGCCCGGCGTGACAGTCGCCGCCTCCGACTCGAGCGCGCCACGGGCTACGAGGTGTCGACCGCCAGCGACGGCACCGAGGCACTCCAGGCGGCTGCCAGCCGGGCACCTGACCTGGTCATCCTCGACCTGGGCCTGCCCGACCTAGACGGAGTCGACGTGATCACCGGCCTGCGCGGCTAGTCCAGCGTCCCGATCCTCGTGCTCTCAGGACGTGCGGACAGCGTCGACAAGGTCGACGCCTTCGACGCCGGCGCCGACGACTACGTGACGAAGCCGTTCGGGATGGACGAGCTCCTGGTGCGGCATCCGGGCCGGCTGATCAGCCAACGCCAGATCCTCGACCAGGTGTGGGGCCCCGGCTACGAGAACGCACAGGGCAACCTGCGCCTCTACATCGCCCAGCTCCGGCGCAAGCTGGAGAAGGAACCGTCGCGCCCCGAACACCTGCGGACCGAGCCCGGGATGGGCTACCGGTTCGAGCCCTGAGGCACGCTCCCGATGCCGTGGCCCTGCGATCACGACGTCCCAGCCTCGTGCAGGCGGACCCAGACCCTCTTTCCGCCGTGGTGGTTCTCGACGCCCCAGGCTTCGGCAAGGGCCTCGATGATGACGAGCCCGCGTCCTCCGTCGCCATCCCCTTCGCGCACCGCAGGGACCACCGCGGAGCCGTCGGCCACGCTGACGGTCACTGATCTCTCGTGCATCGTCACGACAAGCTCCAGACCGCCGCCGCCATGTCGGATCGCGTTGGTGACCAGCTCGCTCACGATCACTCCGGCGTCGTACAGCCAGTCCTCGTCCGTGCAGCTCCAGGAATCGAGGATCGGACGGATGGCCCTCCGGGCGGCGCCGGCTGCGCTGTCGTCGAACAGAGGCAGGTCGATCTGGGCCGTGAGCTCGGCCATCGGTTCCCCATCCCACAGCACTCGGCGCTGACCCGTCTGTCCGGTTGCGCTGTGGGCAGACCACAGCAACCGGCCCCGGGAAAGGGCCTCGCCACAGGCGAACGATCGACGATCTACCGTAAGTCTCTGCCTGCCCCCGAGTATGCGCTCATGTGCAGCGATTGACCAGATGCACGATGTGCCTGGGCGGACCCGGAGGGGCGGTTCGGAGGCCCGCTTCTTGAGCCTCGCGAACCTAGCCCACGGGGAATCGCGCGATCATCCGGTCGACCTTGTACACACGTTACTCGTCGTTCCACCTTCTGGATAGGCCAGCTCGTGCGTCGCCGTCCTTCGTGGGCTCGACGTCCCCGGGAGGCGCGTTGCTGGGAGACGTGTGGTCGGCGATGACCTGCTCGGCCGCCTCGAGGTGCGTCCGGCCGCTGGTCCAGGCGACATGGTCGAGCCAGTCCTCGGCCTCGTCCACGGAAAGCCCCTTCAGGCCCATGAGCAGCCCGACGGCGGTGTCCACCACCAACAACGCACGTACCTGTGCCGGCGCGGACTCCGCCCGCCGCCGGGCAGCGAACGACAGGTCGTCATCGAGCACCGAGGACCCCTGATGGGCACCCAGAACCCGTTCGATCACGGCAACACGACCGGTGAAGGCGTCGACGTGCTCGGAGTAGACCGTGATCATCGAGATGAGCCTCGTGCTCGTAGCAACTCTCAGCGCGACACTCGACCGCATCACCGGATGGGCTGCGGCGTAGGCGCGGACGTTCTGAGGCGCCACGAACACGAGAGTGATGTCTTCGGAGGCGAACCGGACCGCCAGGGCATCCGATCGCGGTGCGACCCTGAGGACGCGCTCACCGAGCCAGGCGACTCGGGGGCCCAAGCCCACGTCGCCCCATTCGGCCAGGAACTGCAACGTGTCGGCGGTCGCCGGAAGCGGGTCCACGCCTGCCGCCCGCCCGGCGCGCCTTGACGGTCGACCGAGTGGTCGCCGGATGTCACGCCTTCGTCCACAGTACCCTCAGACGACCGCATGATTCGCGGCCAACCAGAGCAACACAGGCGGGCTGGTCAGGTCGGCTCGTCGGGTGGGCTCGATCTCGGCAGGACCACCGAGGCCCACGCACCACTCCAGGCGATCGCGGCCAGGCCCCACCCTCGTCCGCCGCTGGCGGGTACGTCCGGGTTCACGACGGACGCCAGCCCGAACAGCAGCACCGCGACCGCGACACACCAGGCCGGGACAGCCCACCCGCTCTCCCGCGAAGCGGCCAGCGCCGCGATCAGGCTCGTCGCCACCAGCATCGTGACCATCGCCGACCAGAGCGACGGCACGAACGCGAAGGTGTCCTCGGGCGGCATCCGGGCCCGCCCTCGCGCCGCCAACGCGCCGGCGTACCACCAGGCGGGCACCGCGAGCACCGCAGCCAGTCCGAGCATTCCGCGGCTCGGGGACAGATGACGTGGTCGTCGGAGCAACGCGCCCCGGTCCGGGTGAAGGGCGTACACGACCAGCCAGGCGAGAAGGACGGCCGCCGCCCCCAGCACACCCGTCGCCTCGCCGGACCACACCGACCCCACCGCCAGGGCGACGACCGCGAGCGCGACCTGGTGCATCGCAGCCGGGCCCACGTCGCGGCGCAGCTGGCAGGCGAATGCCGGCGCGATCAGCACGACACCGATGACCCCGAAAGCCAGGCCACCCATGGCGGTGCTGGTCGACGGGTCGCCGCCGGCCGGCACGAGCGCGAACACGAGGTCGAGCAGCGCCAGCGACAGCACCCCGAACAGGAGAGCACAGGTCCCCGACACCACCGAGAACGCGTAGCGACGCCACCGCCCAGCCACGGACCGACCCTACGTCGGCGCCGGACCTACGCGCGGGCCAGCACCTCGAGCGCCTGCCGGTAGCCGTCGATCCCCTGCCCGGCGATCGTGGTGATCGCGTGCGGCTCGACGACAGAGGTGTGGCGGAACTCCTCGGGGCGCTGCCTCGGGTCGGAGATGTGCACCTCGACGAGCGGCGCGGTCAGCTGGGCGCAGGCGTCCCAGAGCGCGAGCGAGTAGTGGGTCCACGCGCCGGCGTTGAGCACCACGGGGACGCCGTCGTCGGCGGCGCTGTTGAGCCAGTCGAGGAGCTCGCCCTCGTGGTTGGTCTGGCGGACCTCGACGTCGAGTCCTCGCTCGCGGCCCCACTCGACGCACTGGTGGGCGAGCTCGGCGTGCGTGGTCGAGCCGTAGATCTCCGGCTGGCGACGACCGAGCCGGCCCAGGTTGGGGCCGTTGAGGACGAGCACCTTCGTCATGCCGTCCCCCCGATCGCGGCGTACGCCGCGCGCAGGTCGTCCTCGGCGGGACCGGCGAGGATCCGCGGCGAGGCCAGGTCGTCGAGCACGACGAAGCGCAGCTGCGAGCCGCGTGCCTTCTTGTCGACCTTCATGGCGGCGTGGAGGTCGTCGAAGGACGCGGCGTCGTACGTCGTCGGCAGCCCGACCCGCGAGATCGCGGCGCGGTGGCGCTCGACGAGGGCGGAGTCGAGGATGCCCGCGCGGGCGGCGAGCTCGGCGACGTAGACGCACCCGATCGCGACGGCCTCGCCGTGGCGGACGGAGTAGTCGCTGGTGCGCTCGATGGCGTGCGCGAGGGTGTGGCCGTAGTTGAGCACCTCGCGACCGGGGTGGCCGCCCGCCCCGCCGGTCTCCTTGAGGTCGTCGACCACGACGTCGACCTTGACCCGGATCGCGCGCTCGACGAGCTCGCGCAGCTCGGCGGAGTCCCAGGTGAGCGCGACCGGGTCGGTGCGCTCGACCAGCTCGAGGATCGCTGGGTCGGCGATGAAGCCGCACTTCACGACCTCACCCAGCCCGGCGACGAGCTCCTCGTGCGGCAGGGTCTCCAGCAGGTCGAGGTCGCACAGCACGCCGGCCGGCTCGTGGAAGGCCCCGACGAGGTTCTTCCCGGCGCCGGTGTTGATGCCGGTCTTGCCCCCGACCGCCGCGTCGACCATCGCCAGGAGGGTCGTGGGCACGTGGACCACCCGGACGCCGCGAAGCCAGGTGGCGGCGACGAAGCCACCGAGGTCGGTGGTCGCTCCCCCGCCGATCGTCACGACCGCGTCGGACCGGGTGAAGCCGGCCTCGCCGAGCGCCTCCCAGCAGTCGGACGCCACGGGAGCGGTCTTGGCGCGCTCCCCGTCGGGCAGACCGAGCGCGAGCACGTCGTAGTGCTCGACCAAGGCGTCGACCACGGGGTCGGCCAGCGATCCGAGCGTGCCGGCGTAGAGCACCGCGACCCGCTCGACGGAGTCCCCCAGCACGTCGGGGAGGCGGCCGGACAGGCCGTGGCCCACCACGACGTCGTACGGCGACGCGCCGCCGACGTGCAGCACGGTCGGGTCGCCCTGAGCCTCGGTCATCCGAGCAGCCTCCGGACCTCGTCCGCCACCTCGTCGGGCGTGCGGCCGTCGGTGTCGACGGTGTGCGCTGCCACGGACTCGTAGACGGGGGTGCGCTCGTCGAGCAGCGCCTTGATGCGCGCGCGGACGTTGCCGAGCAGCAGCGGACGTCCGACCCCGAGGCCGACCCGCTTCACGGCGTCGGACAGGCCCACCCGCAGGAACACCACCGGCAGGCCCGCGAGCAGCTCGCGGGTCTCCGCCCGCAGGACCGCACCGCCGCCCAGCGCCAGGACGCCTTCGTGCTCGGCGAGAGCGGCGGCGACCGCGCCGGCCTCGAGGTCGCGGAAGTGGTCCTCCCCCGACTCGACGAAGATGTCGGAGATCTCGCGGCCGGTGCTGGCCTCGATGTCGGCGTCGGTGTCGCGCACGGGCAGGCCCCACGCGTCGCCGAGCAGGCCGGCGACCGTCGTCTTGCCGGCCCCCATCGGCCCGACCAGCACCACGCGAGGGCTCATCGGGGGCTCACCTGAAACGCAGGGTGTCGAGGTAGGACTCGGCGTTGCGCCGGGTCTCCCGCACGGAGTCGCCGCCGAACTTCTCCACCACGGCGTCGGCCAGCACGAGCGCCACCATCGCCTCAGCGACGATCCCGGCGGCGGGCACGGCACACACGTCGGAGCGCTGGTGGTGGGCGACGGCGGCCTCACCGGTGGACACGTCGACCGTGCGCAGCGCCTTCGGCACGGTGGCGATCGGCTTCATCGCGGCCCGCACCCGCAGCACCTCCCCGGTGGACATGCCTCCCTCGGTGCCGCCGGAGCGGCCGGAGGTGCGGCGCAGGCCGTCGTCGGTCGTGACGATCTCGTCGTGCGCCTGCGAGCCGGGGGTGTCGGCGAGCTCGAAGCCGTCGCCGACCTCGACGCCCTTGATCGCCTGGATGCCCATCAGCGCACCGGCGAGCCGCGCGTCGAGGCGGCGGTCCCAGTGCACGTGGGAGCCGAGGCCGGGTGGGAGTCCGTGGACGACGACCTCGACGACGCCGCCGAGGGTGTCGCCGTCCTTGTGGGCCTGGTCGATCCGGGCGACCATCGCGGCGCTGGCCTCGGGGTCGAGGCAGCGGACCTCGTCGGCGTCGAGCCGCTCGACGTCGTCCGGGCCGGGCACCACCCCGGCGGGCGCCCTGACGCCGCCGAGCGAGACGACGTGGGACACGACCCGCGCACCGACGGCCTGCTCGAGGAAGTTGGACGCCACCCGGCCGAGCGCGACCCGGGCCGCGGTCTCGCGGGCGGAGGCGCGCTCGAGGATCGGACGGGCCTCGTCGAAGTCGTACTTCTGCATGCCGACGAGGTCGGCGTGGCCGGGCCGCGGGCGGGTCAGCTTCGCGTTGCGGGCGAGGGCCTCGAGCTCGACGGGGTCGACCGGGTCGGCCGACATGACCTTCTCCCACTTCGGCCACTCGGTGTTGCCGACCTCGATGGCGACCGGGCCGCCCTGGGTCTCACCGTGGCGCACGCCGCCGAGGACCCGGACCTGGTCCTGCTCGAACTTCATCCGCGCGCCGCGCCCGTAGCCGAGCCGGCGCCGGGCCAGCGAGTCGGCGAGGTCGTCGGTCGTGACGCGGACGTGGGCGGGCAGCCCCTCGAGGATCGCCACCAGCGAGGGGCCGTGGGACTCGCCTGCTGTGAGCCATCGGAGCATGGGGGGAAGTCTGTCAGCCCCAGATGCGGCCAGCGAGCGCAGTCCCCCAGACGAGACCCACCAGCGCGCCACCGACCATGAACGGGCCGAACGGGAACGACCGCTTCAGCAGGCTGCGGTCGCGTCGTGCCAGCAGCACGACGAGGGCCGGGACGACGAACAGCATGAAGCTCGCCCACAGCCCGATCGCCAGCGCACCCCAGCCGGTCCACCCGAGCACCAGCCCGACCGGCGCGGCGAGCCGCACGTCGCCGAAGCCCATCCCCGCCGATCGGACGAACCAGAGCACCCAGAAGAACGACCGGGCGAGCACCATCGCGACGAGGGCCCGCACCAGGGCCTCGCGCTCCCCCGTCGCGAGCCCGACCACCGTCACCACGACGATCGCGGCCAGGGTGGCGGGTACGACGACGACGCGGGGCAGCAGCCGCGTGTGCCAGTCGATCACGGACAGGGCGACGGCGACCGGGGTCAGCGGCACCAACCACAGCAGCGGCCAGTCGAGGCCGGTGGCGGCGCCCACCAGCGCCGCGGCCACCGCCGACACCACTGCGCTGCGCCACCCGAGGCCGGGACGCGAGGCGATGTCGGCGTACAGCATCTTCGGCGGCTCGGCGGCAGCGTCGTCCTCTTCCGTCGCTTCCCCCGTCGCCTCACCCGTCGCCTCCCCCGTTGCCTTCGGCGCGGGCTCGGGCACGTGCGCGATCAGCCGCGGGACCAGCAGGCCACCCAGACCGGCGACGAGGGCCGCGACGAGCACGGCGAGGAGCGTGTCGGTCACGGGGTCATCCAGCCGGCCCTGCGCGCGGCAAGGGCGCGTTCGCCCGCATCTCGCAGCACGTCCACCGCGACGATCCGTCCGGTGAACAGCTCGACCTGCAGGACGGCCTGGTGGACGAGGAGGTCCAGGCCGCCGATGACGGTCCGGTCCCCTGCCGCGGCGACCAGGGGCGTCGGCCACGGGTCGTAGAGGGCGTCGAAGACGACCGGCACGTCCGCACACCGCGACACCAGCTCCGGCGTCTGGGCCGACGCCGGGATCGTCGACACGACGACGTCGACGGCGGTGCCGGGGCCCTCGTGCAGCGGCGACACCACGACCTCGGGCGCTGCCGGGTGCGCGCGGAGCGCGGCCACGGTCTCGGTCGCCCGGGACGCGTCGCGCACGGCCACGGCGATCCGGCGTACGCCGACGTCGGCCAGCGCCAGGCCGATCGAGGTGGCCGTCGCTCCTCCGCCGAGGATCGTCGCGGTGGCGAGCGGGCCCGAGGTGCGCTCGCGGACGGCTGCGACGGCACCGGGCAGGTCGGTGTTGTCACCGAGGCGGGCGCCGTCGTCCTCGAGCACGACCGTGTTCACGGCACCCGCCAGGCGGGCCCGGTCGGTGAGCCGGTCGACCAACGGGAGCGCCTCACGCTTGAGCGGCATGGTCAGCGAGAGCCCGCGCCACTCCGTGCCCAGACCCGCCAGGAAGTCCCCGAGCCCACCGGCGGCGACCCGGTGGGCGTCGTAGGCCCAGTCCAGCCCCAGCTCGGCGTACGCCGCCCGGTGCAGGACCGGGGACAGCGAGTGCGCGATCGGGTCCCCGAGCACCCCGCAGCGCCGCCCGGGCCGGGTCAGCACCGGTCGGAGGTCTCGCAGTAGGCCTTGTACTCGTCGCGGCCCTCGAGGAAGCCTTCGTAGTCCTCGTAGAACTTGGTCTCGCCGGTGGCGAGGTTGGTGGTGACGTAGTAGTACCAGTCGCCGTCGGCCGGGTTGGCGGCCGCGGCGATCGCGTCGTCGCCGGGGGCCTCGATCGGGGTCGGCGGGAGTCCGGCGTTGATGCGCGTGTTGTAGGGGGTGTCCTCGGCCAGCTGCTCGGGGGTCAGCTCGGTCGAGCCGGGCGAGAGCCCGAGCCCGTAGGCGATCGAGGCGTCGATGCCGAGCGTGCCGTTGGTGCCGCCCTTGTCGCCGGGGCCGTCGAGCCGGTTGTAGATCACGCGCGCGATCTTCGGCATGTCGTCGCCGCGCCCCTCGGCCTCGACGAGCGAGGCGATGGTCATCAGCTCCGCGGGCGTCTTGCCGAGCTCGGCCGCCTTGGCCTCGAGGTCGGCCTCCTCGGCCGCCTGGCGCCAGCGGTCGACCATCATCTTGAGCACCCGCACCGGCTTCATGCCGGGCTTGATCTCGTAGGTGGCGGGGAACAGGTAGCCCTCGGCGTTGCCCTCGGCGTAGTCGGGCAGCCCGATCCTGTCGGGCTGCTGCAGCGCCTTGTTCCAGGCCTGCTCGGGGTAGTCGGTGTTCTTCGCGAGCGTCGAGACGATCTCGGTGAGCCGCAGGCCCTCGGGGATCGTGACGGTCGGGAAGCCGATGAGGTTGTCGGGGTCGACGAGGACCTCGAGGGCGTCGGAGGCCTTCATCTGCTTCTGCAGCTCGTAGGCGCCGACCTGGATGCCGGCGGCGTCGGGCTCGTTGGCTGCCGCGTCGATGAACGCCTGGACCGACTTGGTGACGCCGTCGGCCTTGAGGTTGCGGCCGATCTCGGCGGTCGTGTCGCCCTCGTTGACGGTGAACTCGACCGACCCCTTGCCCGGGCCCGGGTAGTCGTCGGGACCCTGGAACTGGTCGGCGACCCACGACACGCCCTGGGTCAGCGCGACGTAGAAGCCGCCCACGAGGACGACGAGAGCGACCAGCACGGCCAGGCAGCCCTTGAGGCCTCGCCCCTTGCGGCGCTTGCCGCCGGGGACGTACTCGTAGTCCTCGAGCTCCTCACGCTCGTCCGCGCGCACGTCGTCGTCCGGACGGGTCTCGTGCTCACTCATCTGCCTGTGCCACCTCGACGATCTCTCCCGGTGCGTGTCCGCTCGACCGCTCCGTGTCCAGTGCAGTCTGCAGGATCAGCACCGCTGCTGCCTGATCGACCACGGCGCGTCGCTTGGCCCCGCGGCGACCCTGCTCGCGCAGGATCGACTCGGCCGACACGGTGGTCAGTCGTTCATCACACAGCCTCACGGGCACAGGAGCAACTCGGCGGGCCAGCCGCCCGGCGAGTGCGCGTGCCTTCACCGCCGCCGGACCCTCGGATCCGTCGAGCGAGCGCGGCAGCCCGACCACGACCTCCATCGCCTCGAGCTCGACGACGAGCTGCGCGAGACGGCGTACGTCGCCCCCGCCGCTGCGCACCGTCTCCACCGGGGTGGCGAGGAAGCCGGAGGGGTCGCTGCTCGCGACGCCGATCCGCGCGTCACCCGGGTCGACGCCGAGCCGTACGCCTCGCCGCACGCTCAGCCCTGCGCCTTCGCCGCGACCTCCTGGGTCACCAGGGCGAGGGCCTCGTCGATGCGCGAGGCGTCGCTGCCACCACCCTGGGCCACGTCGTCCTTGCCGCCGCCCTTGCCTCCGAGGAGCGGCCCGACCGATCGGACCAGCTCTCCGGCGGACAGCCCCTGGGCGCGCGCCTCGTCGTTGGTGGCCGCGACGACCGACACCTTCCCGTCCGCCTGACCGATGATCACCACGACGCCGGGCTCGCCCTGCGGCAGCCGCCCGCGCACGTCCATCGCGAGGTTGCGTACGTCGCCGCCGCCGGCGCCGTCGGCACGGTGGGCCACGACCTTGACGGGCCCGACCTGTGCCGCGCCGGCCGCCAGCTCGGCGCTGGCGCCGAGCAGCTGGGCGAGCCGGGCCTTCTCCAGCTCCTTCTCCGCGGCCTTGAGCCGCTCGGTGAGGCCCTGCACGCGCCCGACCAGGTCGTCCGGCTGCGTCTTGAGCAGGCCGGTGAGCTGGGCGACGACGTCGCGCTCGCGGGCGAGGTAGCCGAAGCCCTCGACGCCGGTGAGCGCCTCGATACGACGGTTGCCCGAGCCGACGCTGGTCTCACCGGTGACCACCACGGTCCCGATCTGCGAGGCGTGGTCGACGTGGGTGCCGCCGCACAGCTCGCGCGACCACGGGCCGCCGATCTCGACGACCCGGACCTTGGTGTTGTCGTAGGTCTCGCCGAAGAGCGCGATCGCTCCCCACTCCTTGGCCTGCTCGAGCGTCATGTAGTCCCACGACACGGGCAGGTCGGCCCGCAGCGCCTGCTGCGAGACGAGCTCGATGTCGCGGACCTGCTGGGGGCTGAGCGCCTGGGTCCAGCCGAAGTCGAGCCGGAGGTAGCCCGGCCGGTTGTAGGAGCCGGACTGCAGCGCGGTCGGGCCGAGCACCTCCCGCAGCGCGGCGTGCACGACGTGGGTGCCCGAGTGGGCCTGTCGCGCGCCGGTGCGCCACTCCGGGTCGACGCGGGCGTGGACCTCACGGCCGGCGTCGAGCTCACCCTCGACGACCCGCACCTGGTGGACGACGAGGCCCTTGATCGGGCGCTGCACGTCGAGCACCTCGAGACGCCCGCCGTCGAAGACGATCGTGCCGGCGTCGGCGACCTGACCACCGGACTCGGCGTAGAAGGGCGTCCGGTCGAGCACGAGCTCGCCGATCTCGCCCTCGCCGAGCCGCGACACCGACGCCCCGCCGCTGAGCAGCGCGAGCGGGCGGGACTCGGTCTCGAGCGTCTCGTAGGCGAGCCACTCGGTGGGACCGAACTCGTCCAGCACGCCCCGGTAGACGCCGGTGTCGCCGTGCGAGCCCTTCTTGGCCCGCGCGTCGGCCTTGGCGCGCTCGCGCTGCTCGGCCATCAGGCCCCGGAAGCCCTGCTCGTCGACGGTGAGGCCCTTCTCGGAGGCCATCTCGAGCGTGAGGTCGATCGGGAAGCCGTAGGTGTCGTGCAGGGCGAAGGCACGCTCCCCCGACAGCGTCGTGCCGCCGGTCCGCTTCACCTCGCCCACCGCGAGGTCGAAGATCTGGGTGCCGGCCTGCAGCGTCTTGCGGAACGCGTCCTCCTCGGCGAAGGCGACCTGGGAGATCCGGGGCCAGTCGGCCACCAGGTTGTCGTAGGTCTCGCCCATCTTGTCGCGGGAGACCGGCATCAGCTCGGGGAGGACGCGGTCCTCGCACCCGAGGAGGCGCATGGAGCGGACCGCGCGGCGCAGGAGCCGGCGCAGGACGTAGCCGCGACCGTCGTTGCCCGGCGTGACGCCGTCGCCGATGAGCATCATCGAGGAGCGCACGTGGTCGGCGACGACCCGGAAGCGGACGTCGTCGTCAGCCGAGGTGGGGCCGTCGGTGCCGTAGCGCTTGCCGGTGAGCTCCTCAGCCCGGGCGATCACGGGGTAGACCACGTCGATTTCGTACAGGTTCTGCTTGCCCTGCAGCAGGAACGCGACCCGGTCGAGGCCCATGCCGGTGTCGATGTTCTTCTTCGGCAGCGAGCCGGAGATGTCGAAGTCCGACTTCGAGCGGACGGCGCTGAGCTCGTCCTGCATGAAGACCAGGTTCCAGATCTCGAGCAGCCGGTCCTCGAGCTCGACGGGCATGTCGGGGCCGAGCGTGGCGACGTCGAAGTCAGGGCCCCAGTCGGGACCACGGTCGTAGAGGATCTCCGAGCTCGGTCCGCCCGGACCGGGCACGCCCATCGACCAGTAGTTCTCCTTGGGGCCGAGCTGGACGATGCGCTCCTTCGGCAGGCCGGTGACCTCGATCCAGTCGCCGATCGCCTCCTCGTCACCGACCAGCACCGAGGGGTAGAGACGGTCCTTCTCCAGGCCGAAGCCACCGTCCTCGACGGGCTTGGTGAGGAGGTCCCACGCCAGCTCGATGGCGCCCCGCTTGAAGTAGTCGCCGAAGGAGAAGTTGCCGCACATCTCGAAGAACGTGCCGTGCCGCGTGGTCTTGCCGACGTCCTCGATGTCGGGCGTGCGCACGCACTTCTGGATGCTCGTGGCGCGGTCGTAGGGCGGCGTCTCCTGCCCCAGGAAGTAGGGCTTGAACGGCACCATGCCCGCGTTGACGAAGAGCAGGTTCGGGTCGTCGGCGAGGAGCGAGGCCGACGGCACCACGGCGTGTCCGGCGGCCTCGAAGTGCGCGAGGAAGCGGCGGCGGATCTCGGCGGTGTCCATCAGTTCTCGTTCTCCTGGGTGGTGCGTGCGGTGAGCTCGGGTGGTGCGGCCTCGTGAGAAGTGGGCCGCAGGCCGAGGTGCTCGCGCAACTCGGTTTCGCGCTCGGTCCGGCCCTGCTGGACCTCCTCGGCGAAGAGCCGGGCGCCGACCTGCCAGCCGCGGACGCGGTCGCGCAGGCCGTCGGCGGTCAGGGACTCGGCGACACGGCGGGCGCGGGCAGCGGCGTACACCCCGACCCCCGCCCCGGCGACGAACCAGAGAGGGCGTCCCATCAGGCGACGTCCTCCCCGAGTGATCCCTGGCGGTCGTCACGGACGGCCGCGCGCTCGCGGGCCCGGAACTCGCGCAGCGCCTGCTTCATCTCGGCGCGGCGCTCGCGCCCGGCGCGGCGGGTCTCCTGCCGGACCTCGAAGCGGATCCGGTTGCGGGTCTGGGGCGAGAGGGCCCGGCGCAGGCCGTGGGTCCAGCCGGCCGCCTTCACCACCGTCTCACGGGCGACGATGTCGGCGAAGAGGCGCCCGTCGATCGGACGGGCCACCGGCACCGCACCTGCGGCCGGCTCGTCGCCCGTCGCGCCAGCGGGTCGCGGGCTGCCCACCTGCGTGATCACGAAGGCAGCCGCGTCGCCGTCGGCGAGCGGCGGTGCCTGCGCCGCGGGCGTGGACGACACGGCGACCCGCTCGGAGAGCGATGCCACGAGGGCCTCGACCCGACGGGCCCGACGGTGCGCGAGCAGGGCGAGGACGAACGCGACGGTCGCGACCGCGACCGCTGCACCCATTCCCACCTGCTCCGTCGTCACGGCGCCGAGCCTACAAGCCTCGCGCAGGCTCAGGGGATGGCGAGGTCTCCCAACGGGCGCACCCGCAGCCACCGGAAGCCGTAGCCTTCGAGCGCGACACGGGTCGTCGCTGCACCGGTGACCACGTCCTCGGCCATCAGGTCCACCGCCTCGAGTCCCTCGTCGCGGGGATCGATCGGTACGTCGACGCTGACGGGCTCGGCCCCGAGGTTGTGGACCGTCACGACGGCCGTCCCGTCGAGATCGCACCGCTGGACGAGCACCTGCGGCGCCGGTTGCTCGACGACGCTCCACCTCCCCCACCCCAGCTCGGGGCAGGTGCGCCGGATGCTGATCAGCTTGCGCATGAAGCTCCACAGCGACCCGTGGTCGTGGAGCTGCGAGACCACGTTGACGTGCTCGGGCCCGTTGGCGCCGGGCACCACGCGTTGCACCAGCCGCGACGGGGGCGCCGAGGAGAAGCCGCCGTTGCGCCCCGCGCTCCACTGCATCGGCGTGCGCACCGCCATCCGGCCGTCGGCCTCGAGGTCCTCGCCCATCCCGATCTCCTCGCCGTAGTAGAGCGTGGGGGTGCCGGGCAGGGAGAACATCAGGCTGTACGCCATCCGGATGCGGCGCGGGTCGCCGCCCAGCATCGTGGGCAGACGCCGCTTGAGACCTCGGTCGTAGAGCTGCATCGCCGGCTCCGGGCCGAACGCCGCGAACACCTCCTGGCGCTCGGCGTCGGAGAGCTTGTCGAGGGTGAGCTCGTCGTGGTTGCGCAGGAAGGTCGCCCACTGGCAGGTGACACCGATCGGCGGTCGCTGCCGGAGCGCCTCGACGATCGGCGCGGCGTCCTCGCGCGCGAGGGCGAGGTACGTCGCCTGCATGCCGATGAAGTCGAACTGCATCTGCAGCTCGTCGGCCGACTCGCCGCCGAAGAACTCCAGCTGCTGCGGGTGCGGCAGGTTCACCTCGCCGAGCATCATCGCGTGCCCGGCCCGCCGGTTGAGGAAGCTGCGGATGGTCCGCATGAGCTCGTGCGGGTCGACGACCAGCGCGGGGTCGCCGATGTTCTTCGTGTTCTGCTCCAGGAACGGGATCCCGTCCACCCGGAACCCGTCGAACCCCAGCTCCAGCCAGAACCCGACGACCCGGAGGATCTCGTCGACGACCTCCGGGTTGGCGAGGTTGAGGTCGGGCTGGTGCTTGTAGAAGTTGTGGAGGTACCACTCCCCGGTGCGGTCGTCGAGCTCCCAGATGGAGTCCTCCCGGTCGGGGAAGACCACCAGCTTCGAGGTGTCGGGCGGCTCGGTGTCCCGCCACACGTAGTGGTCGCGGTAGCGGTTGGACGTGCTGCGGCGGGCGGCCTGGAACCACGGGTGGCGGTCGGAGGTGTGGTTGACGACCAGGTCGGCGATGACGTTGATGCCCCGGTCGTGGGCCGTGCGGATCACCTCGACCAGCTGGCCGTGGTTGCCCAGGCGGGGGTCGACGCCGTAGAAGTCGGTCAGGTCGTAGCCGTCGTCGCGGTCGGGGCTCGGGTAGAACGGCATCAGCCACAGGCAGGTGATGCCGAGCTCGGCGAGGTAGTCGATGCGCTGTGCCAGGCCCTCCAGGTCACCGGTGCCGTCGCCGTCGGCGTCGTAGAACGTCTCGACGTCGAGGCAGTAGATCACCGCGCTCTTCCACCACAGGTCGCTCGTGTCCGTCACCCGCACGCACCCACACAAGCAGACCGGGCGTGCCGGCGTCAGCCCCGCAGGGCTGGAAGGACGTGCTCGCCGAACGCGTCGAGGAAGCCGGCCTGCTCCTGGCCGACGAAGTGGAGGTAGACGTCGTCGAAGCCGACGGCGGCGAGCTCGGCGATCCGGTCCCGGTGCCACCCGAGGTCCTCGGAGACCTCCACCGAGCGGCGTACGCCCTCGATGCCGACGTGCTCGGCCATCACGTCGAAGCCCTCGGGGGTCTCGGTGTCCCAGTTGACCGGCTCGGTGAAGACGTTGGTGCGCCACTGGTCGAGCGCCACCGCTTCCGCCTCGTCACGCGTCGGCGCCCACGACAGGTGCACCTGGAGCGACAGCGGCCCCGAGCCCCCGGCGTCGCGATAGGCCGCCACGAGGTCGCGCAGCACGTCGACCGGCTGGTTGATGGTGACGAGGCCGTCGGCCCACCCTGCGACCCGGGCCGCCGACGCGACGGACACGGCCGGGCCGATGAGCCGCGGCTGCACCTGCGGCAGGTCCCACAGCCTGGCCCGGTCGACGGTGACGAGCCCGTCGTGGGTGACCTCCTCGCCGGCCAGGAGGCGACGGATCACGTCGACGCACTCCTCGAGGCGGCGGGTGCGCTCCTCCTTCGGGGGCCAGCGGTCGCCGGTGATGTGCTCGTTGCTCGCCTCGCCACTCCCGAGGGCCGTCCAGAAGCGCCCCGGGAACATCTCGGCCAGGGTGGCGATCTTCTGGGCCACCACGGCGGGGTGGTAGCGCTGCCCCGGCGCGCACACGCACCCGAGCTCGAGGTCGGTCGTGGCGAGGGCGGCTCCCAGCCAGCTCCACGCGTAGCCGGAGTGACCCTGGCGCGTGCCCCAGGGCGCGATGTGGTCCGAGCACATCGCCATGTCGAAGCCGGCCTGCTCGGCGTGCTGGACGTCGCGCAGCAGCCGTGACGGCGCTATCTGCTCGTGGGAGGCGTGGAACCCGAGTCGCATCCCGTCACCGTAACGGGGTCATCCACCCCGGACGATGCGTCGTACGCGCTCCCAGCGCTCCCGGACACCGGCCTCCGCGCCGAGGGACGTCGGCTCGTAGTAGGTCGCGTCGCTGATCACGTCGGGCAGGTACTGCTGCTCCGCCACGCCGAAGGGCTCGTCGTGCGGGTAGACGTAGCCCCGGCCGTGACCGAGGTCCTTCGCGCCGCCGTAGTGGGCGTCGCGCAGGTGGGGCGGGACCTGCCCGATCTTCCCCGCCCTCACGTCCCCGATCGCGGCGTCGATCGCGGTGATAACGGCGTTGGACTTCGGCGCGACAGCCAGGTGGATGGTGGCCTGCGCGAGGTTGATCCGGGCCTCCGGCATGCCGATCAGCTGGACGGCCTGCGCCGCGGCGACGGCCACCTGCAACGCCGTCGGGTCGGCCAGCCCGACGTCCTCGCTCGCGTGCACCACGAGCCGGCGGGCGATGAACCGCGGGTCCTCACCCGCCTCGATCATCCGCGCGAGGTAGTGGAGCGCCGCATCGGGGTCGGAGCCGCGGATGGACTTGATGAAGGCCGAGATGACGTCGTAGTGCTGGTCGCCCTGGCGGTCGTAGCGCACGGCGGCCTGGTCGACAGCGGTCTCGGCGGTGGCGAGGTCGATCGTCGCGAGGCCGTTGCTGGCCGCGGCACCGGCGGCCGCCTCGAGGTAGGTGAGCGCCCGCCGCGCGTCGCCTCCGGCGAGGCGTACGAGGTGGGCGCGGGCGTCGTCGTCGAGCTCGGTGCTGCCGGCCAGGCCGCGTTCGTCGCGCAGGGCCTCGTCGATGACCTCGCCGATGTCGTCGTCGGTCAGCGACTGCAGGCGGAGCAGCAGGCTGCGCGACAGCAGCGGGCTGATGACCGAGAAGAACGGGTTCTCCGTCGTGGCGGCGATCAGCGTGACC
>DASTPB010000180.1:0-12766 GCA_035762385.1 Nocardioides sp. | reverse complement strand
GAAGCACGGGTAGTCGTCGAGCGCGTCGTAGACGAACGGCCCGTGGTCGACGGCCTCGTAGCCGTGGTCGACCAGCCAGGTCAGCAGGTGGTCCTTCAGCTCGAGGCCGGCGTGGTCGGAGCCCAGGTGTACGCGCATGGGGAGGAGTTTGGCAGAGCCGGGCCGCTGGGGCCGAGGCAGGCGGCCGCGTCTGTGCAGGCCGTGCGGGATGTCAGAATGGATGTCCCAGCCACCGCCTGATCTCCGGCGCCGAGGGTCAGGCAGTCGTCAAGTGCTGGTCGAGCCAACCGGCGACCTGCCGCACGAGGGGCTCCGAGGCGGTGAACTCGGCGTGCCGCCAGAAGCCGTGGGTCTGGCCGAGGCAGCGGACGCCGAAGACCTCGACCCCTGCCTCCGCGATCCGTCGGGCGAGCTCCTCCCCCTCGTCGCGCAGCGGGTCGGCCTCGGCCGTGGCGACGAAGGTCGGCGGGAGCGTGTGGAGGCGGTCGGAGAGCAGCGGCGCCAGGTCGGGGTCGTCGTAGTCGGCCTCCGTGCGGGCGTACTGCTCCCAGTACCACCGGGCGTCGGCCGGGTCGAAGCCGGTCTCCGCGCCCAGCTGCCACGAGGGGAAGCCTGCGCGGGGGTCGAGGAAGGGGTAGACGAGTGCGACCGCGTTGAAGACGCCGGGGTTGCGCAGGGCGGCGACCAGCGCGAGGTTCGCGCCGGCGGAGTCGCCGTGGGCGGCGTACGGCCCCGGCGGGCCCTCGCGCCGCAGCCAGCCGACGACGGTGTCGAGGTCGTCCGGAGCTGCCGGGAACGGGTGCTCCGGCGGGCGCCGGTAGTCCACGCTGAGCACGGCCCGGCGGCCGCGGTTGGCCATGCGCCGCGCGATGGCGTCGTGGACGTCGATGTCGTTGAGCACGAAGCCGCCGCCGTGGGCGTGCACGACGACACCGGGCTGGGCGTCGGCCGGGACGTAGAGGCGACAGCGCACGCCGTCGGCGTCGACGTCGTCGACGGACGCGACGTCCTCCCGCGGGAGGCGGAGGCTGGCGACGCGGGTCTCCTCGCGGTGCGCGGCGAGGTCGAAGCCCGGAGCGCCGAGTGCGGTGCCGGTGTCGGCGGCGACGGCCGCACGCACCTCGGGGTACATCGAGGTCACGCCGGCTCGCCTGCCGCCCGGGACAGCTCCTCCTCGACCACGGAGGGGTCGAGCTTGGTGAAGACCGGCGTCGGCTTGTCGACCTTCGCGCCGACGGCGACCGGGCGCGACTCCCACGCAGGGGTCGAGGAGTACTCGCCGGTGATGATCGAGTAGGACGTGTGGCCGGCGCCGTTGTCGGGCTCGAGCTCGTCCACCCGCTCGATGCGGGGCATCGGCATGAAGTCGCCCTCGCCACCGAGCACCGCGTGCACCTTGTTGGCGGAGTGCGGGAGGAAGGGCGAGAGCAGCGTGTTGCAGTCGCTGACGCACTGGGCGGCCACGTGGAGGACGGTGCCGAGCCGCTCGCGCTGCGACTCGTCCTTCATCTTGTAGGGCTCGGTGGCGGTGAGGTACTTGTTCACCTCGCCGACCACCCGCATCGCCTCCGCGATGGCCGCCCGCAGCCGGTGCTTCTCGATCAGGTCGCCCACCGTGGCGAAGCCCCCGCGGACGCTGGCGAGCACCCGCTCGTCGACCTCCTCGAGCGGGCCGGCGGCGGGGATCTCGCCGAAGTTCTTGGCGATCATCGTGGCGGTGCGGTTGACCAGGTTCCCCCAGCCGGCGACGAGCTCTGAGTTGTTCCGGGTCACGAAGTCGGCCCACGTGAAGGCGGCGTCGGAGGTCTCCGGGCCTGCGGCGCAGATGTAGTAGCGCAGCGGGTCGGGTCCGTAGCGGGCGAGGAAGTCGCCGACGTAGATGACGTTGCCGCGGCTGGTGGAGAACTGCGAGTCGCCGAAGGTCAGGAACTCGCTGGAGACCACCTCGGTCGGCAGGTTGAGCATGCCGTAGGCGCCGGGCTCGCCCCCCTTGTCGCCCTTCCCGTTGTGGGCCAGCAGCTCGGCCGGCCAGATCTGGGAGTGGAAGACGATGTTGTCCTTGCCCATGAAGTAGTAGGACTCGGCGGCGGCGTCGTTCCACCACTCGCGCCACTTGTCCGGCTCGCCCAGGCGACGCGCCCACTCGATCGAGGCCGAGAGGTATCCGATCACCGCGTCGAACCAGACGTAGAGCCGCTTGGTCGGCTGGTCCTCCCAGCCCGGCACCGGGATGCCCCAGTCGATGTCGCGAGTCATTGCGCGCGGCCGGATCTCCTTGAGGATGTTCTGGCTGAACTTGATGACGTTGGGGCGCCACAGCCCGGTGGCCTCGCGCTGGTCGAGCCACTCCCCCAGCGCCCCGGCGAGCGCCGGCAGGTCGAGGAACCAGTGCTGGGTGTCGGTGAACTCCGGGGTCTCACCGTTGATCTTGGACCGCGGGTCGATGAGGTCGGTGGGGTCGAGCTGGTTGCCGCAGTTGTCGCACTGGTCGCCACGCGCCTCGGCGTACTTGCAGATGGGGCAGGTGCCCTCGATGTAGCGGTCCGGCAGGGTGCGGCCGGTCGACGGGCTGATCGCCGTCTTCGTCGTCTTCTCGACCATGTAGCCGTTGCGGCGGCAGGTCTCGAACATCTCCTGCACCACCGCGTAGTGGTTGCCGGTGGTGGTGCGGGTGAAGAGGTCGTACGACAGCCCGAGGCCGCAGAGGTCGTCGACGATCACCTGGTTGTACTTGTCGACCAGCTCGCGGGCGGGCACGCCCTCGTTGTCGGCGAGCACCAGGATCGGCGTGCCGTGCTCGTCGGTGCCGCTGACCATCAGGACGTCGTGGCCCGCCATCCGCATGAACCGGCTGAAGACGTCGGAGGGCACACCGAAACCGGCGACGTGGCCGATGTGGCGCGGGCCGTTGGTGTACGGCCAGGCGACGGCGGACAGGACACGAGTCATGGGCGCAAGCCTAGTGACCGGACGCCACCCGGTTTCCCCGGGTGGCGTCCGTGGTCAGGGGCGTGGTCGAGCGGGTCAGCTGAAGTCGAGCTCGCCCGTACGCGTGCGCTTGAGCTCGAAGAAGTAGGGGAACTTCGCTACGGCGACGGCACCGTCCCAGAGCTCCCCGGCCTCCTCGCCGCGCGGGATCCTGGAGAGCACGGGGCCGAAGAACGCCGAGCCCTCGATGTGGATCGTCGGGGTGCCGACATCGGCACCGACCGGGTCCATCCCGCGGTGGTGCGACTCCGCAACGGCGGCGTCGAGGGACTCGTCGTCCCACGCCTCGATGAGGTCCTCGGGCAGGCCGACGTCGGCGAGGGACTTCGCCGCGGTCTCCCGGTCGAGCTCCTCGCCGTTGTTGTGGCGACGCGTGCCGATCGCGGTGTACCACTCGCCGAGGGTCGCGTTGTCGTGCTCCTGGGCGATCTTGATCGCGACCCGCACCGGCTTCTCCTTGCCGGCGAGCATGTCGCGGTAGTCCTGCGGGATGTCCTTGTCCTTGTTGAGGTAGGCCAGCGACATCACGTGCCACCGCACCTCGATGTCGCGGACCTGCTCGACCTCGCGGATCCAGCGCGAGGTGATCCAGGCGAACGGGCAAAGGGGGTCGAACCAGAGGTCAGCAGTAGCCATGTCCACAGCAATTCCTCGCGTCGGCCACCTATTCCCCACCCATTCCCCACCGTTCGAAACCGTTCGCCACCGATGTGTCGTCGACCCCTGACCGATGTGGGCGCCGCCACACGCCGGTGGCAGGATGCCCGCATGCCTGGAACCAACCTCACCCGGGACGAGGCCGCCACCCGCGCCGCCCTCCTGGACGTCACGGCGTACACCGTCGACCTGGACCTGACGTCAGCCACCCAGCCCGAGGAGACCACCTTCGTCTCCACGACCACGCTCGCGTTCACCTGCCGCGAGCCTGGCGCCTCCACCTTCGCCGACCTCGTCGCACCGAACGTCCGCGAGATCACGCTCAACGGTCGCAGCCTCGACCCCGCCACGGCGTACGCCGACAGCCGCATCGCGCTCGACGGCCTCGAGGAGACCAACACGCTCGTCGTCACCGCCGACTGCGCCTACTCCAACACCGGGGAGGGCCTGCACCGCTTCGTCGACCCGGCGGACGACCGGGTCTACCTCTACAGCCAGTTCGAGGTGCCCGACGCGCGGCGCGTGTTCACCACCTTCGAGCAGCCCGACCTGAAGTCCGTCTTCACCTTCAACGTCACGGCGCCGTCGCACTGGGTCGTCGTGTCGAACGCCGCCACGCCGGAGCCGACGGCGCTCGCCGGCAACGGACAGAGCGGCGCGTCGCTGTGGCGCTTCCCGGCCACCAAGCGGATGTCGACCTACATCACCGCGATCGTCGCCGGCGAGTACCACGGGGAGTTCGACACCTACGAGGGCAAGTTCGGCACCATCCCGCTGGGGCACTACTGCCGCCAGTCGCTCAAGGAGCACATGGACACGGCCGTGCTGGTCGACCTCACCAAGCAGAGCTTCGCCTGGTTCGAGGAGCAGTTCGACTACCCCTACCCGTTCGGGAAGTACGACCAGCTCTACGTCCCGGAGTACAACGCCGGTGCGATGGAGAACGCCGGCTGCGTGACGCTGCGCGACGAGTACCTCCCCCGCAGCCGCCAGCCGCGCTCGTTCTTCGAGTTCCGCGCCTCGGTGATCACCCACGAGATGGCCCACATGTGGTTCGGCGACCTCGTCACGATGAAGTGGTGGGACGACCTGTGGCTCAACGAGTCGTTCGCCGAGTGGGCCTGCTACTGGTGCGAGGCCAACGCCACCGAGTTCACCGACGCCTGGACCGGCTTCGCCAACGCTCGCAAGCAGACCGGCTACCGCGCCGACCAGCTGCCCTCCACGCACCCGATCGCGGCCGACAACGTCGACCTGCACGCGGTCGAGGTCAACTTCGACATGATCACCTACGCCAAGGGCGCCTCGGTGCTCAAGCAGCTCGTCGCCTGGGTCGGCATCGAGCCGTTCCTGGAGGGCCTGCGCGACTACTTCAAGGAGTGGGAGTACGGCAACCCGGAGTTCAAGGACCTGCTCGCGACGCTGGAGAAGTCGTCGGGCCGCGAGCTGCAGGGCTGGGCGCAGGAGTGGCTGCAGACCGCCGGCGTCAACACCCTCGCCCCCTCCTTCGAGCTCGACGCCGACGGTGCCTACTCGACGTTCGCGGTGAGCCAGACCGCCCACGAGGACTGGCCGACGCTGCGCCGCCACCGTCTCGGCATCGGCCTGTACGACACCGTGTCCGACGGGGATGGCGACGGCCGCCTGGTGCGCCGCGACTACGTCGAGGTCGACGTCGAGGGCGCCAGCACCGAGGTGCCCGAGCTCGTCGGCGCGAAGCAGCCCGCGCTGCTGCTGCTCAACGACGAGGACCACGCCTACGCCAAGATCCGGCTCGACGAGCGGTCGCTGGCGACCGCCATCGCGTCGCTGTCGACGTTCGAGGACTCGCTGCCCCGGGCGCTCGTGTGGGGCGCCGCGTGGGACATGACCCGCGACGGTGAGATGCGCACCCGTGACTGGGTGGACCTGGTCCTGGCCAACATCGGTCGGGAGAGCGACGCGTGGGCCGTCACCCGGATCCCGGCGTCCACCGCGCTGGCGGTCAACTTCTACTCCGACCCCGCCCACCGTCGCGAGCTGAGGGCGACGTGGGAGCAGGGCCTGCGCGAGCTGCTGCTCGCGGCCGAGCCCGGGAGCGACCACCAGCTCACCTTCGCCCGCTCCTACGCCGGTGCCGCGCACAGCGACGCGGCGCTCGACGACCTCATCGGCCTGCTCGACGGCTCGTTCGAGGTCGACGGGCTGGCCGTCGACCAGGACATGCGCTGGGTGCTGATCACCGCGCTC
The DNA here is from genome assembly GCA_035762385.1 of Nocardioides sp. Lineage (GTDB taxonomy): Bacteria > Actinomycetota > Actinomycetes > Propionibacteriales > Nocardioidaceae > Nocardioides. Next base: position 6,892 of record DASTPB010000180.1, on the reverse strand, counting down.
GCCAAGCAGGGTCGCTTCGGTGACGCGGAGATCGACGCCGAGCTCGAGGTCGACAAGACCATCTCGGGCAAGGAGCAGGCCGCTGCGGCCCGCGCCGCGCAGCCGACCGCCGAGGCCAAGGCCGCGGCGTGGGACGCGCTCCTGGACCCGTCGACGCCCAACGAGACGTCGCGCGAGATCGCGTTCTCGATCTTCCGCTTCGGCCAGGAGGACGTGCTCGCGCCCTACCTCGAGAAGTTCCTCGCCGCGTCCGAGACCCTCGTCGACGTGCTGGGCTTCCACAAGGCCTCGACCATCCTCGAGTACGGCTTCCCCAAGCCCCTCGGCTCACCGGCCACCCTCGACCGGCTCGACGAGTGGCTGGCGGACGGCTCGGCGCCCAAGCAGGCGCAGCGCTACGTCGGTGAGGCGCGGGCCGAGATCGCCCGGGCGCTGGCAGCGCAGCAGTACGACGCCCGCTGACCGGGCGAGTGGGCGCATCCTGACGCGCCACAGCGGTCGAGTCGGCGCATCCTGATCCCATCGAGGTCGGGATGCGCCGACTCGTCCCGATTTCGGGGTCAAGATGCGCCGACTCGACCTGTCAGGCGTGGAGGGTGTTCTGCGGGCGCGCGTGCTCGGCGAGCATCGCGATGCCGCGCTGCAGCCCGGCGAGGAGGTTGCCGGCGGCGAACTCGGACGACATCGCCAGGACGGCGAGCTCGACCTCGGCGTCGCTCAGGTGGCGGCGCACCTCGCCGCCGGTGACGACCTCGATGACCCGGCGGCGCGGGTCCACGAGCACCAGGACGCTCCGGGCCGGGACGACGAGGCGGTTGTGCAGCCGGGTGGCCCAGGAACGGGTGTCGTCGCCCTCGACGGGGCCGACGTAGACGGAGAACTCGAAGCGGCAGGTCTGCTCGGCGAGACGGATCGTCTTGTCGAGGGCCAGCCGGTCGGTCTCGGTCAGTGCGTCACCAGCGGCCACTTGCGCCACCCGCCCGGGAGCCCTCGCCGTCGGGCGCGGGGAGCTCGGCGACGCCCTGGCGGGGTCCCCCGATCCACTGCGGCTCACCGGCCGAGTGGTCCGGCAGGAGCTTCTCACCGCGGACCATCGCAGGCAGGTAGACCGCGACGACGATCAGCAGGAACAGCAGCACCGGCGCGCCGACGTACAGGGCGAGGGCGTGCAGGGCGTCGAGCTGCTCGTGCTCGGTCTGGCCACCCCAGCCCTCCGGGACGTCGGCGTGCGCCGGCGCGGCGAGCAGGGCGAGGACGGCGCCGGCCGCGAGGGCCGAGACGCGGCCCGTCCGACGGACGCGCGTGCTGCGGGGCGAGCGGGACGGGCTGACGTGCGTGGTCACGGGCAACAGGGTATCGCCCATACTGGCCCGCATGCCTCACCCCCTCACCACCCCGATCATCGCCATGACCGAGGTCTCCGGGAGCGAGACCAACCCCTGTGACACCGACGCGGCCCTCTGCAACCTCACGTGGGAGCAGACCGGCGACGCGACGCTGTCGACCGCCGTGGACTGGGTCGTCGGCAAGCCGTTGGCCCTGCTGGGGCTGGTCGTCATCGGCGTCGTGGTCCGGTGGGTCCTGCACCGGCTCATCGACCGCATCGTGCGGCGCGCCGAGCACGGGATGCTGCCGGACCGGGTCAGCCGCGCGATGTCGGGCGGCCGGATGGGCACCGCCCTCAACCTGCGTGACGACCCCGGCTACACCCGTCGGACGCAGCGGGCCGCCACGATGGGCTCGCTGCTCAAGAGCATCGTCACCGGCGTGGTGCTCACCGTCGTCACGCTGATGTTCATCGCGGAGCTCGGCTACGACATCGGCCCGCTGATCGCGAGCGCCGGCATCATCGGTGTGGCGATCGGCTTCGGGTCGCAGGCGCTGGTCAAGGACTTCCTCTCCGGCACCTTCATGATCTTCGAGGACCAGTACGGCGTCGGCGACGTCGTCGACCTCGGTGAGGCCTCCGGCACCGTCGAGGCCGTCACCCTGCGCGTGACGCGGCTGCGCGACGTCAACGGCACCGTCTGGTACGTCCGCAACGGCGAGATCCTCCGCGTGGGCAACATGAGCCAGAACTGGGCGCGGACCGTGCTCGACGTGACGGTCGGCTACACCGAGGACCTGGTCAAGGTGCGACGGGTCCTCGAGGAGGTGGCCCACGACCTGTGGGAGGACGAGGACTTCAAGGGCCTGGTCATCGAGGAGCCCGAGGTCTGGGGCGTGGAGTCCCTCGGCGTCGACGGCGTCGTGGTGCGGGTGACCCTCAAGACCGCCCCCCTCGAGCAGTGGGCCGTGGCGCGTGCGATGCGCGAGCGGGTCAAGGCGCGCTTCCAGCACGAGGGCATCGAGCTCGCGGTCGCCCAGCGCGTGATGTGGCAGGAGAGCGCGCCGTCGGCGGCCTCCGCCGACCACGCCGAGGAGGCCTGACCCCCGGTCGGGCACCTGTCGGGACGGGGCGGGACAATCGGGGCGTGACGACCACGTTCTACGACGAGATCGGCGGCGAGGAGACGATCCGCACGATCGTGCACCGCTTCTACGCCGGCGTGGCCGACGACGAGCTGCTGCGCCCGATGTACCCCGAGGAGGACCTCGGTCCTGCCGAGGAGCGGTTCACGCTGTTCCTCATGCAGTACTGGGGCGGCCCGACGACGTACGGCGACACGCGGGGGCACCCGCGGCTCCGGATGCGTCACGCGCCGTTCCGCGTGACGCCCGACGCCGCGCAGCGCTGGCTGGTGCACTTCCGGGCCGGGCTCGACGCGGCGGACCTCACCGCGGAGCAGGACGCCAGGTTCTGGGACTACGTGACGCACGCGGCCCAGTTCATGGTCAACTCGATGGAGTGACCCCGCCGACGAGGTCGCGGAGGTCGTCGGGGACGCGCGCTGGACGTCCGGTCGCGCTGTCGAGGCACACGCCGACCACCTTCGCGCGGGCGAGGACCTCGTCGCCGTCGCGCACGACGGACTCGAAGACGACCGACGTGCTGCCGACGTGCGAGACCCAGGTCCGGCAGTCGTAGGGCTCGGCACGGAAGAGGATCGGACGCCGGTAGTCGACGTCGGTCTGCGCGACGACGAGGTGGTAGCCCTCACCGAGCTGGCGACCGCTGGCCACCATGAGGTGGATGCGCGCCTCCTGCAAGTACTCGAAGTACTTCACGTTGTTGACGTGCCCGTAGACGTCCACGTCGCTGAAGCGCACGTGCACCGGGTAGTGCCCGCCCGGCACGTCGACGACGTCGCGGGCGGCTGGCGTACGCACCGGCTCGTCGGGCTCGAGCAGGCGGCCGAGCGACTCGCGCTCCTCGGCGTGGAGCCGTCGCGGCCGCTCGGTGGCGAAGACGTAGGGCGTGAGCACCGTGCGCGCCCGCAGGAACACCGTCCGCTCCCCTGACCCGTCCTCCTCGAAGACCTCGTAGGCCATCGTGAAGCTCGCGGCACGGATCTCGGTGACCCAGCACTCGATCGACACCGGCTCGAAGCCGAAGGTCAGCGAGGACACGTAGGTGACCTCGTGACGGACCACCACGACACCCTCGGCCAGGTCCTCCGCGCGGCTGTCGGGGGCGTGGGTGCGGAACATGTCCACCCGCGCCTCCTGGAGGTAGTCGACGTAGGTGACGTTGTTGACGTGGCCGAGCAGGTCGAGGTCGGCCCACCGGAGCGGACAGCGGTACAGGTGGCGCACGCCTCGATCGTCGCAGACTCGGCCGGTCGGGGCACCGCGGTGTCAGCCAGTGGCGCCCCCGCGCAAGGCGTCAGGCGGCGAAGTGCAGGCGGCCGTAGTAGGTGGGGATCGACTCCTGACGCTGCTGCCGGTCGGCGCGGGTCTCGCGGAGCGCGGCCGGCAGGGCGACCGCGGCGAGGACGACGATCGCGAGGGTGGCCACGACGACGAGGGACAGGAGGGCGAGGACGGCGGTGGGGTCGACGAGCTGCATGACGGATTCCTTTCTACAGGCGTAGAAGTTCTACGTATGTAGAAGAGTACGCGTTGCGCCGAGCATGGCAAGTCGGACCGGTACTGTCCTGCGTCACGGCGCCGGCCCGACCGCGGGCGGGCGGCGACGACCTGTGCAGGAGGAGACCGTGGGTCCAGCGCGCGACGAGCTGTCGCCGCGCCGCCGGGAGATCCTGGCGGCGGCGACGACCGTGCTGGCGCAGCAGGGCAACCGTGGGCTCACCCATCGCGCGGTCGACCGCGAGGCAGGGCTGTCCGAGGGCAGCACGTCGGCCTACTTCCGGACCCGCGACGCGCTCCTCCGCGCCCTCGGCGACGTCGTGGCGGACCGGTTGGCCGAAGACGTGGCCGCCCTGGGCGCCCGGCTCGCCTCGTGCCCCGGCGACCACGAGCGCGCCGTCGCAGAGGTCTCCCGGCTCCTCGCGCGCTGGCTCGGCGAGCCCGACCTGCTGGCGGCCCGGCTCGAGCTGACGGTCGCCGCCACTCGCGACGCGCACCTCGCCGACCGTTTCACCGAGTGGCGTGAGGACCTCGTCCGCACGGTGCAGGGGGTGCTGGAGGCAGCCGACGAGGACGGCGGCGCCTCGGCCGAGACGCTCGTCGCGGCCCTGGACGGCGTCCTGCTCGCCTCGCTCCTGCTCCCTCGACGACGCCGCCGCGCCTTCGTCGACGCCAGCGTCGAGCAGCTGCTCACCGGTCTCGGACCCGACCACGGTCCCAGCCCCGCGCAGACCTGACACCGACGCCGACTAGGGTGCGGAGAGACCGCCCCGACGCCGATCGACCGGAGTTCCCCCATGCCTGAGGCAGTGATCGTTTCCGCAGCGCGCACCCCCATCGGTCGCGCCAACAAGGGCTCGCTCAAGGACTTCCGTCCCGACGACCTCACCGTCCTGGCAGTGCGGGCCGCGCTCGACAAGATCCCCGCCCTCGACCCCACCACGATCGAGGACCTGCTGCTCGGCTGCGGACTGCCGGGCGGCGAGTCGGGCAACAACATGGCGCGGGTGGTGACGACCCTCCTGGGGCTCGAGGTCCCGGGAGCGACGGTGACCCGCTACTGCTCGTCGTCGGTGCAGACGACCCGGATGGCGTTCCACGCGATCAAGGCCGGCGAGGGTGACGTCTTCGTCTCCGCCGGCGTCGAGACGGTCTCGCGCTTCGCGAAGGGCACGTCCGACCACATCCCCGACACCCGCAACCCGCTCTTCGAGGACGCCGGCGCGCGCACCGCCGAGATGGCCAAGGGCGGTCAGGACTGGCACGACCCCCGCGAGGACGGTCGCCTGCCCGACATCTACATCGCCATGGGCCAGACCGCCGAGAACGTCGCCCGGCTCCGCGGGCTGGACCGCAAGGAGCTCGACGAGTTCGCCGTCCGCTCGCAGAACCTCGCCGAGAAGGCGATCGCCGACGGCTTCTGGGAGCGGGAGATCACCCCCGTCACGACGCCCGACGGCACGGTCGTGGGCAAGGACGACGGGCCCCGCGCCGGAGTGACGTACGACGCCATCGCCGGCCTCGACCCGGTGTTCCGTCCCGACGGCGTGGTCACGGCCGGCAACTGCTGCGCGCTCAACGACGGCGCGGCCGCGGTCGTCGTCATGTCCGACACCAAGGCGTCCGAGCTCGGCCTGACGCCCCTGGCGCGGATCGTGTCCACCGGCGTCTCCGCCCTCTCCCCCGAGATCATGGGCCTCGGCCCGGTCGAGGCGACGAAGAAGGCCCTCGCGCACGCCGGCATGAGCATCGGCGACATCGACCTCGTCGAGATCAACGAGGCCTTCGCCGCCCAGGTGGTGCCGTCCTACCAGGACCTCGGCATCGACCTCGACCGGCTCAACGTCAACGGCGGGGCCATCGCCGTCGGACACCCGTTCGGCATGACCGGCGCCCGGCTGCAGAACACGATGCTCAACAATCTCGACTGGCACGACAAGACCACCGGGCTCATCACGATGTGCGTGGGCGGCGGTCAGGGCATGGCGATGATCCTCGAGCGGCTCTCCTGAGCCGTCTCCTGACCAGTCCACGGCTGCGCCCGCACTAGGCTTGTCGCCATGACCGGGACGGGGGAGCCGAGATGGCTCGACAGCGACCAGCAGCACTCCTGGCGCGCCCTGATGATGGGGATGACCCTGCTCGAGGAGCGCCTCGACGACGACCTGCGACGTGAGTTCAACATGTCGCTGACCGAGTACGAGGTGCTCGTCCGGCTGTCCGAGCGGCCGGGCCGGGCGATGCGGATGGCGCAGCTCGCCGACGCGATGGCCCACTCCCGGAGCCGGGTGACCCACACGGTCGCCCGGATGGAGGCGGTCGGCTACGTCACCCGCGGCACGACGCCCGAGGACGGGCGCGGCGTCGTCGCCACCATGACCGACACCGGCTACGACCTGCTGGTGCGGGCCGCGCCCTGCCACGTGGAGAGCGTGCGGCGCAACATCGTCGACCTCGTGCCGGCCGAGGACTTCGCCGCCGTGGGCCGGGTCTTCGACCGGGTGGCCGACCACCTGGTCAACCGGCACCCGGAGTCGGAGCTCCGCACCACCTGACCGCGGCCGCCCGCGGGTTCCCGCAGGCGGCCGCCCCGCTCAGTCGCGGGTGAGGCGCCGGTGGGTGACCCGGTGCGGGCGGGCGGCCTCGATGCCGAGCCGCTCGACCTTGTTCTCCTCGTAGGACGCGAAGTTGCCCTCGAACCAGAACCACTTCGCCGGGTCCTCGTCGTCGCCCTCCCACGCCAGGATGTGGGTCGCGACGCGGTCGAGGAACCACCGGTCGTGGGAGGTGACCACGGCACAGCCGGGGAAGTCGAGCAGCGCGTCCTCCAGCGACGACAGGGTCTCCACGTCGAGGTCGTTGGTCGGCTCGTCGAGGAGCAGCAGGTTGCCGCCCATCTTCAGCGTCAGCGCGAGGTTGAGGC
>DASTPB010000179.1:0-19203 GCA_035762385.1 Nocardioides sp. | reverse complement strand
TCGCCGATCTCGGTGTGGTCGGCGCTCGACAGCGAGAGCAGGCCGACCTCCTCGAAGCCGGACTTGCGGATGCCGTTCTCGACCATCGCACCGATGGTCTCGATGGACCGCTCGCGCACCGGGCGGGTGATCATCCCGGCCTGGCAGAAGCGGCAGCCGCGGGTGCAGCCGCGGAAGATCTCGACGGAGAAGCGCTCGTGGACGGTCTCGGCCAGCGGCACGAGCGGGTTGGCCGGGTACGGCCACTGGTCGAGGTCCATCAGCGTGTGCTTGCGGACCCGGAACGGGATGCCCGGGCGGTTGGGCACGACGGCCTCGATCGAGCCATCGGCGGCGTAGGCCACGTCGTAGAACCGCGGGACGTAGATGTTGCCGGTGACCGCGAGCCGGCGCAGCAGCTCCTCGCGACCGCCCGGGCGGCCCTCGGCCTTCCACTCGCGCACGACCTCGGAGATGGCGAGCACGACCTCCTCGCCGTCGCCGAGCACGGCCGCGTCGACGAAGTCGGCGATGGGCTCGGGGTTGAACGCGGCGTGGCCGCCGGCGATCACGACCGGGTCGTCCTCGCCGCGGTCGACCGCGTGGAGCGGGATCCCGGCCAGGTCGAGGGCGTTGAGCATGTTGGTGTAGCCGAGCTCGGTCGAGAAGCTCAGGCCGAAGAGGTCGAAGGCGCCGACGGGGCGGTGGCTGTCGACGGTGAACTGCGGGATCGGACCGTGCTCGTCACCCGTGCGCATCACCTGCTCCATGTCGGGCCACACCGAGTAGGTGCGCTCGGCGAGGATCCAGTCGCGCTCGTTGAGCACCTCGTAGAGGATCTGGACGCCCTGGTTGGGCAGGCCGACCTCGTACGCGTCGGGGTACATCAGCGCCCACCGGACCGTCGGGCCTTCGAGCGCGCAGTCCCAGTCCTTCACGACGGAGTTGAGCTCGCCGCCGACGTACTGGATGGGCTTCTGCACCGACGGCAGCCTCGCCTCCAGACGCGGGAAGACCGACGCGACGGACATGACAGCAACACCTCAGACGTGGACCGGGAGCAGGGAAGGGCGCGCACAACGAGGCACGCGACCCCCAAGGTTACGTCCCGGGCGGTGGTGCGGCCTAGTCACGGACGGACCCCGGGGCCGTCAGCGCCGGGCAGGACCCGCGGACCTGAGGTGGATGTTCTGGAGCAGGCCGAGCGCCAGCATGCCGGCGAACAGCGAGGAGCCGCCGTAGGACACGAACGGCAGCGGCACGCCGGTGACGGGCATGATGCCGAGGCACATGCCGATGTTCTGGAAGGCCTGGAAGCCCCACCAGCAGGCGATGCCGGCGGCTGCGACGCGGCCGAAGAGGTCACCTGACCCGGCGGAGATGGCCAGCGCACGCCAGATCACGACCGCCACGAGGAGGATCAGCGCGCCCGCGCCCACGAGGCCGAGCTCCTCGCCTGCGACGGTGAAGATGAAGTCGGTGTGCTGCTCGGGCACGAAGCCGGAGCGGGTCTGCGAGCCGTCGAAGAGGCCCTGGCCGAAGAGGCCGCCGTTGCCGACGGCGATCCGCGCCTGCTCGGTGTTGTAACCGGCGCCGCGCGGGTCGAGGCCGGGGTTGGTGAAGGCGAGGAAGCGGTCGACCTGGTAGGGCTTGAGGACCCCCATCGACACCGCCGCGACCGCGCCGCCGACCGCCGCGAACGTCAGCCCGGCCAGCCACAGGCGCCCGGCGCCGGCCACCGCGAGGACGCCGAAGACCGTCGCGGACAGCACCAGCATCGTGCCGAGGTCGGGCTGGAGCAGGATGAGCGCAGCGGGGATCCCGGCGATCGCGAGCATGGCGACCACCTCGACGCTGCGGACGCCGCGGCCCCACCGTCGTTCGGTGCGCTCGGCGACGACGAGGGCCATCCCGATGACCACGGCCAGCTTGGCGAACTCCGCGGGCTGGATGGACATCCCGCCGAGCTGGATCCACGAGCGCGACCCGTTGATCGTGCTGCCGGCCACGAGCACCATCACGAGCCCGGCGATGCTGGCGAGGTACGCCAGCGGGGCGAGGATGCGCACCCACCGGTGGTCGGTGGCGAGCACGGCGACCATCAGCACCAGGCCGATGGCGACGTTGACGAGCTGCTTGCGCAGGTAGGCGTTGGGGTCGCCGCCGGTCAGGTCGGCGCGGGTCGACGTGGCCGACCAGACGAGCAGGGTGCCGAGCGTGACGAGCGCGAGGGCGGCGAGCATGAGCAGCCAGTCCAGGCCCGGGGCGCGCAGGCTCGTCGCCGTCCGCAGGGAGGACGGTCGCGGGGCGGACCGGGTGCTGGGCCGGGTGGACAGGACGGTCATCGCACTCACTCCCCTGCCTTGTCCGATGCTGCCGTGGCGGGGACGGGCGGCATGATCGACCCGTCCTCGAGGAACTGCGGCAGCCTGGTCGGCGGCACGGTGCCCGGGATCGCCGCGCGAGCCGGGCGCACGGTCTCGCCGTCGATGCCGTACAGCGACTCCCAGATCGCCCGGATGCCCTCGCCGGTCGACCCCGAACCGGTGCCGCCCTGGCTGATCATCATCACGACGACGTAGTCCTTCGAGTACGACGCGACCCAGCCGGTCGACTGCTTGCCGTAGACCTCGGCGGATCCCGTCTTGGCCCGGATGGTGACGTCGTCGAGCGGGAAGCCCACGAGCTTCCAGGCCATCGTGCCGACGCGGGAGACGTTCTGCAGGGCGCTGTCGATGTAGTCGAGGTACTTCTCCGGCACGTCGACCTGGCCGACCTTGCGCGGGGCGATGCGGCGCAGCACCCTGCCCTCGGGGCTGACGATCGCCTTGGCGACCGTCGGCGCCCAGAGCGTGCCGCCGTTGCTCAGCGCGGCATAGCCGCGGGCGAGCTGCAGCGGGGTGACGATCGTGTCGCCCTGGCCGATCGAGAAGTTCACGGCGTCACCCGCGCGGTAGAGGTTGCCCTCGAGGCAGAACTCCCGGGCGAACTTGTAGACGAAGTCGCTGGTGTCCGCCGTCTGCGGCAAGCTGGCGAGCTCGCAGTAGTAGTCCTTCTGCGACTCGTAGTAGGCCTGCTTCCAGTGCCGGTCGGCGATCCTGCCAGGCGCCTCGCCGGGTAGATCGATCCCGGTGCGGGAGCCGAAGCCGAACTCCTTGGCCTCCTCGACCAGCGGGTCCTTGGCGTCGATGTCGGCGGGGTCGCTACCGAACCGCTGCCAGAAGCTGTAGCCGATGCGGTAGAAGAACGTGTTGCACGAGACCTCGAGCGCCTTGGCGAAGCCGATGTTGCCGTAGGCGCCGGACTCGTAGTTCTTGAAGACGCGGTTGCCGACCTGGAAGCCCGAGGAGCAGGGCAGCGAGGTGTCCGTCGAGTAGCCGTTGGTCAGGGCGCCGGCCGTCATGAAGGGCTTCCACGTCGACCCGGGGGCGAACTGGCCCTGGGTGGCGCGCGAGAGGAGCGGCGTGCCGGCCTTCTCGGAGTAGAGCCGCGTCAGCTGCTTCTCGCTGATGCCGCCGGTCCACACGTCGGGGTCGTACGTCGGCTGGCTGGCCATCGCGATCACGCGGCCGGTCTTCGCGTCGAGGACGACCGCGGCGCCGGAGTCCGCGGCGAACCGGCGGCCGGTCACCGGGTCGACCTGGGTGCGCTGGAAGGCGATGCGCTGGGCGAGCTGGCGCTCGACGACCGACTGGACCTTCGCGTCGATCGAGGTGACGAGGGTGTCGCCGGGCGTGCTCTCGACGAGCGAGTCGTCGCCCAGCACCCGGCCCATCGAGTCCACCGCGACCCGCCGGTAGCCGGGGAGGCCGCGCAACCACTCGTCGTACTGCTTCTCGACGCCGGCCCGGCCGACGACCGACGCGCCGTTGAGGGAGCGGTCGTCGCGCTCGACGGCGAGGTCGTACTCGTCCTCGGTGACCGGGCTGAGGTAGCCCAGCACGTGCGCGAGGTTGATGCCGAAGGGCCGCGGGTAGGAGCGGACGTTCTGCTGCTCGGCCAGCACGCCCGGATAGTCCTCGGGCTGCTCGAGCACCTGCAGGGCGACGCTCTTGGGCACGTCGGTGGCGACCGGCACCGGCTGGTAGGGCGAGCCGTTCCAGCACACGTCCCGGACGCTCCCGGGGTCGCCGCACGTCACGAGGCGGGCCTCGACGTCTGCCGGCTCCGCGTCGACGACGACCGCGACGCGACGAACGAGCTCGGTGCGCTGGCCTTCCTTCAGCTTGCCGAGGAGGGTGCGGTCCACCGAGATGACCCACGACGTGCGGTTGGCCACGAGGGGGCGGCCCTGGCTGTCGACGACCAGGCCGCGCTGCGGCTGGACGACGATGTCGCGCACGGACTGGTCGGCGGCCTGCGCCTGGTAGGACTCACCGCCGATGACCTGGAGGTAGTAGAGCCGGACGAACAGCGTGGCGAACAGGGAGAAGACCAGCGCCTGCACGACCACCAGGCGGAGGCGGCTCCGGTCGCTCCGGGCGGTGGCGCCACCCCTCACGAGGCGGCCCACCGCGGGCTGAGCCGCGCGAAGAGCATCATCAGCGGCGGGAGAACGAACGGCGTCAGCAGCACGTCCCAGACGACCGCGACCAGCACCACCTCGAGCAGCCCCGCAACCGACATGTCGGGGTCCTTGAGGAGCACGCCGGACAGCGCGAAGAGCGAGGTGGCCACGAAGGACGCTGCCGCCACGGTGCCGACGACGGCGAGGGCGGTGGGCTTCTGGTCCTGGCGCACGCGTGCCGCGAGGAACGCCGCGACCGTCATCGCGAGCGCCCACCGGCCGGCGACGTGGTCGGCCGGCGGCGCGAGGTCGAGGGTCAGGCCTGCGGCGAAGCCCAGCAGGAGGGCGAACGGCGCCTCGACCGTCAGCGCGGCGGCGACGACGACCAGCAGGCACAAGTTGGGCACGATGCCGTGCCAGGCGACGTGGGGGAACAGCGTGACCTGGACGACGAGCGCGACGACGACGGCGGCGAGGGCGGCGATCCAGCGGAGGTGGCTCATCAGCGCAGGCTCCCGTCCGCCTCGACGACGGCCCGGTCGCTGCGCGAGCCGCTGGGCACCATCACGCCGACCACGTCGAGGGCGGAGAAGTCGACGAACGGCTTCACGACCGCACGCTGGGAGGCCTCCCGCAGCGAGCTGTAGACCTCGGTGATCGTGCCGATCGGCACGCCCGGCGCGTAGGGGCCGGTCGAGCTGCCCCACGTCACGACGGTGTCGCCGCGGGCCGGCACCGAGGCGTCGTCGACGAGCCGGAGGTCGAGCCCCGACTCCTGGTCGAGCGACCCGCTGCCGGTGACGAACCCGATCTCCATGCTCGACCCGACCCGGCCGCCGACGGTCGAGTCGGGGTCGATGACGAGCAGCACGGTCGCCGTGGTGCGGGTGACCCGGAGCACCCGGCCGACCAGGCCGTCGTTGTTCACGACCGTCATGTCGGGACCCACCCCGGCTTCGGAGCCGGCGTCGATGGTGACGGTGAAGCTCTGCGACTGGCGAGAGCCCAGCGCGACCACGCGCGCCGGGACGAGAGCCGAGCCCAGGTCCTCCGCGGCCGTGGTGAGCCCGTCGTACTGCTCGAGGCGGTTGCGTTCGAACCCGGCCAGCTCCACCTGGCCCTTGAGCTCGGCGTTGCTGGCCTCGAGGTCGCGGACCTTGTCGGCGAGATCGCCCTTGCTGTGGAACCAGGCGGGCACGGTGGTGAAGGGACGTACGGCAGCGGCGACGCCGGCCTCGGCTGGGCCGAACGCCTCGCCGACGGCGCGGCGGGCGGGCTCGAGCGGCGAGCTGGCGCCGCCGGAGACGTCGAGCGTGATCAGCGTGACGCTCGCGAGGACGAGGGCCACGAGCAACGACCTCGGCGGGCGGTTGCGCGCCTCCAGCTTGTCGAGGCCGGTCCAGCGTCGCTCGCGCCCCTCGTGTCCCCCGAAGGCCCCCATCAGAAGCGCCTCGGATCGGAGACCAGGACCTGCTGGAGCGCCTCGAACTCCTCCACGCACTTGCCGGCGCCGTAGGCCACCGACGACAGGGGGTCCTCGGCGACGTGGACGGGCATCCCCGTCTCGTGGCGCAGCCGCTCGTCGAGACCGCGGAGCATCGCGCCGCCACCGGTGAGGACGATGCCGCGGTCCATGATGTCGCCGGCCAGCTCGGGCGGCGTCTGGTCGAGGGTCGTGCGGACGGCGTCGATGATGTTGTGCAGCGGCTCCTCGAGCGCCTGGCGCAGCTCGGAGCTCGAGACGACGACGGTGCGGGGCAGGCCGGAGACCATGTCACGCCCACGGATCTCCGCGTCGGGCTCGCTCGGCAGCGGGAAGGCCGAGCCGAGGGTCATCTTCATCTCCTCGGCGGTGCGCTCCCCCAGCATCAGGGAGTACTCCTTCTTCATCCACGCGATGATCGCCTGGTCGAGGTCGTCACCCGCGGTGCGCACCGACAGGCTCGTGACGATGCCGCCGAGGCTGATGACGGCGACCTCGGTGGTGCCACCCCCCACGTCGACGACCATGTTGCCGGTGGCCTCGTGGACGGGCAGCCCGGCACCGATCGCGGCCGCCATGGGCTCCTCGACGATGTAGACCCGGCGGGCGCCGGCCTGGTAGCCGGCCTCCTTGACGGCGCGCTGCTCGACCGCGGTGATGCCGCTCGGGACGCAGATGACCATGCGGGGCTTGGCGAAGTAGCGGCGGCGGTGCACCTGGTGGATGAAGTAGCGCAGCATCTGCTCGGTCGCCTCGAAGTCGGCGATCACGCCGTCCTTGAGGGGCCGGATGGCGGCGATGCTGTCGGGTGTGCGCCCGATCATCCGCTTGGCCTCGTGACCGACCGCGAGCACCTCGCCGGTGGTGGTGTTCATCGCGACGACCGACGGCTCGTCGAGCACGACGCCCTTGCCGCGGACATAGACCAGCGTGTTGGCGGTGCCGAGGTCGACGGCCATGTCTCGGCCGATGAAGCCCCCAGTCGTTCTGTTCAGTGCCATGCCGCTGCTGCCCTCGCAGGTCGGGTCGTACGGGGAAGGAGGGTCAGCGAGGCTGCCGGCCCACGCTCAGGTTAAGGAGCGGGAGCCGGTCTTCCCGGGAGGACACGCGGCGAGGCGTGTGGCCCGTGTGACGGACGTGGCGACGCCCGGCGAGATGTCGGCACCGGTCCGCGCTCCGGCGGACGAGGCGTGGCGTGCGGACCGCCTCTCCCCAGGCTGACGTAACGACGTACTGGGAGGGCGAGTCCGACACGTGGAGGGGGTTGCAACCGCCTACAGGTGACGAAGTCCCCGCACGTGCGGGGACTTCGACCACAGCGTCGTCGGCAGGGGGCGAGGCGAGCGGGCTCGCGTCAGTCCGCGAGCTGGGGGAACCAGATGCCGATCTCGCGGGCGGCCGACTCCTCGGAGTCGGAGCCGTGGACCAGGTTCTGCTGGACGGCGAGACCCCAGTCGCGGCCGAGGTCGCCGCGGATGGTGCCCGGGGCGGCGGCGGTCGGGTCGGTGGCGCCGGCGAGGGAGCGGAAGCCCTCGATGCAGCGCTGGCCCTCGACGACGACCGCGAGCACCGGGCCCGACAGCATGAACTCCACGAGCGGGCCGTAGAACGGCTTGCCCTCGTGCTCGGCGTAGTGCTCGGCGAGGATCTCGGGGGTCGCGGTGCGCAGCTCGACGGCCGCGAGCGTGTAGCCCTTGGCCTCGATCCGGCGGAGGATCTCGCCCGAGAGGCCGCGGCGCACGCCGTCGGGCTTGACGAGGACGAGGGATCGCTGGACGTCGGTCATGCGGGGTCCCTGCGGAGGCGCGAGCGCAGCGAGTGGCTTCGTGGGGTGCTCATGCGGCGAAGCCTAGCGAGAGGGCTCAGCCCTGCTCCGCGCGGTACGCCGCCCACGCGGCGGCGCGTTCCCGCTCGATCTTGCGACCCAGCAGGTCGGCCGCCGTCCACAGCCCGGCGAAGACGAGCCCGAGGCCGAACATGACAGGGACGACGAACCCGAGGCCGATGGCGGCGAGCTGGACGACGTAGCCGGCGACGTAGGCCCACTCGGCGCGCAGCATCCCGGCCAGCAGCAGGCACACGACCGCGAGCCCGAGGCCGACGGCCAGGGCGGTGCCGGTCGGGACGTCGGCGATCGTGATCATCACGGGGGTGGTCAGGCCGAGGGTGATCGCCTCGAGGCTGAGGACCGCGGCGGCCATCCCGCGCCGGGGCGAGCGCTCGGTGTTGGTCGGCACCTGGTCGTCGGCGGGGCGGGGGGCCTGGTCGCTCATCGCCGCCCCTTCAGCAGGGAGCGGGCCTCGCCCACGGTGACGACGGAGCCGGTGACCAGCACCGCGCCGGCACCGATCGAGACGTCGATGGCCTCGCCCGCCTCGGCCAGGGTGGCGGCGCGGTCGATGGCGTCGGCCAGGTCGGGGACGACGGTGACCCGGTCCTCGCCGAAGACCTCGGCGGCGGCGCGGCCGAGGGCCGCGGCGGACATGGAGCGCGGCGTGGAGTTCTGGGTGCACACGAGGTGGGCGAGGTGCGGCTCGAAGGCGGCGAGCACGCCCTCGTGGTCCTTGTCCTCCATCACGCCCATCACCCCGACCAGCGGGCTGAACGAGAACGAGTCCTCGAGCGCGGCCGCCGCGGCCTCGGCGCCGTGGGGGTTGTGCGCGGCGTCGAGCAGGATCGTGGGGCTGCGCCGGACGATCTCGAGGCGGCCCGGCGAGGTGACCTCGGCGAACGCGGCGCGGACGACGTCGTCGTCGAGGACGCCCGTCCCGGCGAACGCCTCGACCGCAGCGAGCGCCACGGCGGCGTTCTGCGCCTGGTGGGCGCCGTAGAGCGGCAGGAACAGGTCGTCGTACCTGGCCCGCAGGCCCTGCAGCGAGACGACCTGGCCGCCGACGGCCGGCGTCCGCGAGACCACCCCGAACTCCATGCCCTCCCGGGCGATGGTCGCGCCGACCTCGGCCGCCCGCTCGACCAGGACGGCTGCGACCTCCGGCGTCTGCTCGGCCAGGACCGCGATGGAGCCGGGCTTGATGATCCCGGCCTTCTCCGCGGCGATGGTCACCGCGTCCTCACCGAGGTACTTGGCGTGGTCGACAGCCACCGGCAGCACGACGGCGACGTCGGCGTCGATCACGTTGGTCGCGTCCCAGCTGCCGCCCATGCCGACCTCGACCACCGCCACGTCGACCGGGGCGTCGGCGAAGGCGGCGTAGGCCATGCCGACGATCGTCTCGAAGAAGCTCAGCGGATGGTCCTGCTCGGCGTCGACGAGGTGGGTGTAGGGGGCGACGTCGTTGAAGGCCCGGACGAACGCCTCGTCGTCCAGCGGCTCACCGTCGATGCTGATCCGCTCGCTCATCCGCTCCAGGTGCGGTGAGGTGAAGCGTCCGGTGCGCAGGTCGAGCGCACGCAGCAGGGTCTCGATCATCCGGCTGGTGCTGGTCTTGCCGTTGGTGCCGGTGAGGTGGATCGAGCGGAAGGAGTGCTGGGGTTCGCCGAGCAGCTCGGTGAACGCCTCGATCCGGTCGAGGCTGGGCTCCAGCCTCGTCTCGGGCCAGCGCGAGAGGAGCGCGTCCTCGACCTCGTCGAAGGTCTGGGCGAGGCGGGGAGCGTCGGGGGCGTCAGTCATGGCGCGTCGAGTGTATTGACCCCGGTCAGCAGGACACGACTTGCCGGCTAGGGGGTCGTGGGGAACCTGACGAGGTGCTCGGCCATGTCGACCGTCGGCTCGTAGCCGAGCGCCGCGTAGATCTTGTTCGACGTCGGGTTGGCGCGGTCGGTGAACAGGCACATCCGGTGGCCCGCCTCGAGGCCGCGGCGCGTGAGCTCGCCCACGACGTACGACGCGATGCCGCGGCCGCGGAACTCCTTCGGCGTGTAGACGGGTCCGATGCGGGCCACGCCGTAGGCGGGCAGGCCCGAGCCGGTCAGGTGGGCGACGGTGCCGTCGGGGAGCTCCCACAACCACTCGACGCCCTCGCGGATGCGGACGAGCACGCTGTCGAGCGTGTTGTGCTCGCCCGAGGCCGGGTCGGGCTCGCGGCCCGCCTGCTCATCGGCCTCGGCGTGGAACGCCTCGAACCAGGCCAGCACGAGCTCGGCGTCCGCCTCGGTGGCCCGGCGCAAGCGGCCCTCCGGCGCGGGCGGCACGTCGACGGACGTGGCCTCCCACAGCCGCGTCCCCTTGTCCGCGACCACCTCGCCCCCGGCCAGCTCCGCCGTCGCCCGGGCGAGCACTGCGGCGCCCGGGAGAGCGCCGTTGGCGCCGCCGAGCAGCTCACGGCGCTCGTGGAGGGCCGCCGCCAGCGCGCGGGCGGCAGCGTCGGTCATCGGCATCGAGAAGGACGGGTGGGGCTTGAACGGCGCCGTCCGCATCGCCGCGCTCACCACCTTGCCCGAGGGGTCCCGGACCACGACCCACCACCGCGCGAACGGAGCACCCACCTCGGCCCACGAGTCCCGGCCGTCGGCGAGCTCGCGAGCGGTGCGCTGGGTCACGCTGGCGATGACGCTGCCGAGCACCGGGGACGCCGCGAGCAGCTCGCCGGCGGCGTCGAGGAACGGCTCGGGGGCCTCGAAGAACTCGAGCGTGAGGTCGGTCGCGGGGTCGTCGTCCATGGCGGCACGCTAGGGGGCTCGGCGCGTCGGTCGATACTCGTTTTCGCAGGCCCGAGGGCCGTCAATAGACTCGGCGCATGACTGAGAACCCCAGCACCCAGGCCCCGGACAGCGGTCCGACGACAGCGAGCGCCGACCAGCGTGCCGTCGTCGTACCGGAGCGTCCGGCGCTCGAGGGTCTGGAGGACAAGTGGTCCCGGGTGTGGGCCGACAACGACACCTACGCCTTCGACCGCACCCAGCCGCGGGAGAACGTGTACTCGATCGACACCCCGCCGCCCACGGTCAGCGGGTCGCTGCACGTCGGCCACGTCTACTCCTACAGCCACCCCGACCTGATCGCGCGCTACCAGCGCATGCAGGGCAAGGCCGTCTTCTACCCGATCGGCTGGGACGACAACGGGCTGCCGACCGAGCGCCGCGTCCAGAACTACTTCGGCGTGCGCTGCGACCCGTCCCTGCCGTACGACGCCGACTTCACCCCGCCGGAGAAGCCGGACCCCAAGCGACAGGTCGCGATCAGCCGTCCCAACTTCATCGAGCTGTGCGAGCAGCTCGTCGTCGAGGACGAGAAGGCCTTCGAGGCCCTGTGGCGCCAGCTCGGCCTGTCGGTCCAGTGGAACCCGACCTACACGACCATCGGCGACCACTCGCGCACGGTGAGCCAGCGGGCGTTCCTGCGCAACTACGCCCGCGGCGAGGCCTACCTCTCCGAGGCCCCGACCCTGTGGGACGTCACGTTCCAGACAGCCGTCGCGCAGGCCGAGCTCGAGGCGCGCGACTACCCGGGTGCCTACCACCGGGTCGCCTTCCACCGGCCCGACGGCAGCCCGATCCACATCGAGACCACCCGCCCGGAGCTCATCCCGAGCGTCGTCGCGCTGATCGCGCACCCCGACGACGAGCGCTACCAGGACGTCTTCGGCACGACGGTCACCTCGCCGGTCTTCGGCGTCGAGATCCCGGTCCTCGCCCACCCGGCGGCCGAGCCCGACAAGGGCGCCGGCATCGCGATGTGCTGCACCTTCGGCGACCTCACCGACGTGATGTGGTGGCGCGAGCTCGGCCTGCCGATCCGCACGGTGGTCGGCCGCGACGGTCGCCTGGTCCGCGAGACGCCGGAGTGGCTGGCCGCAGAGCCTGCCGCGACGGCGTACGCCGAGATGGCCGGCAAGACCACGTTCAGCGCCCGCGAGGCGATGGTCGCGCTGCTCCGCGAGTCGGGCGACCTCGACGGGGAGCCCCAGGCGACCCAGCGCATGGCGAACTTCTACGAGAAGGGCGACAAGCCGCTCGAGATCGTCGCCACCCGCCAGTGGTACATCAAGAACGGCGGCAGGGACTCGGCGCTCCGCAAGGAGATGCTGGTCCGCGGCGAGGAGATCACCTGGATCCCCGCTCACATGAAGCACCGCTACGACAACTGGGTCGGCGGCCTCAACGGCGACTGGTTGATCTCGCGCCAGCGGTTCTTCGGCATCCCGTTCCCGGTCTGGTACCCCCTCGACGCCGACGGCGAGCCCGACCACGACCACCCGCTGATGCCCAGCGAGGCCCAGCTCCCCGTCGACCCGTCGACGCAGGCACCCGAGGGCTACACCGAGGACCAGCGGGGCAAGCCCGGCGGGTTCATCGGCGACCCCGACGTGATGGACACGTGGGCGACGTCCTCCCTGACGCCGCAGATCGCGGGCATGTGGGAGGTCGACGACGACCTGTTCTCCCGGGTCTTCCCCTACGACCTCGCCACCCAGGCGCACGACATCATCCGGACCTGGTTGTTCTCCCGCGTCGTCCGTGCCGACTTCGAGAACGGCGTCGTGCCGTGGTCGCACGCGATGATCTCCGGCTTCATCGTCGACCCGGACCGCAAGAAGATGTCGAAGTCCAGGGGCAACGTCGTCGTCCCGACCGACATCCTCGACAAGTACGGCGCCGACGCCGTCCGCTGGCGCGCCGCCATCGGCCGTCCCGGCATGGACTCGCCGTTCGACGAGTCGCAGATGAAGGTGGGGCGCCGCCTGGCGATGAAGGTCCTCAACGCCTCCAAGTTCGTCCTCGGCAACGTCGGCGCCACCGAGCTCAGCCCGGCCGCCGTCAGCGCCCCGGTCGACTGCGCGCTGCTGGGCCGGCTGGAGGTCGTCGTCCGCCGGGCGACCGAGGCGTTCGACGCCTACGACTACACGACCGCCCTCGAGGTCACCGAGAAGTTCTTCTGGGAGTTCTGCGACGACTACCTCGAGCTGGTCAAGGAGCGCGCGTACGACGCCGAGGGCGGCGTCGCCACGGACTCCGCCCGCGCCACGCTGGCGATCGCGCTGCACGTCCAGCTGCGGCTGCTGGCGCCGTTCCTGCCGTACGCCACCGAGGAGGTCTGGTCGTGGTGGCAGGACGGCTCCATCCACCACGCGTCGTGGCCGACCGCCGCCGACCTCGGCTCGGCCGCCGCTGCCCAACCGCTGGTCCTCGATGCGGTGGCTGCCGCGCTGACCGGCATCCGCGGCGCCAAGTCGCAGGCCAAGGCCAAGATGCGCGCACCGCTCGCCCGCGTGGAGATCACCGGCCCGGCGTCACTGGTGGAAGCCGCACAGCAGGCTCAGGACGACCTCCGCGCCGTCGGCACGATCGTCGGCGACCTGGACTTCGTCACCGACGAGTCCGCCACCGAGCTGCGGGTGACCGCCGCGGAGCTCGCACCCGCCGAGGCGTGAGCCAGCGTCCCGGAACAGCCGAGTCCCCCTCACCCGCCGGCGGCGGGTGAGGGGGACTCGTCCTCCCGTGCGGCCCGGGCTCAGCTGTCGCTCTGCCCGTTGCCGTTGCTCGCGGCGTCCTCCTGGGCCTTGGCGGCCTCCTTCGCGGCCTCTTCGGCGTCCTTCACTGCATCGCGCTCGGCCTCCGCAGCATCCTTCACTGCATCGCGCTCGGCCTCGGCAGCGTCCTTCTCGGCGTCGCGCTGCGCCTTCGCTGCCTCGCGCTGGGCCTTCGCGGCCTCACGCTCGGCATCACGCTGCGCCTTCGCGGCTTCACGCTGGGCCTTCGCGGCCTCACGCTCGGCATCACGCTGCGCCTTGGAGGCCTCACGCTGGGCCTTCTCCGCCTCGCGCTCGGCCTTCTCCGCCTCGCGCTCGGCCTCACGCTGCGCCTTCGCGGCGTCGTCGTCGGTGGTGGTGGCGGCGGGGGCCGGGGCGGGGGCGGGAGCGGGGGCAGAGCTGACGGCCTGCTCGCCGCTCGACTGGTGGCCGCCGGACTGGTGTCCGCCGGACTGGTGACCCGCAGCGTGGCCGTGGGCGTGGTGGGAGCCGTTCGCGCCACGGGTGCCGGATGCGTCCCGGCCACCGCGGGTGTCGTCTGAGGTGTCGGAGTCCTTGTCCGAGCCCGTGTCGGAGCCCTTGCCGGACGCCTTCTTCGAGGACGCAGCGACGACGACGGCGAGGGGCTGGGCGCTGAGCTCGGCGGGGATCGCGGCGGGGGCGACCTGGCGGACCGCCTCGGTGGGAGGCTCGAGCGGCGTGTGCTCGCGCGGCGCGGCGATGGGCTTGCCGGGGTGGACGATGTCGCTGAGCCCGAAGCCCCGCTCGACCGAGACCGACATCAGGACAGCACAGAGCGCGGTCACGAGAGCGAAGCCGACGAGCGGCCGCTTCTGGTCAACCCCCACGGGGTCCCCTTCCCACATACTGGCGAGACGCCAGTCTCTCCGGACCATGACGCTGGTTTCGAGCCGATGGCCCGGAATGACCCGAAAGGACTATGCCCGGACTAGTCCGCTCGGACCATGGTCGGAGCGGGTCAGGCCGACTTCTTCTTGCGGCCCTCGGCCTCGCGCGGGATGAGGGTCGGGGCGACGTCGTCCTCCACGACCTCCCGGGTGACGATGACCTTCGCGATGTCGCCCCGCGACGGGACGTCGTACATCACGTAGAGGAGGACCTCCTCGATGATCGCGCGGAGCCCGCGCGCCCCGGTGCCGCGCTCGAGCGCCGCCTCGGCGATCGAGTCGACCGCGTCGTCGGTGAACTCGAGCTCGACACCGTCGAGGTCGAAGAGCTTCTGGTACTGCTTGACGAGGGCGTTGCGGGGCTCGGTGAGGATCTGCACGAGCGCCTCGCGGTCGAGCTTGCTCACGCTGGCGATGAGCGGCAGCCGCCCGATGAACTCGGGGATCAGGCCGAACTTGGTCAGGTCCTCGGGACGGACCTGGGCGAGCAGGTCGTCGGCCTCGCGCTCGGCGGCGCCGCGCACCTCGGCGGTGAAGCCCAGCGACTTCTTGCCCACCCGCTGCTCGATGATCTGCTCGAGACCGGCGAACGCGCCGCCGACGATGAACAGGATGTTGGTGGTGTCGATCTGGATGAACTCCTGGTGCGGGTGCTTGCGCCCGCCCTGCGGCGGCACCGACGCGGTCGTGCCCTCCAGCATCTTCAGGAGCGCCTGCTGCACGCCCTCACCGGACACGTCACGTGTGATCGAGGGGTTCTCCGCCTTGCGGGCCACCTTGTCGATCTCGTCGATGTAGATGATGCCCGTCTCGGCCTTCTTGACGTCGTAGTCGGCGGCCTGGATGAGCTTGAGGAGGATGTTCTCCACGTCCTCCCCGACGTAGCCGGCCTCGGTGAGGGCCGTGGCGTCGGCGATCGCGAAGGGGACGTTGAGCATCCGCGCGAGGGTCTGGGCGAGGTAGGTCTTGCCGCAGCCGGTCGGCCCGATCACCAGGATGTTGGACTTGGCGACCTCGACGACGTCGTCCTTGGCCTTGCCGGTCACCGGCTGGAGGCCGGCCTGGACGCGCTTGTAGTGGTTGTAGACCGCGACGGCGAGGGACTTCTTCGCGTGCTCCTGTCCGATGACGTAGGAGTTCAGGAACTCGAAGATCTCGCGGGGCTTGGGCAGCTCCTCGAGGCTGACCTCGGCACCCTCGGCGAGCTCCTCCTCGATGATCTCGTTGCAGAGCTCGATGCACTCATCGCAGATGTAGACGTTGGGGCCAGCGATGAGCTTCTTGACCTGCTTCTGGCTCTTTCCGCAGAAGTTGCACTTGAGCAGGTCGCCGCCGTCACCGATACGTGCCACGAGTCGTGTCCTCCAGTCTCGCCGGATGGCTCCGGCACTCCACACCTTGCGCTGTGCTGTCTTGCAGTGGGCCGTACGACGGTACCCCGTGCCGGCCCCCGTCGGGGACCGGACACGAGATGTCGTCGGCCATCATTTCGGGTCCCGGCGCGCCCTCAGGCGAGGGCCGGGGCGCCCTTGCGGGACTCGATGACCGCGTCGATGAGGCCGTACTCGACGGCCTGCTCGGCGGTCAGGATCTTGTCGCGCTCGATGTCGCGGCTGACCTGGTCGATGTCCTTGCCGCTGGAGTCGGCGATCATCCGCTCGAGCAGCTCGCGCATGCGCAGGATCTCGTTGGCCTGGATCTCGATGTCGGAGGTCTGGCCGAACGTGCCCTCGGTGTAGGGCTGGTGGATCAGGATGCGGCTGTTGGGCAGCGCCATCCGCTTGCCCTTGGCGCCGGCGCCCAGCAGGATCGCCGCCGCGGAGGCCGCCTGGCCCAGGCACACGGTCTGCACGTCGGGCTTGATGAACTTCATCGTGTCGTAGATCGCCGTCAGCGCCGTGAACGAGCCACCCGGGCTGTTGATGTAGATGCTGATGTCGGTGTCGGGGTTCATCGTCTCCAGGCACATCAGCTGGGCGATGACCGCGTTGGCCACGTCGTCGCTGATGGGCGTGCCGAGGTAGATGATGCGCTCCTCGAACAGCTTGGCGTAGGGGTCGATGCGGCGGAACCCGTAGGAGGTCCGCTCCTCCCACTGCGGGATGTAGTAGTTCATGGGTCAGTCCTGCTTCCGGGCCGGGCGGCCCTCGTCGGCGGCTTCGCGGGCGCTGGTGATGACCTGGTCGACGAGTCCGTAGTCGACGGCCTGGTCGGCGGTGAACCACCGGTCACGGTCGGCGTCGGCGACGACCTGCTCGACGGTCTGGCCGGTGTGCTCGGCGATGAGGTCGAGGAGCACCTTCTTGATGTGCAGCGACTGCTGGGCCTGGATCTTGATGTCGGAGGCCGAGCCACCCATGCCCGAGGAGGGCTGGTGCATCATGATCCGCGCGTGCGGGAGGGCGTAGCGCTTGCCCTTCGTGCCGGCGCAGAGCAGGAACTGGCCCATCGAGGCCGCCAGCCCCATGCCCACGGTCGCCACGTCGTTGGGGATGTAGTTCATCGTGTCGTAGATCGCCATGCCGGCGTCGACCGAGCCGCCGGGGCTGTTGATGTGGAGGAAGATGTCGGCCTCCGGGTCCTCCGCGGAGAGCAGGAGGAGCTGCGCGCAGATCGCGTTGGCGTTCTGGTCGCGCACCTCCGAGCCGAGGAAGACGATGCGCTCACGGAGGAGGCGCTGGTAGATGTGGTCGTCGAGGCCATACATCCCACCGGCGCCGTTCATCTCGGGCGAGAGGGCTGGGCTGGAGTTCTGGTTCACGCTGGCGACACTAGCCGGAAGGACGGACACTTCCACGCGCTGACCCACCCTGTTCGCCCACAGCGGATTCGTCGCGGCACGCTCAGTCCGACGCGATCTCCTCCAGCACCTCGCGGAACACCCGCCACCGCTCCGGACCCACCTGGGCGGCCCACGCCTCGTCGCAGGCCGCCAGCACCGTCGCCGCGCGGGCCAGGGCCTCACGCCCGGCGACGGTGATCCGTACGACGCGCGCGCGGGCGTCGTGGTCGGCCACCGACACCTCCACCATGCCGAGCGCCTCCAGCTGCCGGACGAACTGCCCGCACCCCTGCGTGGTCATCTCGACACACTGGGCGAGCTCACTGATGGTCAGGCCGTCGTCCGGGAGCCACTCCAGGACCCGCAGCTGCGAGGGCCGCAGGGCGGGGGCCTCGACCGCGAGCCGGCTGCGGACCTTGCCGAACACCATGCCGATCAGCATCGGCAGGTGGGGCTGGGCTGCCGGGAGCCTCTTGACACCCTTCATGAAAGCAACTTACCTTTTTTGTCCATGAAAGCAACTTTCGCGCCGGGTCCGGGGGTGGCCCGGCGCGAGGTGCTCGGCCCCGACGACGTCACCGACGACCAGCTGGCGGCGATGGTCGCCGACCTGTGGGACGTGCCGACGGTGCGGCTGCTCGACTCGACTGCCGAGACGGTCGACTACGACGTCCCGTCGATCCTCACCGGGGCTCGGACGTGGGTCCGCGGGCACGCGTCCACCGACGCCGGCCCCGAGGGCGAGGTCCGCGAGTTCACGTTGTTCGTGAAGCGGGTGCACAGCTGGCGTCACTCCCCCGCCTTCGCCGGCGTCCCGCCCGAGGTCGGCGAGTGGGCGGCCACCTCCGTCCCGTGGCGCGCCGAGCCGCTCCTGTACGGCTCGGACCTGCGCGAGCGGCTCCCCGAGGGGCTGTCGATGCCGCGCGGCCTGAGGGTCGAGGAGCGCCGGGACGAGACCGCCGTCGTCTGGCTCGAGGCCGTCGCGGCCAGCACGGAGCCGTGGGACCCGGCGACGTACGTCGAGGCCGCCGGCCTGCTGGGGCGGATGAGCGGCAGCCCACGAGTCGCCGAGCTGGCTGCGATCGACCCGCTGCCGTGGCACATCCAGTACTTCGTGCAGGGCCGCCTGGTGCACACCGTGCTGCCGGGCCTCTTCGACGACGCCACCTGGGAGCACGAGCTGGTTGCTCCCTACTTCGGCGACCTCCGCGGGCGGCTGACGGCCGTGGCCGGGCACCTCGACCCTCTCGCCGAGGAGTTCGCCGCCATGCCGCACCGCACCGCCCACGGAGACGCGTGCCCGAACAACCTGCTGCGCCGCCCCTCGGGCACCGGCTTCACGCTCATCGATTTCGGCTTCTGGCGGCCCCAGCCCGCCGGCTTCGACCTGTCCCAGCTCCTCGTGGGTGACATCCAGATCGGTCGACGCGACGCCGCCGACCTCCCCGCGCTCGCCGATGCCTGCCTGAGGGCGTACGCCGACGGGCTCGGCGCGGAGGGCGCCGGGGTGCCGGACCCTGTCCTGCGCCGGTGCCACGCCGTCAGCCTGATGCTGTTCAACGGGCTGCCGAGCCTCCCGCTCGAGCAGGTGGCCGAGGCCGACCGGCTCGCGACGGCCGGCGAGCTCAGCGACGAGCGGCTGGCCGCGATGCACGACTGGTCCCTCCAGCGCTCCCGCATCGCTCGCTACGCCCTGGACGTCCTCGCCGCGACGGACTGAGAGGTCCGCAGACGCCGACCGGCGCCCACCCCTGGGGTGGACGCCGGTCGTGTGGTCGTGAGCGGGAGGCTCAGGCCTCGTCGGTGGTCTCGTCGGACGCAGGGGCGGTCTCCTCGACCGGCTCGCCGATGGTGCCGTCGGGACGCAGGTTCTTGAGCTCGACCACGTTGCCCGACGCGTCCTTGACGGTCGCCGCCTCCACGATCGTGGCGAGCGCCTTGCCGCGCAGGATCTCCTGCACGAGCTCGGGGATGTGGTTGTGCTCGAACATGTGGTTGGCGAACTCCTGCGGGTCCTGGCCGGACTGCTGGGCGCGCCGCACGAGGTGCTCGGAGAGCTCGGCCTGGTCGATGCCGAACTCCTCCTTCTTGGCGATCTTGTCGAGGATGAACTG
>DASTPB010000178.1:0-14880 GCA_035762385.1 Nocardioides sp. | reverse complement strand
GTGGTGGCCGCGACCGACGGTCCGATGCCGCAGACCCGCGAGCACGTGCTGCTCGCCCGCCAGGTCGGCGTGCCCGCCCTGGTCGTGGCGCTCAACAAGTGCGACATGGTCGACGACGAGGAGATCCTGGAGCTCGTCGAGCTCGAGGTCCGTGAGCTGCTCAGCGAGTACGAGTACGACGGCGACGACGTCCCGGTCGTCCAGGTCGCGGCCTTCCCGGCCCTGAACGGCGACGCCAAGTGGGGCGAGTCGATCATGGAGCTGATGGACGCGGTCGACGACTACATCCCGACCCCGGAGCGCGAGACCGACAAGCCGTTCCTGATGCCGGTCGAGGACGTCTTCACGATCACCGGCCGCGGCACCGTGATCACGGGCCGCATCGAGCGCGGCGTCGTGAAGGTCAACGAGGAGGTCGAGATCGTCGGCATCCGCGAGAAGTCGCAGAAGACGACGGTCACCGGCGTCGAGATGTTCCGCAAGCTGCTCGACGAGGGCCAGGCGGGCGAGAACGTCGGCCTGCTGCTCCGCGGCACGAAGCGCGAGGACGTCGAGCGCGGCATGGTGGTGATCAAGCCGGGCACCACGACCCCGCACACCAACTTCGACGCCTCGGTCTACATCCTGTCGAAGGACGAGGGTGGCCGTCACACGCCGTTCTTCAACAACTACCGTCCGCAGTTCTACTTCCGGACCACGGACGTGACCGGTGTCGTGACCCTGCCCGAGGGCACCGAGATGGTCATGCCGGGTGACAACACCGAGATGTCGGTCGAGCTCATCCAGCCCATCGCGATGGACGAGGGCCTGCGCTTCGCCATCCGCGAGGGTGGCCGCACGGTCGGCGCCGGCCGCGTCACCAAGATCACCAAGTGATTGACGGAGTCGGCCACCCAGGGGTGGCCGACTCCACCCAACGCCGGCCGCGTCACCAAGATCACCAAGTGATCTGAGCGCCTGAGGGCGCCACCAGCACCACCTCGAGACCCCGTCTCCCGCAAGGGAGGCGGGGTCTCGTGCGTCGTCCCTCGGGGCCGCCCGGCAGGATGGGTGGCATGGGGTTCACCAGGGCCGAGCTCGAGTCGTACCGCGACGTGGAGGTCCCCGACCTCCTGCCGGCCGCTGACCGGGTGCTGCGACTGCTGTTCGTCGGGATCAACCCGGGCCTCTGGACCGCTGCCACCCAGTCCCACTTCGCGCGTCCGGGCAACCGGTTCTACCCCGCCCTGCTGCAGGCCGGGATCGTCCCGCGGGCGATCGACCCGTCGGCGGGCATGACCGACGAGGACCGCGACGAGCTGACCCGCCGGGGCGTCGGCATCACCAACGTGGTGCCCCGAGCCACCGCGCGCGCCGACGAGCTCACGTCCGAGGAGCTGCGGGAGGGTGGGCGTCGGCTGCGCGACCTGGTGGCCGAGCGTCGCCCGGTCGTGGTGGCGGTCGCGGGCGTCACCGCGTACCGGACGGCGTTCGGCGAGCCCCGGGCTCGTGTCGGCGAGCAGCCCGGACGCTGGGGCGGCTCCCGCGTGTTCGTGGTGCCCAACCCGTCGGGGCTCAACGCGCACGAGACCGTCGCCTCGCTCGCCACCGCCTATGCGGAGGCGGCCCGGGCGGCGGGGGTGGTCGCGACCTCCGCGGAGTCCTGAGCGGGTCGGCGGCGGAGCGCCGGTTCAGGCGGCGTACGGCGGCGGGAGCAGGCCGTGCTGGACGAGCAGGCCTTCCACCCGCTCGCGCTCGCGATCGAGCTCCTCGCCGGGCGGGAGGACCCCCAGGAGGTGGGGGCGCCCCGTGATCTCGACGGCCTCGGCGAGCACCCGGTCGTAGGCCTGGCGACAGCCTTCGTACTTGGCGAACCGCATCCCCTCGCGGTGGAAGGCAGAGTGCAGCCTGCGGAGGTCCGCGCCCACCTCCTCGACCGGCCGGCGGAGGGGGACGACATCCGCCCCGCGCCGACTCCGCACCCAGGTCAGGAGACGCCCGACGGCGCGAGCGGACCGCCACTGGGCGAGGTCGCCGCGGCCGACGGCCGCGGCCACGCGGAGCAGCAGGAGCGGCAGCAGCAGCATGCTGACGGTCGCGAGCCAGCTCCTCATCTCTCCACGGTACGCCGCGCGGGTCGCGGGCGTCAGCCCGTGAGGCGGCTCATCCGACCAGCACCTCCACGGCCCCGCGGAACGCCGACGTGTGGGCGTCGACGTCCGACCGGTCGTGGAACGGCGAGAACAGGGACATGTTGTGGAACGGCGCGAGCAGCACGCCGCGGTTGACCGTCCAGAGGTGGAAGAACGCGTCGAGCTCCTCGTCGACGGCACCCGCTGCCTCGGCGCCGGTGCGCGGGGGCGGGCAGAACCAGTACTCCGCCCGGCAACCGAGCCGCTGGACGTGCCACGGCAGGTCGTGCTGGTCGATGACGTCGCGGATGCCGTCGGTGAACTGCTCGGCCAGCGGGATCGAGACGTCGAAGTCCTCCTGCCGCAGCGCGGTCGAGAGGGTGGCCCGCACGGCGGCCATCGCGAGCGCCGAGCCCGACAGGGTGCCGCCCACACCGGCGACGTCGATGTCGTGCCCGAGCATCGGGCCCTCGAGCCGCTCGGCGACCTCCTCGGTCATGCCGTAGGCCGCCACCGGGATGCCGCCGCCGATGGGCTTGCCGATGACCAGGAGGTCGGGGTCGAGGCCCCAGGCCGCGGTGGCGCCGCCCGGCCCGGCGCAGATCGTGTGCGTCTCGTCGTTGACGAGGAGCACGCCGTGGCGCCGGGTCACCTCCCGCACCCCGGCGAGGTAGCCCTCGTCGGGCAGCACGATGCCGATGTTGGTGAGCGCCGGCTCCATCAGCAGGCACGCGACGTCACCCTCGGCGAGCCGGGCGTCGAGGGCGTCGAGGTCGTTGAACGGCACGACGGCGGTGGTGGCGGCGACGTCGACCTGCGGCCCGAGCGCACCGGGACGGGGGACGACGCGGTCCCCGGCGCGACCGTGCTCGAGGACGCCGAGGGTCTCGTCGACCGTCCCGTGGTAGCACCAGTCCATGACCGCGATCCGCGGGCGCCCCGTGAGGTGCCGGGCGAAGCGGAGCACGAACCGGTTGGCGTCGGTGGCCGTCATCGCCATCTGCCACCGCGGCAGGCCGAAGCGGTGGCTGAGCTCGCCCGCGACCCACGCGGCGTCCGTCGAGGGGAGCATCGTGGTGATGCCGCGCTCGGTGCGCTCGCGCACCGCCTCGGCGACCGCCGGCAGGCAGTGGCCCGTCATCGATCCGGTGTCGCCGAGGCAGAGGTCGACGTAGTGGATGCCGTCGACATCGGTGAAGCGCCCGCCCTCGGCCGACTCCACGAAGAGCGGGAAGGAGCCGGGCCACCGGGTCATCCACGGCATGGGCACGCCGGCCAGCAGGTGCCTCCCGGCCTCCCGGGCGAGCCGCGCCGAGGTGGGGTGCTGGTCGACGAAGCGCTGCTCCTCCTCCGCGTGGAGGGCCTTCAGCCGCGACCGGTCGATCGTGGTCACCGGCACCTCACAGCGCGCTGCCGACGTACTTCGTCTCGAGGTACTCCTCGATCCCTTCGAAGCCCCCCTCGCGGCCGAAGCCCGAGTGCTTGACGCCCCCGAAGGGGGCTGCCGGGTTGGACACGATGCCGGTGTTCACGCCGACCATGCCGAAGTCGAGCGCCTCGCTGACCCGCAGCACCCGGGCGTGGTCGCGCGTGAAGACGTAGGCGACGAGGCCGTACTCGGTGTCGTTGGCCCGGGCCACGGCCTCCTCCTCCGCGGAGAAGGTCGCGACCGGCGCGACGGGACCGAAGATCTCCTCGCGGAACACCCGCGCCGAGGCCGGTACGTCGACGAGGACCGTGGGTGGGTAGAAGTGGCCGGACCCCTCAGGCACGGTCCCGCCGACGAGGGCGCGCGCACCGCCCGACACCGCGTCCTCGACGAGCTCGTGCACGCCGGCACGGGCCTTGTCGGTGATGAGCGGACCGACGTCGACGCCGTCCTCGGCGCCGTTCCCGACCCGCAGCGCCCCCATGCGCTCGGCGAAGCGGCGGGAGAACTCCTCGGCGACCGACTCGTGCACGAGGAAGCGGTTGGCCGAGGTGCACGCCTCGCCGATGTTGCGCATCTTGGCCAGCATCGCGCCGTCGACGGCGGCGTCGAGGTCGGCGTCCTCGAAGACGAGGAAGGGAGCGTTGCCGCCGAGCTCCATCGACACCCTCAGCAGCTGGTCGGAGGCCTGCGCCACGAGCCGCTTCCCGACCGCCGTCGACCCGGTGAAGGTGAGCTTGCGCAGGCGCCGGTCCTTGATGATCGGCTCGCACAGACCTCCGGAGTCGGTGGTCGTGAGCACGTTGAGCACGCCGGCCGGCAGGCCGACCTCCTCGAGCAGCGCGGCCAGGGCGAGCATGGTGAGGGGGGTCTCGGCTGCGGGCTTGACCACCATCGTGCAGCCGGCGGCGATGGCGGGGCCGATCTTGCGGGTCCCCATCGCGAGCGGGAAGTTCCACGGCGTGATCATCAGCGTCGGGCCCACGGGCCCCTTCATCGTGATGAGCCGGGTGTTGCCGCTCGGCGCGGGGGAGTAGCGCCCGTGGATGCGGACCGCCTCCTCGGAGAACCACCGGAAGAACTCGGCGCCGTAGGTCACCTCGCCCTTCGCCTCGGCCAGCGTCTTGCCCATCTCCAGGGTCATCAGCCGGGCGAAGTCGTCGGCACGCTCGGTGAGCAGCTCGAACGCGCTGCGCAGGATCTCGCCCCGCTTGCGCGGCTCGGTGGCGCGCCACTCCTGCTGGGCGTGTGCTGCTGCGGCGAGGGCGCGCTCGCCGTCCTCGGGCCTCGCGTCGGCGACGCGGGTGAGGACGCCGGCGTCGGCCGGGTTGTGCACCTCGAACGTCGCGCCGCCGGTGGCGTCGACCCAGTCCCCTCCGATGAGCAGCTGGGTGGGAACGGCCTCGATCACGGAGTCGGTCATGGAGTCGGTCACGGTCATCCCCCCACCTTGCCAGTGTGCCCGTGGACCGCCTCGTCGAAGACGGCCTCGAAGACGTCGAGGCCCTCGGCGAGCAGGTCGTCGCCGATCGCGAGCGGCGGCAGGAACCGGAAGACGTTGCCGAAGGTGCCGCAGGTCAGCGTGACCAGTCCCTGTGCCGAGCAGGCCCGGTGGACGGCGCCTGCGAGCGCGGCGTCCGGCGTACGTCCGGGGCCGTCGCTGACCAGCTCGACCGCGAGCATGGCGCCGCGCCCGCGGACGTCGCCGACCCGGTCGGGATGGCGCTCGGCGAGGGCGCGCAACCGCGGCAGGAAGGCGGCCTCGATCTCGCGGGCGCGGGCCGGCAGGTCGTCGGCCTCCATCGTGTGGATCGCGGCGAGTGCAGAGGCGCAGGCGACGGGGTTGCCGCCGTAGGTGCCGCCGAGGCCACCGACGTGCACGGAGTCCATCACCTCGGCGCGGCCCGTGACGCCCGCCAGCGGCAGGCCGCCGGCCATGCCCTTCGCGGTGGTCACCAGGTCGGGGACGACGCCCTCGTGGTCGCAGGCGAACCAGTCACCGGTGCGCGCGAACCCGGTCTGGATCTCGTCGGCGATGAGCAGGATGTCGTGCTCGCGGCACCACTCGGCGACCCGCGCCAGCCACCCCGGTGGCGGGACGATGAAGCCACCCTCGCCCTGGATCGGCTCGATCAGCACGGCGGCGCAGCTGTCCTCGCCGACCTGCGTGTGGACGGTGGTGACGAACGCGTCGAAGGCCTCCTCGGCGCACGCCTCCGGCCCGCCCGGCCAGCGGTAGGGGTAGGCCATCGGCGCGCGGTAGACCTCGCCGGCGAACGGGCCGAACCGGTGCTTGTAGGGCATCGTCTTCGCCGTCAGCGCCATCGTGAGGTTCGTGCGCCCGTGGTAGGCGTGGTCGAAGACGACGATCGCGTCGCGGCCGGTGTGGTGGCGCGCGACCTTGACGGCGTTCTCCACCGCCTCGGCCCCGGAGTTGAAGAGCGCTGAGCGCTTCTCGTGGTCACCGGGGGTCAGCTCGGCCAGCTTCTCGCAGACCGCGACGTACTCCTCGTAGGGGGTGACCATGAAGCAGGTGTGCGTGAAGTCGGCGACCTGGCGCTGCACGGCCTCGACCACGCGCGGGGCGGCGTTGCCGACCGTCGTGA
This sequence comes from Nocardioides sp., assembly GCA_035762385.1. Classification (GTDB taxonomy): domain Bacteria; phylum Actinomycetota; class Actinomycetes; order Propionibacteriales; family Nocardioidaceae; genus Nocardioides. Next base: position 8,734 of record DASTPB010000178.1, on the reverse strand, counting down.
CCGCGATGCCCGAGCCGAAGTCGATCAGCTGGTTGCCGTCGACGTCGCGCAGGATGCCGCCGCCGGCCTGCTCGACGTACACCGGCAGCGTCGTGCCGACGCCGGCGGAGACGGCCGCGACCTTGCGGGCCTGCAGCGCCTGGGAGCGCGGACCGGGGATCTCGGTGGCGAGGATCCGCTCCTGGGAGAGTGTCATGTCCGGTGTCCTTCGTGGGGTGTCCTGTCCTCCATTCCCCAGGGGGATCCGTACCCCTCGGGCTTCGGCGCGGCGAGCAGGTCCAGGAAGGGCTTCGGTGGCAGCGCCTCGGGGCCGAGGACGCCGCTGCCCTTCCAGGTGCCGTCGGCCAGGAGCTCCAGCGCGACGACGGGGTTGACCGCGGTCTGCCAGACCACGCACTGGGCTCCGTAGTCGCGCATCGAGTCAGCGTTGTCGACGACGTGGTAGAGGTACGTCGACCGGGGCGCTCCGTCCTTGCCGGTCCCGGTCACGAACAGGCCGGCACAGGTCTTGCCCTCCATGCGGGGACCGATGGTCGCGGGGTCGGGCAGGCACGCGGCGACCACGTCGCGGGGGGAGACCTCGACACCCTTCACCGACACGGGTTCGGTCGAGTCCAGGCCGAGCGTGTGCAGCATGCGCAGCATGCCGATCATCTCCTCGCCCAGGCCGTACTTGAAGGTGACCCGGTCCGCCTCGACCCAGCGCGGCATGAGGAGAACCTCCTCGTGCTCGACGTGCACGCACTCGACCGGTCCGATGCCGTCGGGGAAGTCGAAGACCTCCGGCTCGGAGAAGGGCGGCAGCGTGAAGAAGCCCTTCTCGAGGTCGCCACCGCCTCGCTCGCGCTCCCACACGACGGGCGGGTTGAGGCACTCCTCGATGATCGTCCACATCGAGAAGCCGGGGGCGAAGACCTCGTTGCCGTCGTCGTCGCGGATCACCAGGTTCGCGCCGTCACGGGTGCCGAGCTCGTCGATGTGGTCGAAGAGCTCGTCCGCGGCGTAGCGGGCGAACACGTCGGACAGCCCCGGCTCCACGCCGATGCCGAGGAGCGCGAGCCGGCCCGCCGCCTCCCACTCCGCGGCCCGGGCGAACTGCTCGTCGCCGAGCTTGACGCCCACCTGCTCGTAGGGGGCGTCGGGATGGCGCACCGAGAGGCTCATCGCCATGTCGAGGTAGTCGGCGTCGGCGGCCAGCGCGCCGGTGAAGATGGGCATCACGAACCGCGGGTCGACGGCGTTGAACACGTGGGTGGCCCGGACCTCGCGGGCGAGTGCCGCCACCGCGTCGGCGTCCGAGGCGTCGACCTGCGCGGCGCTGAAGCGGTCGTCGCCCGTACGCCGGTCGCGTGCGGCCGCGACGGTGCGCTCGGCCCGCGCGACGTCGTAGTCGGCGACGACCCAGGCCTCGAAGAAGTCGCGCTCGACCGCGATCCGGGCGGCGGCGTCACCGACGCCACCGGCCCCGACCATCAGGACGCGCATGGATTCAGCCACTCGATCTCTCCTAGCGGAAGGGAAGGGTCAGCGCTTGAGCCTCGAGGCCCGCAGCGAGCTCACGACCTGCGCGCCCACGACGAGCACGACGGCGATCACGAACATCGAGAAGCCGATGACGTTGGCCTCGGCCGGGATGCCGCGCCGCGAGGCGACGTAGACGAACTTGGGGAACGTCGACTCGTTGCCGGAGACGAAGTTGGTGATGATGAAGTCGTCGAAGGACAGCGAGAACGCGAGCATCGCCGCGCCCGCGATGCCCGGCAGGATCAACGGGAAGGTCACCTTCCAGAAGGTCTGCATCGGGCTGGCGTAGAGGTCCTGTGCGGCCTCCTCGATCCGTGGGTCGAGGGACTGGATGCGGGCCCTGACCGTCACGACCACGAAGCTCAGGCAGAACATGATGTGGGAGAAGACGATGGTCGTGAAGCCGAGGTTGATGCCGATGCTGGAGAAGCCCTGCACGAAGATGGTCAGCAGTGCGGCGCCCATCACGATCTCCGGCGTGGCCATCGGCACGAAGATCAGCAGGTTGCTGGTCGACTTGCCGCGGAACCGGTAGCGCACCATGGCCAGCGCCATCAGGGTGCCGAAGACCGTGGCCACGAGCGTGGAGATGACGCCGACCTCCAGCGAGGTGACCAGCGACTCGCACACGCCCTGCACGCCGCACGGGTCCTGCCAGTGCTCCCACGTGAATCCCTGCCACACGATGTTGGTCTTGCCGTGGTCGTTGAACGAGAACGCGAACGTGTAGGCGACCGGCAGGAAGAGGTAGAGCAGCACCAGGATCGCGCTCAGCATCGCGAAGTGGTCGGCCAGCCAGACCCGGGCGCGCCTGCCGGCGGACGGCCGGTAGGCCTGCGGCGCGGTCGTGGTCTCGGGAGGGGGCGTACGGGTCGTCGTGGTCATGTCACACCAGGTCCTCGGTGCCGAAGCGGCGGACGTAGAGGAACACCAGCACCAGGATCGCGGCCATGAGCGTGAACGACAGGGCTGCGGCCACCGGGTAGCCGCCGGGGACGGCCAGGAACTGGTCGTTGATGACGTTGCCGATCATCTTGCCGCGCTGCGGGCCGAGGAGCTCCATGTTGACGAAGTCGCCCGCCGCCGGGATGAAGGTCAGCAGCGTCCCGGCCAGGACGCCGGGCATCGAGATCGGGAGCGTCACCGTGCGGAAGGTCGTGAACCCGTTGGCGTAGAGGTCGCCGCCGGCCTCGATGACGCGCGGGTCGGCGCGCTCCAGCGAGGCGTAGATCGGCAGCACCATGAACGGCAGGAAGTTGTAGGTGAGGCCGGCGACGACCGCGATGGGGGTGTTGATGATGTGGCCGTTCGGGAGCAGGTGGAGGAAGTTCAGGACGCCCGCCACCCAGCCCTCGTCGGCCAGGATCTGCGACCACGCGAACGTGCGCAGGATGAAGGAGGTGAAGAACGGCGCGACGACGCAGATCATCATGAAGTTGCGCCACCTCCCGGCCTTGAACGCCATCGCGTAGGCCAGCGGGTAGGCCACGGCGAACGCCAGGAAGGTGGCCAGGCCGGCGTAGAGGAACGACCGGGCGAAGTGCGGGGCGTAGTCGGTGAGGGCGCTGGCGTAGTTGGAGAAGTTCAGGTCGCGGTAGTAGTAGCCGGGGAAGCCGGGGTAGCGGCTCTGCAGGCTCACCGACGCCAGCTGCACCAGGGGCAGCAGGAAGAAGATGCACAGCCACAGCACGCCCGGCAGCATCAACGCGTACGCCGTCCAGGACCGCCGCTTCACCTCGGGGGCCGCGGCCGGCGGGTCCAGCGTCGGGTCGCCCGCCACGTGGGCGAACGCGCTCATGCGGGGTCCCCGGGGCGTTGTGCGGCGGGGGAGCGCAGCGGGGGAGCCGCGGAACGGCCTGGGGTGTTCATGCGGGGCTCTCCGCGGGCACACCGAACGCGTGCCCCGGGTTCCAGGTCAGCCAGACCTCGTCCCCGGGCCGCAGGTCGAGCGGCTCGACGTCGAGGTTCTGCTCGTAGCAGCTCCAGGTGGCGCCGCTCGGCATGTCCACCAGGTAGCTGGTGGCCACGCCGAGGAAGGACACGTCACGCACCACGCCCCGCACGTCGTTGCCGACACCCTCCGGGCGGCTGCGCGAGACCGTCACCTTCTCCGGGCGCACGCCGAACAGCACGTCGCCCTCGTGCACCTGGGAGCGGGACTTGAGGATCCTGACCGGCGTCCCGAGCACGTTGACGACGAGGTGGTCGCCGTCGACGTCCTTGATGGTGCCGACGCCGGTGTTGGCCTGGCCGAGGAAGTCGGCGACGAACCGGGTGCGGGGGAGGTCGTAGAGCTCCTCGGGAGCGCCGAGCTGCTCGATCCGACCCCGGTTCATCACCGCCACGGTGTCGGCCATCGTCATGGCCTCCTCCTGGTCGTGCGTGACGTGGATGAAGGTGAGCCCCACCTCGGTCTGGATGCGCTTGAGCTCGACCTGCATCTCGCGGCGCAGCTTGAGGTCGAGGGCACCCAGCGGCTCGTCGAGCAGCAGCACCTCCGGGTGGTTGACCAGGGCCCGCGCGAGCGCGACCCGCTGCTGCTGCCCACCCGAGAGCTGCGCCGGCTTGCGCGCGGCGAACGCGGACATCTGCACCAGCTGCAGCGCGTCGTCGGCCTTCTCGTCGGCATCGGCGACCTTGCGGCGCTTGGGACCGAAGGCGACGTTGTCGCGGATCGTCAGGTGCGGGAACAGCGCGTAGGACTGGAACACCGTGTTGACCGGTCGCTCGTAGGGCCGCGAGCCGGTGAGGTCGGTGTCGCCGATGAGCACCCGCCCCGTGGTCGGCTGCTCGAGCCCGGCGATCATCCGGAGCGTGGTCGTCTTGCCGCAGCCCGACGGCCCCAGCAGGGCGAAGAACGAGCCCCGGGGGACCTGGAGGTCGATGCCGTCGACGGCCGTGAAGTCCCCGAAGGTCTTGGTGACGGCGTCGAGCCGGAGGTCGCCGCGCGCCTCCCGGAATCCGGCCATGTCAGTTCCCCATCACCTTCGTGGACCAGAGGTCGGCGTACAGGATGTCCTCGTCCGGGGTGAGGACCCGGAACTGCTGGACGTTGTTGTCGGCGATGAACTCGACGGTCGGGAAGATCCACGGACTCTCGGCGAGGTCGGGGTCGAGCTTCTCCATCTCGGCCTGCGCACCCTCGACCGGGCACACGTAGTTGACCCACGCGGCCACCTGCGCCGCGACCGCCGGGTCGTAGTAGTAGTCCATCAACCGCTGGGCGTTCTTGCGGTGGGTCGAGGTGATCGGGACCATCAGGTTGTCCGACCACAGCGTGCCCCCCGACTCCGGCAGGGTGAAGGTCCAGTTCGGGTCGCCGGTGTCGGCGGCGAGGACGAAGATGTCGCCGCTCCACGTGATGCCGGCGACCGCGTTGCCGCTGGTGAGGTCCTCCATGTAGGAGTTGCCCTTGACCTTGCGGATGTAGCCCTCGTCGATCTTCTGCTCGATGAAGTCCAGCGCCTTCGTGAACTCCGCCTCGCCCCAGTCGCTCTCGATGTCGACGCCCTGGGACTGCATGACGAGCCCGGCGGTGTCGCGGTACTCCGAGAGCACGACGACGCGGCCCTTGAGGTCGTCGGTCCACAGGTCGTCGAGGGACTTCAGCTCGCGGCCGACCTTCTCCTTGTTGTAGCCGATGCCCGCGAAGCCGCTCTGCCAGGTGATCGAGTGGAGCCGGCCGGGGTCGAAGGACGCGTCCTTGAGCGGCTGGAGCAGGTTGTTGACCACGTTGGGCATCTGGATCAGCTCGATCGGCTGGACCACCTGGTCGCGGATGAGCCGCGCCGCCATCCAGTCGGTCAGGGTGATGATGTCGCGGTCGATGCTCTGACCGGCGCGCAGCTGGGGGCCGACCTTCGCGTAGTAGGAGTCGTTGTCGTCGATCTCCTCGAAGTAGTCGGTCTGGATGCCGGTCTTCTGGATGAAGGCCTGGAGCGTCGGGGACTGCGTCTCCTTGCCGTTCATGTCGAGGTACGCCGTCCAGTTGGCCCACTTGAGCGTCTTCTCCTCGTCGGAGACGTCGGTGGGCAGGTCCAGGGCGGCGGCGCCCGTGGCGGCCGGCGGCTCGGGCGGGGCACAGCCGGCGAGCGCCAGACCGGCGCCCGCAGCGACGCCGGTGCCGAGCAGCGCCCGGCGGCTCAGCCCGCCGGAGGCGGCCGCGGTCAGAGCAGCCGCGGGTGGGGACAGCGGGCGCCGTCCCCGGCGTGGGATGGGGGTCATCGGTGCATCTCCTCCGGTCAGCCCTCGATGTTGGCCATGACGTGCTTGACCCGGGTGTAGTCCTCGAACCCGTACATCGAGAGGTCCTTGCCGTAGCCGGACTTCTTGTAGCCCCCGTGCGGCATCTCGGCGACGAGCGGGATGTGGGTGTTGATCCACACGCAGCCGAAGTCGAGTGCCTTGGACATCCGCATCGCCCGGCCGAAGTCCTTGGTCCACACCGACGACGCCAGCCCGTAGTCGACGCCGTTGGCCCAGCGGACCGCCTCCTCCTCGTCGGTGAAGCGCTGGACGGTGATCACGGGGCCGAAGATCTCGTTCTGGATGGCCTCGTCGTCCTGCCGCAGCCCGGACAGGACGGTGGGCTCGAGGAAGTAGCCGTCGCCGAGGTCCGTACGCCGGTTCCCACCCGCCGACACGGTCGCGTGGGACGGCAGGTTCTCGATGAACCCGCTCACGCGGGCGAGCTGGTTGGCGTTGTTGACGGGCCCGAACAGCGCGTCCTCGTCGTCGGGCAGGCCGACCGGGGCCGAGCTCGCGGCGTAGTCGGCCAGGGCGGCGACGAAATCGTCGTGGATGCCCGGTGCGGCGAGGACGCGCGTGGCCGCCGTGCAGTCCTGGCCGGCGTTGAAATAGCCGGCGATCGCGATCCCCTCGACGGCGGCCTCGATGTCGGCGTCGTCGAACACGACGACCGGGGCCTTCCCGCCGAGCTCGAGGTGGACCCGCTTGACGCTCGGCGCGGCGCTGGCCGCGACCTCGGCGCCCGCGCGGACCGAGCCGGTGATCGCGACGAGGCCGGGCGTCGGGTGCTCGACGAGCAGCCGGCCGGTCTCGCGGTCACCGGTCACGACGTTGAGCGTGCCGGCGGGAAGGAACTCCGAGGCGAGCTCGGCCAGCCGCAGCGTGCTCTCGGGGGTGGTGTCGCTGGGCTTGAGGACGACGGTGTTGCCGGCGGCGAGGGCTGGGCCGATCTTCCACACCGCCATCAGCAGCGGGTAGTTCCACGGCGTCACCTGGCCGACGACGCCGATGGGCTCGCGCCGGATCCACGACGTGTGGCCCGCCATGTACTCGCCCGCAGCCTTGCCCTCCAGCAGGCGAGCCGCCCCGGCGAAGAACCGGAGCTGGTCCACCATCGGCGGGATCTCTTCGCTCGCGGTGAGCGCCTTGATCTTCCCGGTGTTGGCCGACTCCAGCGCGATCAGCTCCTCGGCGTGCGCCTCGACCGCGTCGGCGATCTTCAGCAGGGCCTGCTGGCGCTCGCTCGGCGTCGTACGCCCCCACTCGCCGAAGGCCGTGCCGGCCGCGGCGTAGGCGGCGTCCACCTCCTCCGCCCCGCTGACGGGCGCGTGGGCGACCACCTGCCCGGTCGTCGGGTCGACGACGTCACTCGTGGCGTCGGCGCTGCCGTCGACGTACGTGCCACCGATGAAGTTGCGCAGCGTGCGTGGGCTGGTCACGGGGTCCTCCCGGTCGGGTGCGATGAGGGGAGGGTAAGACGGGTGGGCGCCTCATCGCCATAGTTGTCGCTAAAAGATTGTGCGGGAATCGCGGAATCCGTCGTCCTGAAATGCGGATTCCGCGCTTAGAGACTTGCGTACCAGCGTTCTCGCGTCCACGATGGCGCCATGGACGAGCGCGGAGGGCACGGGCATGGCTGAGGCACAGGTCCGCCTCGACGCGACGGCCAAGCGCATCATCGAGCTGCTGCAGGAGGACGGCCGGATCTCCTACGCAGCGATCGCCAAGGCGGTGGGGCTGTCGGAGGCGGCGGCCCGGGCCCGGGTCCAGAAGCTGCTCGACTCCGAGGTGATGCAGGTCGTCGCGGTCACCGACCCCACCCAGGTCGGCTTCACCCGCCAGGCCATGATCGGGGTCCGCACCGAGGGCGACCCGATGAAGGTGGGCGACCGCGTCGCGCAGGTCGACGAAGTCGACTACGTCGTGACGACCGCGGGCAGCTTCGACCTGCTCGTCGAGGTGGTGTGCGAGGACGACCCACACCTGCTCGACGTCATCCGGCAGATCCGCGAGCTGGAGGGCGTGGTCTCCACGGAGACCTTCGTCTACCTCAAGCTCAACAAGCAGCACTACAACTGGGGTACCCGATGAGCATCGACGAGAACATGGACTACCAGGCCGCCGGCCGCGACCACCTCTGGTTGCACTTCACCCGGCACTCGACCTACGAGAACGGCGGCGAGATGCCGCTGATCGTGAGGGGCGAGGGCCACAAGATCTGGGACAGCCACGGGCGCGAGTACATCGACGGCCTCGCCGGGCTGTTCGTCGTCCAGGTCGGCCACGGCCGCGAGGAGCTCGCCGAGGCTGCTGCGCGGCAGGCCAAGGAGCTGGCGTTCTTCCCGCTGTGGTCCTTCGCCCACCCGCGCGCCGTCGAGCTCGCCGACCGGATCGCAGCGATGACGCCCGGCGACCTCAACCGCGTGTTCTTCACCACCGGTGGCGGGGAGGCGGTCGAGTCGGCGTGGAAGCTCGCCAAGCAGTACTACAAGCTCACCGGCAGGCCCGGCAAGCACAAGGTCATCTCCCGCGCGGTGGCCTACCACGGCACGCCGCAGGGGGCGCTGTCCATCACCGGCATCCCGCCGCTGAAGGAGATGTTCGAGCCGCTCGTCCCGGGCGCCCACAAGGTACCGAACACCAACTTCTACCGCCGCCCGGAGTTCGTCGGTGACGACGAGAAGGCGTTCGGCCGGTGGGCCGCGGACCGCATCGCCGAGGCCATCGAGTTCGAGGGGCCCGACACCGTCGCCGCCGTGTTCCTCGAGCCGGTCCAGAACGCCGGCGGGTGCTTCCCGCCACCGCCCGGCTACTTCGAGCGGGTCCGCGAGATCTGCGACGAGTACGACGTCCTGCTGGTCTCGGACGAGGTCATCTGCGCGTTCGGCCGGGTGGGCGAGATGTTCGGTGCGGCCGAGTTCGGCTACCAGCCCGACATCATCACCTGCGCCAAGGGCATGAC
>DASTPB010000177.1:0-2056 GCA_035762385.1 Nocardioides sp. | reverse complement strand
CGTCGTGCCCACTGCCGGCGGGCGAAACGACGACGCGTCCGACGGGCCGCCGCGGCCTCCCTGCCCGGCTCCCGGCCCGGACGCGACCGTCCATCGCCAACCGGCCCGTCCGGACGGGCGTCGCGGCCGGCTCCGGTGACCGTGCCGGTGACGGTGACGGTGCCGGTCGCCTCGGTGGCCTCGCGGTCCACTCAGTCACCTCCGAGGAGGTCGAGGACCCGCGGCCCGACACCGGTGATGTCGCCCGCACCGAGGGTGATGACCAGGTCGCCCGGACGCGCCCGCTCGGCCAGTGCCTGCGCGGCGGCACCGAGGCCGTCGACGTAGGTGACGTGCTGGACCGGGAGAGGGACGGCGTCGGCGACGAGCAGGCCGGTCACGTCAGGGTCCGGGTCCTCGCGGGCGACGTAGACGTCGAGCACGACGACCTCGTCGGCGGCGCCGAGCTCACGACCCATCGCCTCGCCGAAGATGCGGGTGCGCGAGACGAGGTGCGGCTGGAAGGCGGCGACGACGCGCCCGTCGCCGGCGAGGGCACGCGCCGCCTCGAGGTCGCCGCGGATCTCGACGGGGTGGTGGGCGTAGGAGTCGTAGACCCGCACGCCGGCGACCTCGCCCTTGAGCTCCATCCGGCGTCCGGTGCCGGTGAAGCCGCCCAACCCCTCGGCCAGGGCGTCGTACGGCAGTCCCAGTCGCAGGCCCGTCGCGAGGGCGGCGACCGCGTCGAGGACGTAGTGCCGGCCGGGGATGCGCAGTCGCAGCCAGCCGATGTCCTCACCGCGGCGGGTGAGCCGGCACGTCGAGGTGGAGCCGTCGAGCGCGAGGTCGTGGATCCGCAGGTCGGCGGCCGCGGACTCCCCCACCGTCACCACGTCGAGGCCCCGCTCGCGCGCCAGCCCAGCGAGCCGCGCGGCACCCGGGTCGTCGAGCACGCAGACGAGGAAGCCGTCGCGGTCGATCGTGTCGGCGAAGTCCTCGAAGGCGCGGTGGTAGGCCTCCTCGGTGCCCCAGTTGTCGAGATGGTCGGCCTCAACGTTGGTGACGATCGCGGCGTGCGGCCGGTAGTGCAGGAACGCACCGTCGCTCTCGTCGGCCTCTGCGACGAACAGGTCGTCGGCACCGGCGTCGGCGTTGCGCCCGGTGGCGGTCAGCACGCCCCCGACGGCGTACGACGGATCGACACCGGCGGCGAGCAGCGCCGAGGTGAGCAGGCCGGTGGTCGTCGTCTTCCCGTGGGTGCCGGCCACGGCGAGCACGCGGGACCCGGCCATCACCGCGGTGAGGCCGGCCGAGCGTGGCAGGATCCGCAGGCCGCGCCGGCGCGCCTCGAGCACCTCGGGGTTGTCCTCGCGCGCCGCCGTCGTCACGACGAGCGTGTCGGCGTCACCGACGTGGGCGGCGTCGTAGCCCAGGTGGCAGGTGACCCCGAGCTCGCGCAACGCGGGGAGGAACGGGGTGTCGTGGTCGTCGCTGCCGGTGACGGTGAGGCCGCGCTGGGCCATGATCCGGGCGATCGCGGAGATGCCTGCGCCGCCGATGCCGACGCAGTGGACCCGGCCGAGCTCGGCGGCGGGGATCACCTCCTCGGGGACCGGGATCCTCATGCGCCCGCACCCCCGGCGTCGAGGATCATCCGGGCGAGCTTCTCGTCGGCGTCGAGCGGGATCACGCCCGTCGCCGCGGCCCCCATCGCCGCGAGGCGCGTCGCGTCGTTGAGCAGGCCGGGCACGCTCGCGGCGACCCACTCGGAGGTCAGCGCGCCGTCGGAGACCAGCAGGCCGCCACCGGCGTCGACCACCGGGCGCGCGTTGAGGGCCTGCTCGCCGTTGCCGATCGGCAGCGGCACGTAGATCGCGGGCAGGCCCACGCCCGACACCTCGGTGACGGTGTTGCTGCCCGACCGGCACAGCACCGCGTCGGCCGCGGCGTAGGCGAGGTCCATCCGGTCGACGTAGTTGCGCACGACGTAGGGCACCTCCCCGGACTCGACCGCGAGCTCGTTCTTCGGCCCGACGACGTGCAGCACCTGCACGCCGGCGTCGGCAAGGGCCTGCGC
>DASTPB010000176.1:0-13687 GCA_035762385.1 Nocardioides sp. | reverse complement strand
GAGGGCCAGCACCGCACCGACCAGCGTGGTCCAGCGCGCGACGGCCAGGAGACGCGGGGGTCGCATCGTGCCCTCCCTCCTTCGCCCGGCGGCGGGACGCCACCCGGCTGCCACCGGGTGACGTCCTCGGTCGCGGTCAGGCGTGTCGGATCCTCACCAGCACTCCGCCTGCCGAGACCAGGAGGACCGTCCCCATGGCTGCGAGGACGACGCCCCACAGCTGGGCCGTCGAGGCGCCGGCACCGGGACCTGCCGGGAGTCCGGCATCGATGGCGGTCGGCACCGCGGTCGGAGCGACCGGCGGGACCGGCGCCTGCACGCCCATCACCTCGACGTCGTCCGGCTGCGCGCTCGGTTGCTGCGTGACCTCGTCGGCCGGTTCCTCGTCCGCGGGCTCGCTCGGCTCCGCAGCAGGGGTCGGCGCGGGCGTCGCCGTGGTCGGCAGCACCTCGGGCGGCTGCGCGGTCGGTGCCGGGGTCGTCGGCGGCACGGTCGTCGGCGGCACGGTCGTCGGCGGCTCGGTCGGGCAGACCACGGCCGGGTGCTCGATGGTCTCGGTCCACGCCTCCTCGTCCACGACCGTGACCTGCTCGGTCACCTCGGGCTGGGCCGGGACCGGAGCACGGAAGTAGAACCAGTTCCGGTTGCCCTGCACGCTCGTGTAGTGCAGGCCCGACGTCGCCGGGTCGACCGGGTACCACGTGACGTTCTTCCCGTCGTTCCCGCCGAGGTGCGGTTCCTGCTCCGTGTTCTCCTGCCAGAACTCCGGCTTCACGTCCGGGGCGGGCGGCACCGCATCCCCCTCGATGCCGGAGCTCCCCTTGAGCGAGTAGTGCTGCCCAGGGACCGCGGGCACGGCGGGCGTCACCACGACCGTCTCGACGTGGGACACCTCGGGATGCTCGATGGTCTCGGTCCAGGGGTCCGAGGGCACGCACGGCGCGTCCTGCGTCATGGGCACGGACGTCGCGCTGCCGGCCGTCAGGAACAGCAGTCCGCCGCTGAGGACGGCAACGATTCCGGCGAGCGCGAGGACCAGGGCGTTCCTGGCCATTCCCGAGAGTGGTGTGCTTCGTTCGGGTGTCGCGGACATGACCACCACCCCACTTGGGTACCCGCGAGGTGACCTGTTTGGTCACCTCCATTGTCACTCGGAGTTACCCACCGACCCAGCGATTGTGACCAACCAGACGGAAGCCGATCCGAGGGCCCGGAACCCGCACGCAGAGCGGGTTCCCGGCGACGTACGCGGTGTCGTCAGCTGCCTTCGGCCAGCTCGCGAGAACGGTTGCGGGCGGCCTCCATCGCGGCGAGGAAGGCCGCTCGGACCTTGTGGATCTCGAGCTCGCGGAGGGCCGAGGCCGTCGTGCCGCTCGGCGAGGTGACCTGCTCGCGCAGCACGACGGGGTGGGTGCCGGTCTCGCGGAGCATCGCGGCCGACCCGACGAGGGTCTGCACGACCAGGTCGGTCGACGTCGCGCGCGGCAGGCCGAGGTGCACGCCCGCCTCGATCATCGACTCGACGACGAAGAAGATGTAGGCCGGACCGGACCCGGAGATCGCGGTGACCGCGTCCATCTGCTTCTCCGGGATGCGGAGCACCTTGCCGGTCGAGGCCATCAGCGACTCGGCCTCGGCCAGGTGCGACTCGTCGCAGTGCGAGCCCGGCGAGATGGCCGCCATCCCCTCGTCGACGAGCGCGGGGGTGTTCGGCATGACCCGCACCACCGCGACGCCCTCCGGCACGCGCGACTCGATGAACGTGGTCGTGATGCCGGCAGCGAGCGACACCAGCAGCTGGCCGGCGCGCAGGTCGGGGGAGATCTCCTCGAGCACGTCGCCCATGTCCTGGGGCTTGACGACGAGGGCGACGGTGTCCGCCTTGGCAGCGGCCTCGCGGTTCGAGACGACGGCGACGCCGTAGCGCTCCTCGAGCTCGCGCGCCCGCTCGGCGCGCTTCTCACCGACCATGAGCTGGTCGACGCGCCGCCCGGCGCGCACCAGCCCGGACAGCAGGGTCTCGCCCATGACGCCGGCGCCGATGATCGCTGTGCTCACGCCGCCAATCTACTGCGCGTCGGGGGCCGCGCTACTTCTTGGAGACCAGGGAGCGGACGAAGAACGCGAGGTTCTGCGGCTTCTCGGCCAGCCGCCGCATGAGGTAGCCGTACCACTCGGTGCCGTAGGGGATGTAGACGCGCACGGTCTCGCCGGCGGCGGCGAGGCGCTTCTGCTCCTCGGGACGGATGCCGTAGAGCATCTGGAACTCGTAGGTGCCGGGGCGGCGGCCGAAGCGGCTGGCGAGGGACGAGGCGATCTGGACCATCCGGGGGTCGTGGGTCGCGATCATCGGATAGCCCTGGCCGGCGAGCAGCACCTTGAGGCAGCGGACGTAGGACTTGTCGATCTCGACGCGGTCCTGGAAGGCGACCTGCTCCGGCTCCATGTAGGCGCCCTTGCACAGCCGGACCCGGGAGCCCTCGAAGGCCAGCGCGCGGCAGTCGGCCTCCGTGCGGCGCAGCATCGCCTGGAGGACGGCACCCGTCTCGGGGAAGTCCTTGCGGAGGTCGCGCAGGATGGACAGCGTCGAGTCGGTGGTGGTGTGGTCCTCCATGTCGAGGGTCACCGTCGTACCGGCGTTGCGGGCAGCCCGGCAGATGTCCCGGGCGTTCTCCAGGGCGACCTTGTGGCCGTTGTCGGGGAGGAACTGCCCGATCGCGCTGAGCTTGACCGACACCTCGGCGTGGGGGGCGAGGCCCCGGGCCGCCAGGTCGGCGAGCAGCTCCTTGTAGGCCGCGACGGTGGCGTCGGCCTGGGCGGCGTCGGTCGTGTCCTCGCCGAGGTAGTCGAGCGTCACCCGCAGGCCGTGGTCGACCAGGCCGGAGGTCGCGGCCACCGCGTCGGCCGTCGTCTCGCCGGGCACGTAGCTGGTCACGATGGAGCTGGAGACGGGCATCGTCGAGACGAGCTTCTTGACCCCCTGGCTGCGGGCGAGGAGGAGGATCGGCTGGCGGAGCAACGACATGGCGGCAAGGCTACGCCGACCTCCTCCTCGGACCTCCACCGAACCTTCACAGCTCCTCCACCCCGTCCGCGGCGGCGGTCTCCTAGCGTCGTCCCCATGACCTCCGGCCTCTCCTCCTCCACCTCGCGGTACGCCCTCGCGCTCGCCGTGTCGGTGGGCACCGTCCTGTTCCTGCTGTTCGGCATCGGGGCCCTCGGCATCGTGGGCGACGGCGACCGCGACTGGCTCTACCTGGCGGCCCCCGCGGTCCTGCTGGTCGTCGCGATCGCGACCCGGTTCCGGCCGGACGGCATGGCCCTCGCCTCCGGTGCCGCTGCCGTCACCACGGTCGTCGCGGGCGTCGTGGCGGTGGTCCTGGTCGCCACGGACCGGGCGACCGCGTCCATCGCCGACGTCGTCATGCTCACGGTGATGTACGCCGGACTGTTCGCCGCGGCCGCCTGGTTGTTCACCCGGGTCCGGGTCAGGGTGTCCGGCGCCTGAGGGTGGCCGCCCCCAGCGCGAGCGCACCCAGCGCGAACGCACCCACGACCAGGACGTCGCCCCACACCTCGACCGTGTCGGCGGCGCCGACGAGCTCCTGCATCGCGTCGATGGCGTACGACATCGGCAGCACGTTGCTGACCGCCTCGAGCAGGGTGGGCATCGCCTCGCGTGGCACGAAGAGCCCGCACAGCAGGATCTGCGGCAGCACGAAGGCGGGCATGAACTGCACCGCCTGGAACTCCGTCGTCGCGAAGGCGCTGACCAGCAGCCCCAGCGCCGCGCCGAGGACGGCGTCGGCGACCGCCACCACGCCGAGCAGCCACACCGGGCCCGTGACGTCGAGGCCCAGCAGCCCGACGCTCACCGTCACCGCGAGCGTCGCCTGGACGGCCGCGAGCAACCCGAAGGCGATCGCGTAGCCCAGCAGGAAGTCGAGCTTGCCGAGGGGCATGGTGAGCAGCCGCTCGAGGGTGCCGGACGACCGCTCGCGCAGCGTCGTCACGCTCGTCACGAGGAACATCACGATGAAGGGGAACATCGCGAGCAGACCCGGGCCGAAGGTGTCGAAGAGGTCGCCGGGGAGGTCCGCGAACATCCACCAGAGCAGCGTGATCAGCACGCACGGGACGACGAGCAGCATGGCGACCGTGCGGTGGTCGCGACGGATCTGGGTGAGGACGCGGCCGGCGACGGCGAGCGTGACCTGCGGGTTCATCGGGCACCTCCCGGTCCTTCGACGAGGCGGAGGAACGCCTGCTCCACGTCCTGCACACCGGTGCTGCGGCGGATCTCGTCGGGCGATCCGTCGGCGATGATCCGACCCTCGCGCATCAGCAGCAGCCGGTGGCAGCGCTCGGCCTCGTCCATGACGTGGCTCGACACCAGCACGGCGGCCCCGCGGTCGGCGATCCGGTGGAACAGGTCCCACAGGTCGCGTCGCAGCACCGGGTCGAGCCCCACGGTCGGCTCGTCGAGCACCAGCAGGTCCGGCGTCCCCAGCAGCGCCACGGCGAGGCTGGCGCGGCTGCGCTGGCCGCCCGACAGCCGGCCCACGACCTGGTCGCGGTGGTCGCCGAGGTCCACCGCGGCGACCGCCTCGTCGACCTGGGCGCGGTCGACGCCGAGCACGCGGGCGAAGAACGCGAGGTTCTCCGCGACGGTGAGGTCGTCGTACACGCTCGCGGCCTGGGTGACGTAGCCGACCCGGGTCCGCAGGGGCGGGCTGCCGGCCGGCTCCCCCAGCACCTCGACCGTGCCCGACCTGACGCGCTGCGCGCCGACCAGGCAGCGCAGCAGGGTCGTCTTGCCGCAGCCGCTCGGGCCGAGCAGGCCGGTGACGCCCGCCGGGACGTCCAGCGAGATGCCGGGCAGCACCTCGCGCTCGCCGCGTACGACGACGAGGTCGCGCACCTCCACGACGTTTTTCATCATGTGTTGAATTGTGCGCGTCCCCGCGGACGCCGTCAATACCCGTGGGCCAGTGGTCCAGGTCGCCTCACTCCAGGCGGTAGGGGCTGGGCCCGCGCACCCACATGACGCCCTGGTCGGACATGTAGGCCTCGACGGCGGTCCGGACGGTCGGGTAGAAGCGGTCGTCGCTGAGGGCGGTGAGCTCGTAGCTGCGGACCTTGGCCTGCACGGCCTGCTTCAGCTCGGCGAAGACCAGTCGGGTCCCGACCGCGTCGAGGTCGCCGTCGAGGTCGCCGAGCATGTCGGCTGCGGTGGTGTCGACGTCGGTGATCGGCTCGGCCGCCACGATGATCCAGACCGGCCGCGGCTCGAGGGCGGCGAGGCGGCGCACCTGGTCGCGGAAGGTGCGGGCGTTGGCGAACAGGAGCGGTGCGTCGAAGCGGTAGATCGCGAGACCGGGCAGGTGCTCGCTCGTCTCCCGGTAGGCCGTGTCGTGGTAGCCGCGGACGCCGGCCGAACGGCCGAGGATCGCCTGGTACGGCCACCAGACGCGGCGGAAGACGTTGAGGATCGACAGGCCGACAGCCGCAGCGATGCCGTACAGCACCCCCAGGACGGCGACGGCCAGGAAGGCGACGACGGCGAGGATGAAGTCGGAGCGGCGCTGGCGCCGGAGCCGACGCAGCCCGGGGATGTCGGCGAGGGACAACGACGCCGCGATGACCACGGCTGCGAGCGCTGGTTGCGGGAGGTTGCGGAGCAGCCCGGGCACGACGACGAGCACGGTGACGATCGCGGCCGCTCCCACCAGTCCCGTGACCTGCGTGCGGGCGCCGCTCTGGAACGCGACCGCCGTCCGCGACCCGCTGGTGCTGACGGGGAACCCCTGGAAGAACCCCGCGGCGATGCTCGCCGCGCCGACCCCGATCATCTCGCGGTTTCCGTCGAGCTCCCCACCGGTCTTGTCGGCGAACACGGAGGCGGTCGAGATGGTGTCGGTGAGGGAGACCAGGGAGATGCCGAGCGCTCCGGCGAACAGCAGCCCCAGGTCGCCGATCGGCAACGTCGGGAGGGTGAGTGGCGGGAACCCCGAGGGGAGCTCCCCGACCAGGTCGACACCCCGGTCCGCGAGGTCGAACGCGGCGGCCGCGGCGATCGCGAGGACGACGGCGGCGAGCACGGCCGGGAAGACCGGCCACAGGCGCTGGAGGGCGACGATCAGGACCAGGCAGGCGACCCCCACCGCCAACGAGGCGGTGACGGTCTGCCCGTCACTGACCGCCTCGGCGAAGGCGACGGTCTCGGCGATCAGGCCGTCCGCGTCGACGGAGAACCCGAACAGCTTGGGCAGCTGGCTGACCAGGATCGTGAGCGCGAGCCCGTTCATGTAGCCGATCTGGGTCGGCTTCGACAGGAGGTCGGCGATGAAACCGAGCTTGAACACGCCGGCGAGGACCGTGATCGCACCCACCATGAGGGCGAGCACGGAGGCGTACGCGACGGTGGTCCCCGGGTCCCCGCCGGCTGCCGCGAGCGGGACGACGATCGCCGCGATCATCGGGCCGAGCGAGGAGTCCGGGCCGAGGACGAGGACCCGCGACGGACCGAACAGCGCGTAGCCGAGCAGCGCGAGGATGGTCGTGTAGAGGCCGGTGATGGCCGGCAGGCCCGCCAGCTCGGCGTACGCCATCCCCTGCGGGACCAGCAGCGTCGTCAGCACGAGGCCGGCGACCAGGTCCTTGCCGAAGAGGTTCGGCCGGTAGGACCGCAGCATCGCCAACCCCGGAACCGCGCGCGCGACCACGTCGAACCGGGACGTCGCCTGCGCAGCCACTGCCGTTCCTCTCGGTCGGGCCTCCCGTCCGGAACGGGCCTGTTCACTCCTGCCGAGGACACCACCCCGGACCCCGGGTCGCACCACCTCGGCCGGGTGACATCGTCGGTCCGTTCGTCGACGCTAGGGCAGGTCGCCGGTCAGGTAGTGCTGGACCACGGGGCCGACGCGGGCGACGACGTCCTCGGCCGGCATCTGGGCCATCGGCGGGAGGGCGACGACGTAGCGGGTGACGATGAGCCCGACGACCTGGCTGGCCACCAGCGGGATCCGTACGTCGGGCCGGTCGGCGACGAGGGCCGCGAGGACCGGGCCGACGACGACCGGGATGAAGGCGTCGCGCACCAGACCCCCGGAGTCGTCGGAGATCAGGGAGCGGACCAGGGCGAGCAGGCCCGGCTGGAGGGCCGGGTCGTCCCACACGCCGAGGAGGGTGCGCATCAGCCGCTCGCCGGCGCCGTCCGGACCGGCGGCGACCACGGGCGCGAGCACCTCGCGCGGGTCGACCGGGATCTGGAGGGCGGCGACGAACAGGTCGTCCTTGCTGCCGAAGTAGTGGTGCACGAGGGCCGGGTCGACGCCGGCGGAGGCCGCGACGGCGCGGATCGTCGTACCCCGGAACCCCCTCTCGGCGAACGACGCCCTGGCCGCGGCGAGGACCTCGGCCCGGGTGTCCGGGGCGCCGGGACGCCGTCCGCGGGCGGTGCGCGCGCTCACGGCGTGGGCACGGCGAGGTGCGCGCGGGCGAACTCGAGCGACTCGGCGAGATCGGCCTCGCGCTCGGCCCGGCCGGCGGCGCGCCGGGTGTTGATCTCGAGCACCACGTGGCCGGAGAAGCCCCGCCCGGCGAGGTGGCGGAGGAACGCCTCGGCCTTCATCACCCCGCGACCGGGCACGAGGTGCTCGTCCTTGGCCGATCCGGTGCCGTCGGTGAGGTGGACGTGGCGCAGGCTGTCACCCATCCGGTCGGCCATCTCGATGACGTCGCTGCGGGCGATGGCCGCGTGGGAGAGGTCGATGGTGGTGTTGGCGTAGTCCTCGGAGCTCGGGTCCCAGCCGGGCAGGTACATCTCCATCGCACGGCGCGAGGACGCCCGCCACGGGTACATGTTCTCCACCGCGAAGGCGATGCCGGTGCGCGCCTCGAGAGAGGCGATGCCCTCCACGAAGCCCGCGGCGTAGTCCTTCTGCCAGCGGAACGGAGGATGCACCACCACCACGTCGGCTCCGACCGCGGTGGCCATCTCGGCCGACTTCTCCAGCTTGACCCACGGGTCCGTGCCCCACACCCGCTGGGTGAACAGGAGGCAGGGGGCGTGGACGGCGCAGATCGGGACCTGGTGGTGGTCGCTGAGCTTCCTCACCGCGTCGACCTGCTGGCTCAGCGAGTCGATGCCGACCATCACCTCGACCGCGTCGTAGCCCAGCTGTGCCGCCCACCCGAAGCCGTGCGCGGTCGACTCCGGGTAGACCGAGGCGGTCGAGAGGCCGATCAGCGGGACCGACGGGGACGCGGCCATGGTCAGCGCACCCGCGTGACGACGGAGATCTGGTCGAGCCGCTCGAGGATCACGCCCTCGCGCAGCGCCCAGGGGCAGATCTCCAGCTCCGTCAGGTCGAAGATGTCCATGCAGGCCTCGGCGACGAGCGCGCCCGGCACGATCTGGTGCGTACGGCTCGGCGAGACGCCGGGCAGGTCGGCGAGATCGTCGTCGGAGAGCTCCATCAGCTTGGGGATCCAGTCCGACAGCGTCTCGAGCTCGAGGGTGCGCGGGACCAGCGGACCGTCGCCGCTCGGCGCCGCACCACAGATGCGCGCGAGCGAGCGGAACGTCTTCGACGTCGCCGCCGCCTTGTCGGGCACGCCGCCGCGCAGGAGGTGCCCGGCGTCACGGGCGATCTCGGCGCGGACCTGCTTGCGCAGCTCCTTGACGTCGTCGTCGGACGGACGCCCGCCGCCGAACCAGGCGCGCGACATCCGCGCCGCACCCAGCGGGAGCGACCACGCGACGTCGGGGGCCTCGTCGGTGCCGCCGGCGATCTCGAGCGAGCCGCCGCCGATGTCGAAGACCGCGAGCCGGCCCGCCGACCAGCCGAACCACCGGCGTACGGCCAGGAACGTCAGGCGGGCCTCGTCCTCCCCGGACAGCACCTCGAGCGCGACGCCGCTGTGCTTCTCGACGTGGGCGAGCACCTCGTCGGAGTTGACCGAGTCGCGCACGGCCGAGGTGGCGAAGCCGAGCATCTCCTCACAGCCCTTGTCCTCGGCGATCTGCGTCGCGGAGGCGCAGAAGTCCGTGAGGGCCTTGATGCCCTTCTTGGTGACCGCGCCGTCCTCGTCGAGGTGCTCGGCCAGCCGCAGCGGCTGCTTGTGCGAGGACGCGGGGAGGGGCGCGGCACCACCGTGCGCGTCCACCACCAGCAGGTGGCCGGTGTTGGATCCGATGTCGAGGACGCCCAGGCGCATACCGGCCACGCTACTAGGCTTCCGGTGTGCCCGAAGTCGACCTGGTCTTCCCCCGCGCGTTCGTCGAGTTCGCCGATCCGGCCGACGACTCCCAGGTCTTCCGCTGCGACCTGACCTGGTTGACCTCGGCCTACACCTGCATCTTCGGCCGCGGCTGCCAGGGCATCTACGCCGACGCGCCCGACGTGGGCTGCTGCACCCTCGGGGCGCACTTCGCCGACCGGGACGACGAGAAGCGGGTGGCGGCGTTCGTCGCCGAGCTCACCCCGGACGACTGGCAGCTCCACCCGGGCCGCACGGTCCGCAAGGCCGACTGGATCGAGACCGACGACGAGGGCGAGCGCAAGACGCGCGTCGTCGAGGTCGACGGGCAGCAGGCGTGCGTGTTCCACAACCGAACCGACTTCACCACCGCCGCCGGCCACGTCGGAGCCGGCTGCGCCCTCCACGGCCTCGCGCTGCGGCAGGGCCGCAACCCGCTGGAGACCACGCCCGACGTGTGCTGGCAGCTGCCGATCCGCCGCCAGTTCCGCGAGGTCGAGCGGCCGGACGGCACCTCCTACACCGAGGTCTCGATCGGCGAGTACGACCGGCGTGGCTGGGGCCCGGGCGGTCACGACCTCGACTGGTACTGCTCCGGGAACACCGAGGCGCACGTCGCGCCCGAGCCGGTCTACGTCACGAACGAGCCCGAGCTCGTCGAGCTGATGGGCCGGGACGCGTACGCCGAGCTGGTGCGCCACTGCGAGGCCCACCTGGACTCACGCTCCGCGCTCGCGCTGCACCCCGCGTCACCGCGCTGAGCGAGGGTGACGTGGTGCCCGGGCCCACCCGCACCTCTTGACGTCAAGAAAATCCGACCCCGGTGTCAAGGCCGACATGCGCGCGGACCAGAATCTGGTCATGCGCCTGGACCACGTCAGCTTCGCCGCCGGACCTGATGGACTTGCCAGCACCGCCCAGCGCATCGGGGGGCTGCTCGGCACCGACTTCGTCGACGGAGGCATCCATCCCCGCTTCGGCACCCGCAACATGACCCTGCCGCTGGCCGGCGACATCTACATGGAGATCGTCGAGGTCCTCGACCACCCCGCCAGCGACAAGGCGCCCTTCGGCCAGGCCGTCCGTGCCCGCTCCGCCCTCGGTGGCGGCTGGCTCGGCTGGGTGGTCTCGGTCGACGACATCACCGCGATCGAGTCACGGCTGGGCCGCGAGGCGGTCAAGGGCAACCGTCGCCGCCCCGACGGCACCGAGCTGCTGTGGCAGCAGATCGGCGTCAACGGCCTGCTGTCCGATCCCCAGCTGCCGTTCTTCATCCAGTGGCAGTCCTCCCCCGACCTCCACCCCAGCAACGGCGCGAGCGGCGCGTACTCCCTCGACTGCCTGGAGATCGCCGGCGACCCCCAGCGCGTCAGCGAGTGGCTCGGCGAGACCGTCGAGGCGCCCCTGGAGGACGTGAAGGTCGAGTGGGTCGCCCCCAACGGCACCCCCGGCATCGTCGCCGTCCAGCTGCAGACCCCCCACGGGCTCGTCCGCATCTGAGTTGTCGCTGAAGCCCCGGCCCAGCCCCAACATCTGGAACACCCCCGAGCTCTACGAGCTCGAGAACCGCGCCGCCGACCCCCACGACCGCATCGCGACCGCGATGCGCGAGATCGACGACTGGGCCGGGCGCACGGTCCTCGACGTCGGCTGCGGCAGCGGCTTCCACCTCCCGCTGTGGGCGGGGTCGGCGTCGCAGGTGGTCGGCGTCGAGCCGCACCCGCCGCTCGTCGCGCTCGCACGTCGTCGTACGCGCGCACTGGCCCACGTCCGCGTCCTCGAGGGCGGTGCACAGGACCTCCCGCTGCCCGACGCGTCCGTCGACGTGGCGCACGCCCGCTGGGCCTACTTCTTCGGCCCCGGCTCGGAGCCGGGCCTGCGTGAGCTCGACCGGGTCGTACGCCGCGGGGGCACGGCGTTCGTGGTCGACAACGACCCCACCCGGTCCACCTTCGGGCGCTGGTTCCGTCGCGGCTTCCCCGACGTCGACCCCGACGCCGTCGAGCGGTTCTGGTCGATGCACGGATGGCAGCGCCGGCGCATCGACATGGGCTGGGCCTTCGCCTCGCGCGACGACCTCGAGTCCGTCGTCCGCATCGAGCTGCCGCCCGAGGCGGCCGAGGAGGCGCTCGCCTCCCACACCGGGACAGAGGTGGACTACGCCGTCAACCTCTGGTGGCGCCGGTTCTGACCTCAGCTGGAGTCGCGGATGGCCAGCGTCGGCTCGAGGAGCACCCCACGGGTCTCCACCGGCTGGTGCGACAGCAGCGCGCGCAGGGTGCGGACGATCTCGACGGCCACGTCCTCGAGCGGCTGGCGTACGGACGTGAGGCCCACCGGGTAGACCTGCGCCACCTGGGAGTCGTCGAAGCCGACCACGGCGATGTCACGCCCGGGCGCGAGCTGGCGGATCCAGAGCGTGTGGAGGACGCCCATCGCGAGGGTGTCGGACGCGCAGACGAACGCCGTCGGCGCCGACTCGTCGAGCAGCACGGCGGCCGCCTCGGCGCCGCTGTGCACGACGTCCTCGACCCGCGAGGCCAGGCCGGTGGTGGAGAGGCCGTTGGCGTGCATCGTGCGCACCCAGCCGGAGCGCCGGTCCTCGCCGATCGGGGAGTCCTTGCGCCAGCCGATCCACGCGATGCGGGTGTGGCCGCGGTCGATGAGGTGCTGGGTGGCGAGCGCGATCCCGGCGGCGCCGTCGACGTCGACCCACACGTGGCGGGCCGCGTCGTCGTCCCACGGGCGACCGAAGGCGACGAACGGGGCACGCTGCTGGCTCAGCCAGGCGGCCTGCGGGTTGCCGAGGTAGGTGTCGGTGACGACGAAGGCGTCCACGGCCGTCGAGCGCAGCAGGTTGTCGTAGCCGCCGATCGGGTCCTCGTCGTCTCCCGGGAAGAGGAGGACGTGGTAGCCCACCTCCTCGCTCGCCTCCACGAGGGAGTGCACGAAACGGTCCATCGCGGCGTTGGCGGTGCCCTCCTGGGCGGGGGCGAAGCGCAGGCCGATCAGGGACGACGTGCGGGTGCGGAGGTTGCGGGCGGCGCGGTTGGGTGAGTAGCCGAGCTCGGCGATCGTCTGCCGCACCCGCTCGAGCGTGTCGGGGCGCAGGAGGTCGGGGTTGTTGACCGCGTTGGACACCGTCTGGCGGGAGACACCGGCGCGCTCGGCGACGTCGGCGAGGGTCGGCGGCGTCACGGGCAGCGTGCCGCCGGACCGGCGCTCGTTGCGCGCCATGGCTCCCCCTCCGATCGCCCTAGATCGATCCAATCGAGGTGAGCATAAGCCCCCGCCTCCCACGCGCCCGCCCACCCGTGCGTGCGTGGTCCCGCGCGCGGCGGGCGCGGGGGTGTCGGTGGCCTCGCCTAGCGTGAGCGGCATGTCGACGAAGACGGCCCGGGTGCGCTCCTCCTACCGCTGCTCCGAGTGCGGGTGGGAGACGGCCAAGTGGGTGGGTCGCTGCGGGGAGTGCCAGGCCTGGGGCTCCGTCGCCGAGGCCGGCGCGCCGACCCTGCGCGCCGCTGCCGGCCCGGTCTCGACGCCGGCGGTGCCCATCGGCCAGGTGGCGGTCACCGAGTCGGTCGCGCGCCCCAGCGGCGTGCCCGAGCTCGACCGCGTCCTCGGTGGCGGGCTGGTGCCGGGTGCGGCGATCCTGCTGGCCGGCGAGCCGGGCGTCGGCAAGAGCACGCTGCTCCTCGAGGTCGCCGCGCAGACCGCCCGCACCCGCCAGCGCACCCTCTACGTCACCGGCGAGGAGTCGGCGGCCCAGGTGCGGCTGCGCGCCGACCGCACCGGCGGCGTGCACGACGAGCTGTTCCTCGCCGCCGAGACCGATCTCGGGGCGGTGCTCACCCACATCGAGGACGTACGCCCCACCCTGCTGGTCGTCGACTCCGTGCAGACGATCGGCGCCCCGGGCATCGACGGCGTCCCCGGCGGCGTCACCCAGGTGAAGGAGGTCGCGGCCGCGCTGATCCGTGTCGCCAAGACACGCAACATCACCACCATGATCGTCGGCCACGTCACCAAGGACGGCTCGATCGCCGGCCCCCGGGTCCTCGAGCACCTCGTCGACGTGGTGCTCCACTTCGAGGGCGACCGCAACTCGCGCTTCCGCATGGTCCGCGCCATGAAGAATCGCTACGGCCCGGTCGACGAGGTCGGGTGCTTCGACCTCTCCTCGGAGGGCATCTCGGCCGTCACCGACCCGACCGGCCTCTTCGTCGAGCACCACACCCAGGACGTCTCCGGCACCTGCGTGGCCGTGACGATGGAGGGACGTCGCCCACTCCTGGCCGAGGTGCAGGCGCTGCTGACGCCGTCCCCCCTCGAGCGCCCGCGGCGGACGGTCTCGGGCGTGGAGTCGTCGCGGGTCGACATGGTGCTCGCCGTCCTGCAGCGGCACGCGCGGTTGCGGATCGCC
>DASTPB010000175.1:0-3403 GCA_035762385.1 Nocardioides sp. | reverse complement strand
CCTCTCAGGGGACGATGCCGTGCTCGACGAAGGCCTGGAACGGGTCGACCGGGCCACCGCCGCCGGGGCGCACCTCGAGGTGGAGGTGGGAGCCGGTGACGTTGCCGGTGGCGCCGACGGTGCCGATGTTCTCGCCGCCGTTGACGCGGTCGCCGACCGAGACGTAGATCGAGGTCTGGTGGCAGTACCAGATCTCGGTGCCGTCATCGAGCGTGACGACGGTCTTGTTGCCGTAGGCCCCGTCGTAGCCGGTCTCGGTCACCGTGCCGTTGGCGACCGAGAGGATCGGGTCGCCACTGTTGCCGTTGAAGTCGAGGCCGGTGTGGTAGCTGGCCCAGAGGCCGTACTGGCCGAACGTCGCGGTGAGCTGGTAGCTGGCGAGGGGGAGAACCCACTTGTTCTCCTTGATCTTCGCCGCCTGCGCCTCCGCGGCCTTGCGCATCTCCTCGAGCTTGGCGGCCCGCTCGGCCATCTGCTTCTCGGCGAGCGCGATGAGCTCGGGGTCGGTCTCCTCGCCCATGGAGTCGGTGCCTCGGACGTGGTCGCGGCTCACGACGACGCCGCGGCGCGAGATGGCCTGGCCGGCGGCGGAGCCGAGGGCCTGCGTGGCCTCGACAGCGGAGCCCGACGAGGTCAGTGCGGTGACGCTCGAGCCGGACCCGGTGACGGCAGCGCCGGCGGACACCGCCAGCACGGCGACACCGGCGACGAGGGGCAGGGACGGCAACCGGACCGCGGAGCGTCGCGGCGGCGTGGACGCACGTCGCTTCCCGCTCACGGGTCCAGCCGGTGCCGAGGTGCGACGCTTGGGAGCGCGCTCCGCTCGGTGGTTGCCCATGTAGGAGTTACCAATCTGCCGGATCGTCGGGGGGTCGGGTCGGCGAGACCGCGCACGACTGTAACGGAAGGATCACGAGAAAGTGCAACCCTCGACCAAATAAGTTCATGTACCCCGCTCAGCGGCCGATAAACGGACGCTGCGACGTGACGCAGGACTCACCCGCGCGCGGCCTGGTAGCGCTCGAGCGCCTCCCGGCGCTCGTCGGCGTGGTCGACGATCCGCAACGGGTAGTCGCGCTCGTAGCCTACGTCCGACTTCCACGGCTCGTGGGCCGCCCTGCCCGGGAGGTGCGCCAGCTCGGGCACCCACCGGCGTACGTAGTCCCCCTGCGGGTCGAACTTCAGCCCCTGGGTGACCGGGTTGAAGACGCGGAAGTAGGGGGAGGCATCGGTGCCGGTGCCGGCCACCCACTGCCACCCGTGGTTGTTGGAGGCCACGTCGCCGTCGATCAGCAGGTCGAGGAAGTGCCGTGCCCCGGTCGGCCACCACACGTGCAGGTCCTTGGTGAGGAACGAGGCGGTGATCATCCGCACCCGGTTGTGCATCCACCCGGTGTGCATCAGCTGGCGCATCCCGGCGTCGACGATCGGGTAGCCCGTGGTGCCGGTGCGCCACGCCTCGATCGCGTCGCCGGGGTCGTCGTACCTCATCCCCTTCAGCGCGGGCTTGAGGTCCGCCCACGCCGACGACGGTGCATGCCACAGCACGTCGGCGTAGAAGTCGCGCCAGGCCAGCTCGGTGGCGTACGTCGACGTGGGCGACACCTCGGCCAGGAGCGAGCGCGGGTGGAGCACCCCGAGGTGGAGGTACGGCGAGAGACGTGACGTGCCGTCGTGGTCCGGGCGGTTGCGTTCGTCCTCGTAGGCCCGTAACCCGTCGTCGCGGAAGGCGCGCCAGCGCCGCCAGGCAGCGTCCTCGCCGGCACCCGGCAGGTCGAACGGCGCCCCGGCCACCGCCTCCTCCAGCAGGTCGAGCGCCCGCTGGTCGGACTCCGCAGGTGCGAGGTCGGGGGAGCGGGGCGTCCTGGCGGGCTCGGCCCAGCCGTGCTCGCGCCACGCGCGGGCGAAGGCGCTGAACACCTGGTAGGGCTCTCCGCTGCCGTTGCGGACCAGCCCGGGGCCCACGGCGTACGGCGACCCGGTCGCGACGAGCTCGACGCGCTCGCCGACGGCCTCGTCGCGCCGCCGGCCGTAGGGCGTCGTCTCGGCCGAGACGTGCACCCGCCGGCCGTCGGCCACCCGTGGCACGACGTCGCGGGGGTCGCCGTGGGCGACGGTCAGCGGGATGCGCTCGGCCAGGGCCTGGACGTTGGCGGCCAGCCACGCCCGACGGGCGGGACCGGCGGTGGCCCAGATGGCCGGGTCGACGACGAACAGGGCCGTGACCGTGCCGTCCTCCAGCGCGGCGAGCAGGGCCGGGTTGTCCCGCACCCGCAGGTCGCGCCGGAACCACATGACCGAGGACGTGGTCGTCGATGTCGAGGCAGCCATGCGACTCAACGTAGCCGCGGAGTGAGCACCACCACTCTCACCCGACCTCGCTCGACCCCGCCGGGGAGGTCTAGGGTGCCGAGAGGGAATTCCCCGGCACTGTTCGCAGACGAAAAGGACTGGTCACTCTCGTGGACCTGATGGAGTTTCAGGCGAAGGAGCTCTTCGCCAAGCATGGAGTAGCGACCACCCTGGGTGTCGTCGCCGAGACCCCGGAGGCCGCGCGAGCCGCCGCCGAGGAGATGGGCGGCGTGACCGTCGTCAAGGCCCAGGTCAAGGCCGGGGGCCGTGGCAAGGCCGGCGGCGTGAAGATCGCCAAGACGGCTGACGAGGCGGAGTCCTACGCCCGCGACATCATCGGCATGGAGATCAAGGGCCTGCGCGTCAACCGCGTGCTGGTGACGCCGGCGACGCCGCCGGTGGAGGAGTACTACTTCTCCTTCCTGCTCGACCGCTCCAACCGCTCGCACCTGTGCATCGCCTCGGTCGAGGGCGGCGTCGAGATCGAGGAGGTCGCCAAGACCAACCCCGACGCCGTCAAGCAGATCCGCATCGACGCCCTCGAGGGCGTGACGCCGGAGAAGGCCGCCGCGATCGTCGACGAGGCCAAGTTCCCCGCCGAGCTGCGCGACCAGGCCATCGAGATGGTCCAGAAGCTGTGGCAGGTCTACGTCGAGGAGGACGCCACCCTCGTCGAGGTCAACCCGCTCGCCCGCCTGGAGGGCGACAAGCTCGAGGCCCTCGACGGCAAGGTGTCGCTCGACGACAACGCCTCCGAGGTGCGCCACCCCGAGCACGAGCAGTTCGAGATCCGCGAGGAGGCCGACCCGCTCGAGGCGAAGGCCAAGGACAAGGGCCTCAACTACGTCAAGCTCGACGGCCAGGTCGGCATCATCGGCAACGGCGCGGGCCTCGTGATGAGCACCCTCGACGTCGTCGCGTACGCCGGTGAGGCGCACGGCGGCGTGAAGCCCGCCAACTTCCTCGACATCGGCGGCGGCGCCAACGCCCAGGTGATGGCCGACGGCCTCGACGTGATCCTGCACGACGAGCAGGTCAGGAGCGTCTTCGT
>DASTPB010000174.1:0-4217 GCA_035762385.1 Nocardioides sp. | reverse complement strand
GGTGGTCGAGGTCGGCGACCGCCGGCTGGCCATCCGCGAGGCCGTACGCCGCGCCCGTCCCGGCGACGTGGTGCTGGTCGCCGGCAAGGGCCACGAGACCGGCCAGCAGGTGGGTGACGTGGTCCACCCGTTCGACGACCGTGTGGTCGCCGCGGAGGAGGTCCGGGCGCTCGCCGACGCCCGCCCAGGCGCCGACGACCTGAACGACTCCGGGGGCCGCGCGTGATCGAGATGTCCCTCGACGAGATCGCCGACGTCGTCGGCGGCACCGCCCACGGCGAGGCGGTCGTCACCGGTGGCGCGTTCGTCGACACCCGCACACCGGAGGCCGGCGGTCTCTTCGTGGCCGTGGCCGGAGAGCGGGTCGACGGCCACGACCTGGCCGCGACGGCCGGTGATGCCGGTGCCGCAGCCGTGCTCGGCAGCCGGCCCACCGCGCTGCCGACCGTCGTGGTGCCCGACGTGACCGCGGCCCTGGGGCTGCTCGCCCGCCACGTCGTGGACCGCCTGCCCGAGGTGGTCGTCCTCGCGATGACCGGCTCGCAGGGCAAGACCGGCACCAAGGACTACCTCGCGCACGTGCTGTCCGAGTCCGGACCCACCGTGGCGACCCGCGGCAACTTCAACAACGAGCTGGGCGTGCCGCTCACCGTGCTGCGAGCCACGCCGGAGACGCGCTACCTCGTGGTCGAGATGGGGGCACGCGGCGTCGGGCACATCGCCGAGCTGTGCGCTGTCGCGCCGCCCCGGGTCGCCGCCGTGCTCAACGTCGGCACGGCCCACATCGGTGAGTTCGGCAGCCGGGAGGCGATCGCCCGCGCCAAGGGCGAGATCGTCGAGGCGCTGCCCGCCGACGGGACCGCTGTGCTCAACGCCGACGACGACCTGGTGGCCGCGATGGCCGCGCGCACCGCTGCCCAGGTCGTCACCTTCGGCGGCCCGACGGACGGGCCGGCTCCCGAGGTCGCGGTCAGCGAGGTCACCACCGACGAGCTCGGTCGCCAGTCCTTCGAGCTCGCCCACCGCGGGTCGGGAGCCACCGTGCACCTCGCGCAGGTCGGCGCCTACCAGTGGCGCAACGCCGCCGCGGCCGCCGCGATGGCGCTCGCCGCCGGGCTCGACCTCGACACCGTCGCCGACTCCCTGGCCGACGCCGTCCCGGCCAGCCGCTGGCGGATGGAGCTCGCCGAGCGACCCGACGGGCTCGTCGTGCTCAACGACGCCTACAACGCCAACCCCGAGTCGATGCGGGCCGCCCTCGAGACCCTCGCCGGCATCGGCACCCGCACGGGCCGGCGTACGGTCGCCGTGCTCGGTCAGATGCTCGAGCTCGGTGACGGCGCTGCCGCGGCCCATCGCGGGGTGGGGGAGTACGCCGCCCGCGCCGGGGTCGACGTGCTGCTGACCGTCGGCGGCGACGCGGAAGGCATCGCCCGCGGCTTCGACGACGGAGGTGGTGGCGTGAGCATCACCACGGCGGGCCGTGACGAGGCGGTCGACTGGCTGCGGCACAATGTCTCGGCTGCTGATGTGGTCCTCGTGAAGGCATCGCGGGGGGCGGCGCTGGAACTGATCGCCGAGGACCTCCTCACCGGGGGCGGCAAGGAAGGAAGCACCGCATGAGAGCCATCCTGTTCGGAGGAGGACTCTCCCTGCTGATCTCCCTGCTCGGGACGCGCTACGCGATCCGGTTCTTCACGCGCCAGGGGTTCGGCCAGCCGATCCGCGACGACGGCCCGACCACCCACCACGTCAAGCGCGGGACGCCGACGATGGGCGGTGCGGTCGTCGTGCTCGCGACCGTCGTGGGCTACTTCGCCGCCAAGCTCATCACGGGCCAGGCGCCCACCGCGTCGGCGCTGCTGCTGATCTTCCTGCTGGTGGGCCTCGGCATCGTCGGGTTCCTGGACGACTTCCTCAAGGTCAGCCGCCAGCACAGCACGGGCCTGCGCAGTCGGGCGAAGATGATCGGCCAGACGGTCGTGGCGATCGTGTTCGGCGTGCTGGCGCTCTCGCCGGTCCTCGAGGACGAGCGCGGGTGGCGTCCGGCCTCGGACCACATCTCCTTCATCCGCGACTACGAGCGGTTCGCGCTGCCCGCGGTGCTGGCGCTGTTCCTCATCTGGTTCATCGTCACGGGCTTCAGCAACGCGGTGAACCTCGCCGACGGTCTCGACGGTCTCGCGACGGGCTCGAGCATCCTCATCTTCGCGGCCTACACCCTGGTCAACATCTGGCAGAACAGCCAGTCCTGCGCCCTCGAGGCCGGGCCGAAGTGCTACGAGGTGCGTGACCCGCTCGACCTCGCCGTCGTCGCCGCGGCGCTCACCGGTGCCTGCTTCGGCTTCCTCTGGTGGAACGCCTCGCCGGCGCAGATCATCCTGGGCGACACCGGCTCGCTGTCCCTGGGCGGCGCGATGGCCGGCTTCGCGATCCTGACCCGCACCGAGATCCTGCTGCTGGTCATCGGCGGCCTGTTCGTGGTCATCACGCTGTCGGTGATGATCCAGGTCTCGGTGTTCAAGGCCAGCCGGGCGAGCGGGCTGTTCCGGAGCATCTTCAAGGTCCAGCCCGGTCACCGGGTCTTCCGGATGACCCCCCTGCACCACCACTTCGAGATGCTCGGGTGGGAGCAGGTGACCATCGTCATCCGCTTCTGGATCGTCACCGGCCTGGCCGTGGCCACCGGCCTGGGCATCTTCTACGCCGAATGGGTCGCCGGCGTTGGATGACCACCCCGACATCGAGGCGCTGAGCCGCACCAGCGACTGGTCCCGCACCCGCGTCGTGGTCGCCGGGTTCGGTGTCTCCGGCTTCGCGGCCGCCGACAACCTCCTCTTCCTCGGCGCGCAGGTCACCGCCCTCGACGAGTCCTCGAGCGAGGAGAAGGCGGAGCGGAAGCAGCTGCTCGAGACGCTGGGCGCGACCGTCCGGCTCGAGCCGGGCGCGACCGCCGTGCTGCCGGACGACGTCGATTTGGTCGTCACCTCGCCGGGCTGGAAGCCGAGCGCGCCCCTGCTCGCCCAGGCCGCCGAGCGGGGGATCCCGGTGTGGGGCGAGGTCGAGCTCGCCTGGCGGCTGCGCGACCCCGACGCCCCGGCTCCCTGGCTCGCCGTCACCGGCACCAACGGCAAGACCACGACCGTCCAGATGCTCCAGGCCATCCTCACCGCCGCCGGGCTGCGCGCCGCCGCGGTCGGCAACGTCGGGCTGCCGATCGTCGAGGCCGTGATGGATCCCGAGCCCTACGACGTCCTCGCCGTCGAGCTCTCCAGCTTCCAGCTCCACTACACCCATTCGATGGCGGCGGAGTCGGCCGTCGTGCTCAACATCGCCGAGGACCACCTCGACTGGTACGACGACGAGCCGGGCGCCGGCACCGATCCGGGCGCCCGGACGGGCATGGAGGTCTACGCCGCCGACAAGGCGCGCGTCTACGCCGGCGTGCAGCGCGCGTGCGTCTACAACCTCGCCGACCCCGCCACCGAGGACATGGTCCGCGAGGCCGACGTCGTGGAGGGCGCCCGGGCCGTGGGCTTCACCCTCGGCACGCCGACCCCGGGCAACCTCGGCGTCGTCGACGACCTCCTCGTCGACCGCGCGTTCATCGAGGAGCGGGCCACCAGCGCCGCCGAGCTCTGCACCCTGGGTGACCTCGCCTCGCCGGCCCCTCACTTCGTCGCGAACGCCCTGGCCGCGGCCGCGCTCGCCCGCGCCCACGGCGTCAGCCAGCAGGCGGTGCGCGACGGGCTGCGGGCCTTCCGCCCGGACGGCCACCGGATCGCCCACGTCGCGGAGGCCGAGGGCGTGACCTGGGTCGACGACTCCAAGGCGACCAACCCCCACGCCGCGCAGTCCTCGCTGTCCGCCTACGAGGACGTCGTGTGGATCGCGGGAGGCCTGGCCAAGGGCGCCCGGTTCGACGACCTGGTGGCCGCGGTCCGCGGTCGGCTGCGCGGGGTCGTCCTGCTCGGCCGGGACCGCCAGGTCGTGGCCGACGCACTTTCGCGACACGCGCCCGATGTGCCGGTCATCGATGTGGGGGCCGACGAGACTGGGGATCCGATGGAGCGCGTGGTCGACGCGGCCGCCGGGCTCGCCAGGTCCGGTGACACGGTGTTGCTCGCGCCGGGATGCGCCTCCATGGACATGTTCGCCAACTACGGCGCCCGCGGTGACGCGTTCGCGGCCGCCGTGCACGCCCGCATCGCCCGCAC
>DASTPB010000173.1:0-6771 GCA_035762385.1 Nocardioides sp. | reverse complement strand
GCCGAGGTGAGGAGGTACGGCGTCGAGGTGCTGACCGACCGGGTGGTCGGGCTGTCCGGCGAGGCCGACTCCTTCCTGGTCACCACCGAGGGCGGGCGGAGGTACGGCGCCCGGCGGGTGCTGGTCACCGGTGGCGTCGTCGATGAGCTTCCCGACGTGCCGGGCCTGGCGGAGCGGTGGGGTGTCGACGTCCTGCACTGCCCCTACTGCCACGGGTGGGAGGTGCGCGACCGGGCGATCGCCGTGCTCGCGACGACCCCGATGGCCGGGCACCACGCCCTGCTCTTCCGGCAGCTCTCCGACGACGTGGTCGTCGTGGTGCACGACGGTGTCGCACTGCCCGACGAGGAGGTCGAGAAGCTGGGCGCGATCGGGGTGCGGTTCGCCGACGGCACCCCGCAGGAGGTGGTGACCGACGGCGACGCGCTCGTCGGGCTGCGACTGGCCGACGGCTCCGTGCTCGAGCGCGACGCGATCGTGGTCGCGACGAGGCCCCGCGTGCGAGCCGACTTCCTCGGCCCGCTCGGGATCGAGCCCACGCCGTTCGAGATGGGCGGGGCCGTCCTCGGCTCCGTCATCGCGGTCGAGCCCACCGGGGCGACCTCGGTCCCCGGTGTCTTCGCCGCCGGCAACGCGACGGACATCGCGATGACCCTGATGGCCTCCGCGGCCCACGGCAACCGGGTCGGCGCCTGGATCAACGCCGAGCTCGCCGACGCCGACGCGACGAAGGCAGTGCAGTCCCTGCGTGACGACTTCTTCGAGCAGCCGGCGTGGGAGGAGCGCTACTCCGGCGACCGCGTGTGGAGCGGGCGCGTCAACGTCCAGCTCGAGGCCGAGGCCGCCGGGATCGCACCGGGCCGCGCGCTCGACGTCGGGTGCGGCGAGGGTGGTGACGCCCTGTGGCTGGCGCAGCACGGCTGGCACGTGACGGCGTCCGACTTCGCCGACGCAGCCCTGGCGCGGGTCGCCGCGCACGCCGCGGAGGCCGGGCTCGGTGACCGCGTCGAGACCCGCCGCATCGACGTACGCACCTTCGAGCCCGACGGCGAGACCTGGGACCTTGTCACCTCGCACTTCGTGCACCTGCCCGACGGCGGGATGGTGGACGTCGTACGACGACTCGCCTCCGCGGTCGCGCCCGGTGGCACGCTCCTGGTGGTGGGGCACGCGCCGAGCGACGTCCACACCGGCCTCCGGCACGGACACCACTCGTTCATGCACACCGCCGACCAGCTGCTCCCGGCGCTCGACGACGCGTGGGAGGTCGAGGTGTGCGAGTCACGGCCGCGGACGCAGGCGCACCCCGAGACGGGCGAGCAGATCGAGATCGCCGACGCGGTGCTGCGCGCGCGCCGGATGGCCTGAGCCGGAGCTCAGGCCAGGCCCAGCTGGGCGAGCACCATCGTCGCGAGCCGGTCGACCGGCAGCGCCGGGTCGACGTCCATGCCGTGCTCGTCCGGCTCGAGGGGCTCGAGGGTGTCGAGCTGCGACTCCAGCAGGCTCGGCGGCATGAAGTGGTCGCGGGCGTCCATCCGCGCCAGCAGCATGTGCTTGTCGCCGGTGCAGTGGACGAAGAACGTGCCCTCTCCCCCGCGCCGCAGCACGTCGCGGTAGGACTTGCGGAGCGCGCTGCACGCCATGAGCGTCGGCTCGCCGCGGGCGTCGCGCTCGGCGGTCCACTCCGCGAGCGACTCCAGCCAGCCCCAGCGGTCGGCGTCGGTGAGCGGGGTGCCCTCGCTCATCTTCGCGACGTTCTCGGGCGGGTGGAATTCGTCGCCCTCGGCGAACTCCCAGCCGAGCCGCTCCTGCACCGCCCGCGCGACAGTGGACTTCCCGGAGCCGGAGACGCCCATGAAGACCAGGTGGTGAGGGGCGTCGGACGTCGTCATCCGACCGCCCAGAGGCCGAGGGCGAGCACGAAGATGCTGACGCCGAGCGTGGTCTCCAGGACGGTCCAGGTCCGGAGGGTGGTCTTGACGTCCATCCCGAAGAACCGGCCGACCAGCCAGAAGCCCGAGTCGTTGACGTGGGAGAGGACGGTGGCACCCGCGGCGATGGCGAGCACCAGCGCCACCAGCTGGAGGCTCGATGGGTCGGCGTCGGCCACGCCCGCCGAGATGAGCCCGGCGGTGGTCGTCAGCGCGACGGTGGCAGAGCCCTGCGCGACTCGCAGGATGGTGGCGATGACGAAGGCGCTGACGATGAGCGGCAGCCCGAGGTCGGCGAGCGAGT
Organism: Nocardioides sp.; assembly: GCA_035762385.1. Classification (GTDB taxonomy): domain Bacteria; phylum Actinomycetota; class Actinomycetes; order Propionibacteriales; family Nocardioidaceae; genus Nocardioides. The sequence goes on along the minus strand of DASTPB010000173.1, from coordinate 4,536 downwards.
CCGACAGCGCGTCGCCGATGCCGCTGTAGCGGAGCACGCCGCCGAACATGCCGCCGGCGCCGGTGATCAGGATGATCGCGCAGATGGGGCCGAGCGAGTCGTTGAGGAGCGACTCGACCTCGCCTCGCGAGAAGCGTCGGACCGCCAGGGTGTAGGTGGCGACGAGCAGGGCGATGAGCAGCGCCACCGGGGTCTGCCCGACGAAGATGAAGACGTCGGCGACGGCGCTCTCCTCGGCGATGGTGCCGTTGGCCCGCAGGGTGGTGAGGACGGTGTTCGTGCCGATGAGGACGAGCGGGAGGAGCAGGATCGCGAGCACGTGAGCGAAGGCCGGAGGGTTCTCGGCGTCGGCCTCGCGGCCGCCGGTCAGCACCGAGTCGTCGATCGGGACGTAGACCTTGCCGAGCCACGTGACGGTGACGGCGTACACCCCGACGAACCAGGCGGCGACGGCCACGACGACACCGACGAGCAGGGTGAGCCCGATGCTGGCGTCGATCTCGGTGGCAGCCGTGACTGGGCCCGGGTGCGGCGGGACGATCGCGTGCATGGCGGCGAACGCGCCCGCCGCCGGGAGGGCGTACATCAGGACGGAGCCGCCGAAGCGCTTCGCCACGGAGAAGATGATCGGGAGGAAGACCACGAGTCCCGCGTCGAAGAAGATCGGCAGGCCGAAGAGCAGCGCGGCGATGCCGAGCGCCAGCGGGGCGCGCTTCTCGCCGAAGCGGCCGACGAGGGTGTCGGCGAGCACCTGCGCTCCCCCGGTCACCTCGAGCAGGCGGCCGATCATCACACCGAGCCCGACGAGCAGCGCGACGGTGCCGAGGGTGCTGCCGAAGGCGGCTATCGCGATGGTCGGCACGTCGGCGAGGGGTACGCCGGCGGCGATCGCCGTGAGGAAGCTGACGAGCACCAGCGCCACGAAGGCGTGCATGCGCAGCGCGATGATCAGGACGAGCAGGACGGCGACGGCGATGCCTGCGATCAGCAGCAGCGTGCCCGAGCTGTAGACGGGGTCCATGGTGTCCACGTGTTGCCTCCGAGATCGGCGAGTGTTCGACCCACCCTAAGGGCGTCCGCGTCGGCGCCGCTGTCGGCCTGTCGGCGACGGAGGGGCGCTCTGGTTTGTCTCCAGATCCCGTCAAGGAGGTGTACGCCCACCGGCGGCGTGGGTAAAGGGGAGCCATGATCATCTCGGGCCGCCTCGAGCACGACCGGTCGCGCCGCTGGGTGGCCTCCTCCTTCGCCGCCGCCCGCATCGCCGAGGTGGACGCCCGCCGACGCGCCGCCGAGGCGAGCATCGACGCACTCGTGGTGGCGTGGCAGGGCGGCGCAGCACGGCATCAGGGCACGGGTTGGCAGGACTGGGACTCCACCGCTCGCGACGCCATCGACGCGCTGTCGGCGCTGCTCAGCGCACTGGACGCCGCCCGCGACGAGCTGGCCGGGCACGAGCACGGACCGGTGGTGCCGCGACAGGTCGATCGGCGCGACGTCGACCGCTGAGTTCTCCACAGATCGATCCCGTGGGGTGTCGCCGCACGGTGGCCGGCGACCACGATCGGACCATGATCATCTCGGGAACCCTCCAGCTCGACCCAGTCGCCCACGCCGCGGCCACGGCCTCGCTCGCCGATCGGCTCTCCGACCTCGAGGCGCGCCGCAGGGCGGCGACGTCCGCGGTCGACAGGTTGCTCGCCGCGTGGCACGGGGACGCGGCCTCCGCGTTCCGGGACCAGTGGGAGGTGTGGAGCAGCGCGGCGGCCGGTGTCGTCGGCGACCTCGGTGCCGCCGTCGACGCGCTCCCGGCCGCGGCGTCCGACGTGGTGACGGCCGACGACCAGCGGGGCGCCGCCCACCACCAGCTGCACGGACGCCTGGGTGGCGGGCTGTCGTGACGGCGTACGACGTCGACCTCGCCGAGGTCCGGCTCGCCGTGGCAGAGCTCGCGACCTGCCAGCGCGACCTCGTCGCCCTCGCCGTCGACATCGACCACGCGCAGGGCCGGCTGCAGGCGGGCTGGCTCGGACGGGCCAGTGACGCCCAGGCGTCGTCGTACGACTCGTGGCGCGAGGGGTGCGCCGACATGGTCACCTCGCTCGCGGCGTTGCGGCGCATCGTCGCCGCGGCCGACGAGCACTACTCGTCGGCGGTCGAGGCCAACCTGGCCCTCTGGCGGCAGGTCAGCGGCTGAGGGTGACCTGCCCGGGACGTGTGCACCTGGCGTAGACCCCGAGCATCGGCTCGCCGGCCCGGTTGGTGGGACGCTCACGCACGAGGGCCTTCAGGAGCCGGACGTCCTTCACGCCCGTCTCCGGGTGGTGGTCGATGACGGCGCACCGTGGGACCGGTCCACCGATCCGAACGGTGGCCTGCCCCACGGCCACGGCGCGGCCTGCCCACGTGTCCTCGACGTAGGGCGTGTCGGTCTCGACGACCATGGTCGACCGGAGGCGCGCGGCCTGGTCGACGAGCGCGTCGTGACCCGTGCGTCGGGCCAGCTCGCGCAGCGAGGCCGTGCCGATGACCGTGAGCGGGTCGCCGAACACCACCCCGCCACGAGGTGCGGCCGCGAGCTCCACATGCCGGCCCAGCCACTCCGAGAGGAGTGCGGCGTGAGGGCCGACCGTGAGCTCGAGGTCGACCGGGCGGCCCCAGTAGTCGCAGGTGATCGTCCGACCGCTCGCGGCGGCCGGGGCGGCGACGGCCTCGCCGGTCGGCAAGGTCAGGGACAGCAGGTCCCCGTCCAGCCGTGCGACGACGCCGACGAGTGCCGGGTGCTGCACCGTCTTGAGGACGCGTGCCGCGTCGACGTCGACGAGGCAGTGGGACCGGTCGCCCACGGCGCCGTGCTCGTCGAGGTGCACCGCCTCGAGGGCGAGGTGTCGCATCCCCTTCACCGGCGCGAACCCGGCCTGGCGTACGACGAGCTCGTCCGGCATGCGGCCATGGTTCCACGGCCTCGCGCACGGGCTCAGGCGCGGCGTGGACGGAGCTCGATGACGTTGGCGAACCGCCCGCCGGGTGAACGCGCCGGCTGGGACCTCGCCGTCACCTCCTCGCACGAGGCCGGGACCACCGAGCCGGCGACCTCGTTGCCCTCGACCGTGACCATCCGCGTCGTACGGTCTCCGAGCCCGCGCCCGACGACGACACCGGACGCGGTGTGGTCGAAGGTGAAGCCGGCCAGCCTCGGGTGGCCCTCGCCCTTCGCACCGGGCCGCAGCAGGTGGTCGACGACGAACCGGAGCGACTCGACCATCCACTTCGGGTCCTCGAGGTAGGGGTTCCACTGCAGGCAGCAGCCGTCGAGGCACGGCTCCCACGCGAGCCGCGCGAACGGCACGTCCTGGTCACCACGGCCCGTCGGGGTGCCGCGCAGCGTGCCGTCGGAGTCGAGGACGTCGAAGAGGAAGTCGCACTCGGCGTCGTTGAGAGCCGGTTGGACGCGGATGCAGCCGATGAAACGTGGGTCGAGCGCCATGAGTCCTCCTCGTCGGTTCGGGTCTGCGACGTCCAGTGCCCGTCCGCCGCCGCTGGAAACCACGCGCGTCGACATCTGTGGAGAAGGACCGTGCATCCACAGATCCACCACGACCCCTGTCGCCGCCTGTCGCGGCTCGGGAAGGGTGGACGACGTGCGGGTCATGGTGGAGTGCAGCGGGTTCACCCGGGCGGCCGACGCCTGCCTGACGGCGAACCACGTCGCGGCCCTGCTGACGCAGTCCCTCGGCTCGCGGCTCGCCGGCACCTCCGGCATGGCCGGTGACGACGCGACGAGCGCCGACTTCTCCAGGGCGTACGACGACAGCGCCCGGCAGGCGACGGAGACGCTGGTCGACCTGACCCACGCCTTCACCGGCGCGGGACGTCTCCTGGCCGCGACCGGGGCCAACCACGTGCGCGCCGAGGCCGCTGCTGCCGGCCGGTCGTACGACTCGCCCCACGCCGACGACGGCGCCTTCCTGCGGATCCAGCCGCCGACGGTGCCGTCGAGCGTCGGGACCGACGAACCGTCGCTCGGCGTGGTCGACGCGTGGATCCTCGACCAGGTCGAGGGGTTCGTCTGGCCGGGAGCCGACGTCGACGCGCTGCACGTCGCAGCCGACGCGTGGCGGCAGGCCGCTGCCTCGACGTCACGGCTCGCGGACTACGTCGACGTCGCCGTCACCCTCGTCGAGGCACAACGCTCCCCCGAGGTCCCGCTCGCGGTCGACGCGCTCGAAGAGCTCACGAGGCTCATCGGCGACACCGCCTGGCAGCTGTCGAACCTCGCGACGGCGTGCGAGGACCACGCCGCAGCCGTGGAGGCCGCACGCGACCGGACCCGAGCCCTCCTCGGCGAGGTCGCGCAGATGATCGTGGAAGGTGTCGCGATCTCGATGATCGCCTCCGGACTCTCGGGCGGCCTCGCCGGTGGAGCCGCGGGGGCCGCAGCGGCCGCGCGCGTGCGATCCGTCGCGCCCCGCTTCTACGCCCTCCTGGTGACCCTGCGCGCCGGCGTGACCACCACGGCCTCGCGACTCGAGCGGGCCG
>DASTPB010000172.1:0-2975 GCA_035762385.1 Nocardioides sp. | reverse complement strand
CCGGGCGAGGGCGACGGCGGGGAAGACGACGTCGTCGAGCGGTTCGAAGCGCCAGTCGGCCGCCCTGGTCCAGTCGATCGGCGTCTCGGCGTCGGGGACGCGGTCGGGCCAGCCCATCCCGAGGGAGATCGGCACCAGCATGGTGGGCAGGCCGAGCTGGGCCACCACCGCGCCGTCGACGAACTCGACCATCGAGTGGATGAGCTGCTGGGGGTGGACGACGACGTCGATGCGGTCGAAGGGGATGTCGAACAGCAGGTGCGCCTCGATGACCTCGAGGCCCTTGTTGACCAGCGTCGCCGAGTTGGTGGTGATCACCCGGCCCATCGCGAAGTTCGGGTGGGCCAGCGCCTGCTCGGGGGTCACGTCGGCGAGCTCGTCGGCCGTGCGTCCGCGGAATGGGCCGCCGGACGCGGTGAGGACGAGGCGTCGTACCTCCTCGGCGGAGCCGGCGCGGAGGCTCTGCGCGATGGCGCTGTGCTCGGAGTCGACCGGCACGATCTGGCCGGGCCGGGCGCGGTCCTTCACCAGCGGGCCGCCGATGATGAGCGACTCCTTGTTGGCGAGGGCCAGGGTGGTGCCAGCGTCGAGCGCGGCGAGCGTGGGACGGAGGCCGACGGCGCCGGTGATCCCGTTGAGCACGACGTCGCACGGCCGCGCGGCCGCCTCGGTGGATGCCTCCTCGCCCAGCCCGGAGTACGCCGGTGCGAACTCCGCGACCTGGGCCTCGAACAGCTCGCGGTTCGAGCCGCCGGCGGTCAGGCCGACCACCCGGAACCGGTCCGGGTGGGCGCGGACCAGGTCGAGCGCCTGGGTGCCGATGGACCCGGTGGAGCCGAGGATCACGATGTCGCGGGCAGTCACCGCGCCAGTCTGTCAGGGGCTCGGGTGCGCGACCGCGCCGCGCCGGACCTCAGCTCCGCGGCGCGTCGAACGACCAGAACCTCAGCCCGCCCACCTCGACGAGCGTGGCCCCGTCGGGCACCGGCACGTTGTGGTCGTCCGACGCGCCGAGGGCCGCCAGGACGGTGAGGGTGTCGCCGGCGTGGCGTGAGAGGACCGCGTCACCCGGTACGTCGGCGCAGCCCGCCGGGTCGGTGCGGCCGGCGCGCATCGCCACCTCCCACGGGAGGTCCTCGCCGTCGACCGACAGGACGACGCCGTCCGGGGTGCCGCGGACCACGACCTTGCCCTCGGCGCCCGGCGAGTCGTCGTACTGCACCACGGCGCCCACGCGGGCGGCGGCGAGGAGGACGACGACGCCCGTCCCCTGCGGCACGGCACCGAGGGCGACCTGGTCGCCCACCTCGACGCCGAAGGCGCGCAGCACGCCGGCACAGGCGGCGACCTCGGTGAGCAGCCACGCGAAGGTCCGTTCGACCCCGTCGAGGCTCGTCGCGGCGTCGTCGGCTCGGCCGCGGACCACGTGGATGTCGAGGGCGTGGTAGCAGGCGTTGAGCGTGCCGGGGTGGTCGTCGGTCGGCGGTCGGAACCAGCTCACGCCGCTCGTGCGGTCGGCCATTCAGCCGAGCCCGTTGGACGCGGTGGCGGCAGGCTTCGACGGTGTGCGGAGCCAGGTGTCGAAGAACGAGCCGAGGTCCTGGCCGCTCACCCGGGCGGCCACCTCCTCGAACTCGGCGGTGGAGCCGTTGGCCCCGCGCTGCTCGCGGATCCAGGTGCGCAGGACCTGCCAGAAGGTGTCGTCGCCGACGCGGTTGCGCAGTGCCTGCAGCGTCATGGCGCCGCGCCCGTAGACGGCACCGTCGAAGACATGGTCGGGCCCGGGGTCGCCGACCGAGACCTTCCAGAAGCCGGAGGACGCGTCGACGTTGGCGTAGTAGCTGCGGAACACGTCGTCGGCTGAGCGGCGGCCGTGGGACTCGGCCCAGCGCCACTCCATGAAGGTGGCGAACCCCTCGTTGAGCCAGATGTCGGACCAGCGCTCCACCGCGATGTCGTCGCCGAACCACTGGTGGGCGAGCTCGTGCACGACGAGGCTCGTGGCGTTGCCGCCGACCGCCGGGTAGGTGGGCCGGGTCTGGTTCTCCAGCGCGAAGCCCGGGTCGAGGCCGGTGGTGAGGCCGCCCACGACCGAGAACGGGTAGTCGCCCAGGTCCTCCTCCAGCCCCGCGACGACCGTCGGGGTCTTCCTCATCAGGCGCATGCTGGCCGCCTGGTCACGCTCGGCGAGGCGCTCCGAGACCGCGACGAGCCACGGCAGGCCGCGGTGCCTGCCCTTCTCGATCGCGAAGTCGCCGGCGGCGAAGAACGCGAGGTAGGGCACCATCGGCTCGTCGGCGCGCCAGTGCCACTGCGTCGAGCGCTTCCCGACCTTGCGGCCGCGGAGCTTGCCGTTGGAGATCACCTCACGGCCGTGGGGAACCCGGACCTTCACGTCGACGACGGCCTTGTCGAGCGGGTGGTCGTTGGCCGGGAACCACCACGGCGCCATGTGCGGCTCGTTCATGGCGACGACCTCGTGCTTGCTGGCCAGCCAGTTGCGCTCCCCGGCGTAGGAGTGGCGCGCCGGGTGGTCGGCGTACGCCACCACGACGCGGTGCTCGCTGCCGGAGGCGAGCGGCCGCGCCGGGGTGATCCGCAGCTCGTGCCCTCCGTCGGTCCTCACGAAGCGCGCCTCCGTGCCGTCGACGCTCACCCGAGAGACGTCGAGCAGGAAGTCGAGGGTGAAGCTGGCGAGGTCCTGGGTGGCGGTCAGCTCGATCGTCGTACGACCGCTCAGCCGCTTGGTCGCGAGCGTGTAGCGGTTCGAGATCCGGTAGGTCGACACGTCGATGCCGCCGTTGCCGTCCAGCGGCCAGTAGGGGTCGCCGATCCCGGACGCCCCGTCGACGGCGGCGAGCGGGGCCTCAGCCGTCGCGGTGGCAGCACCGGTCACGACGGCCAGACCGGCAGCCAGCGCCGTCGCGAGGGCGGCGGACAGGACGGGGCGGCGGATCGGGCGCGTGGTCACGGAC
>DASTPB010000171.1:0-2170 GCA_035762385.1 Nocardioides sp. | reverse complement strand
TGCCGGTCCTCTCCCTTGATCGTCCGCATCTCGATGTCCTCGATGACCGCGGCCCCGTGATTGGGATAGACGACCGTTTCGCCAACGGTGAAAGTCATATGTTCAGTTCCCCTTCCTAGGTGAACATTCTAACACGGGTTCGAGACACCCCCTGCCGCGTTTTCGCAGGTCAGAGGCCATGTCCGGGCTTGACAAGTCGACTGTTGCTGTGTTCCGGACCCCTCCGACCCGCCGCTCGGTCATACTGCGGCCCATGCTCCGGGCCCAGGCGATGCACCCGTCGCTGCTCCTCGTCCGGGCAGCGCACCCGCGTCAGGCGCTGGTGACCGCAGCCGCGCTGGGCGCCGCCGCCGCCATCGCCGGGCGTCCGTTGCGCGAGGTCGGGCTCGTCGCCGCGACGGTGCTGGTGGGCCAGGCGCTGCTCGGCTGGGCCGACGACCTCACCGACCGGGAGCGGGACGCCCGCCGACGGCCGGACAAGCCACTCGCGTCCGGCCGGCTCGACACCGGGACGGTGTGGTTCACCCTCACCTGCGCCTTCCTGCTCGTCGCCCCCCTCGCCGTGGCCCACGGTCGCCGCGCGGGAGCGGCGTACCTCGCCCTCCTCGCGATCTCCGCCGTCGGTGACCGCTTCCTCCACGCCCGGGCGCGGTCGTTCGTCCCGTGGATGGCGAGCTTCGCGCTCTATCCCGTGTTCCTGGCGTACGGCGGCTGGGCCGGCGTCGGCTCGTCGACCCCACCGACGCCGGTGATGGTCGCCCTGGCCGCCGCCCTCGGTCTCGGCGTCCATGTGCTCCTCGCCCTGCCGGGCCTCGTGGACGACCACGAGGAGGGCGAGAAGTCGTTCCCGATGCTGGTGGCGCTGCGCACCGGCACCCCCCGCCTGCTCCTGCTGGCGGGCGTCTGGACGGCCCTCGTCGTCGCCGCGATCCTGATCGCAGGGCGCACCGTCGGCCTGACCTGAGCCGACGCTAGGCTGTCGCCCATGCGACTCCGATCCCTCGCGACCGCCGCCGCGGTCATCGCTCTCGCCGCACCACTGACCTCGTGTGGGTTCGACTACGCCACCGAGCGCGACTACACCCCCGCCGGCGGCGCCAACAACCGCGAGGGCGTCGTGGACCTGCTCTCCGCGGTCGTGGTCTCGGGCGCCGAGGGCTCCGGCACGTTCGTCGCCTCGCTCGCCAACAACGACACCGAGGAGCAGAGCCTCACCGCGATCTCCGGGGTCTCCGGCAGCGACGGCGCGACCATCGAGGCGGCCGGGTTCGAGCCCGTCACCATCCCGGCCGACGGCCTGGTCAACCTGGCCGAGCCGCCGGCCGACATCGTCCTGACCGGCGACTTCGCCGCGGGCGACTTCATCCCCCTGTCCTTCGACTTCGACAACGGCGAGCGGATCTCGTTCAACGTCCCCGTCGTCGCCGACGACTTCGGCTACTGGGAAGGCATGGACGCCTCATGACGCACACCCTCGTCCTGCTCCGCCACGGCGAGAGCGAGTGGAACGCCAAGAACCTCTTCACCGGCTGGGTCGACGTCGACCTCACCGAGAAGGGCCGCGCCGAGGCGGTCCGCGGGGGCGAGCTGCTGGTCGAGGCCGGGCTGCTGCCCGACATCGTGCACACCTCGCTGCAGCGCCGGGCGATCACCACCGCCCACCTGTCGCTCGACGCCGCCGACCGCCACTGGATCCCCGTCAAGCGCTCGTGGCGCCTCAACGAGCGGCACTACGGTGCGCTCCAGGGCAAGGACAAGAAGCAGACGCTGGAGGAGTTCGGCGAGGAGCAGTTCATGCTCTGGCGCCGCTCCTTCGACACTCCCCCGCCGCCGCTCGACGACTCCTCGGAGTTCTCCCAGGCCGGCGACCCGCGCTACGCCGACCTCGGCGACGAGCTGCCGCGCACCGAGTGCCTCAAGGACGTCATCGCCCGGTTCCTCCCCTACTGGGAGGCCGAGATCGTGCCCGACCTGCGGTCCGGCCGGACCGTCCTCGTCGCGGCCCACGGCAACAGCCTCCGGGCGCTGGTCAAGCACCTCGACCAGATCAGCGACGAGGACATCGCCGGGCTCAACATCCCCACCGGCATGCCACTGGTCTACCGCCTCGACGACGACATGCGTCCCACGGTCGCCGGCGGCGAGTACCTCGACCCCGAGGCCGCCGCAG
>DASTPB010000170.1:0-3001 GCA_035762385.1 Nocardioides sp. | reverse complement strand
GGGTGACGTGGCCGTGCGCGGTGTCGGCGACGAGGACGTCGACGCCGGCCTCGATCAGGCCGGTGGCCCGCTCCCACGCGTCGCCGAAGTAGCCGATGGCGGCGCCGACCAGCAGTCGGCCGTCGGCGTCGTAGGACGCGTGCGGGAACTGCTCGCCCTTGACGAAGTCCTTGACGGTGATGAGGCCGCTCAGCCGGCCCTCGCCGTCGACGAGCGGCAGTCGCTCGCGCTTGTGGGCCCGCAGGAGAGTGGTGGCCTCGTCGCGGGAGATCCCGACGTGACCGGTGATCAGGCCGTCGCGGGTCATCACCTCGTCGACCTTGGTGGTCGCCCACTCCGCGACGGGGGTGAAACGCAGGTCGCGGTTGGTGATGATGCCGAGCAGGTGGTTGTCGACGTCGACGACCGGCAGCCCGGAGACGCGGTACTCGCCGCAGAGCCGGTCGAGCTCCTCGAGCGTCGCGTCGGGGCCGATGGTGACCGGGTTGGAGATGATCCCGGTCTGGGTCCGCTTGACCAGGTCGACCTGGCGGGCCTGGTCCTCGATGGACAGGTTGCGGTGGAGGACGCCGATGCCGCCCTCGCGGGCCATGGCGATCGCCATCCGCGCCTCGGTGACCGTGTCCATCGCCGCGCTCACCAGCGGCACGCGGATCGAGATCTCGCGCGTGAGGCGGGTGGTGGTGTCGATGTCGCTGGGCGCGAGGTCCGACTCCCCCGGCAGCAGCAGCACGTCGTCGTAGGTGAGGCCGAGCGCAGCGAACTTCTCCGGGATCTCCACGCCGTCATTCTACGGGCGGCCCCGCACGCTCCGGGACCGCGCCTCAGACCTCGGCCAGGCGCCGCACCGGGATCCGCACGGTGAGGTCGTCCGCGCCCATCCGGATGCGCCCACGCAGGCCCGAACCGAGCACGAGCGGCATCACGGCAGGGTTGTCGGCGGCCGTGCGCACGACGATCTCGTCTGCGTCCGAGGTCCGTGCCGCGCGGACGGTCTCCAGGAGCAGCCGCGACCCGATGCCGCGGCGCCGCCAGGCCGGGTCGACGCCGAGCTCCACGTGCCAGGCCCGCTCCTCGCCGACGACCCAGCTCGCCGTCCCGACGACCACCCCGGCCACCACCGCGCGGACCTCTCCCTCGCGGACATCGAAGGTCGGCTCCTCGTCCCCCGTCACGTCCTGCGGCGCCGGAGCCGTCGCGACCACGGCCACGGCGAGGACGTCGCCCACCAGCTCGGCCAGCGCCGTGCCGCGCGCGTGCTCGGCGGCGGTGAACGGTGCCGTCCGCCGCAGCTGCACCACCACGTCACCGACCTCGAGGTCCATCCCGTCCATCACCTCGGCCAGTCCCGAGCCCACCGGATCGGCCTCTGCGTCGAAGAGCTGGGCGACCACGTCGGGGAAGGTCGCGGGCTCGGCCAGGATGCTGCGCGCCGCCAGCACGTAGCGGGTCGGCTGGTCCGACAGCGCCGCCTCCGTGCACGGCAGCACGCTCACCCGGGTCCCGCCGGCACGCTCGACGAGGTCGGCGAGCTGCGCGAGGTCCCACGCCTCGGGTGTACGGAGGACCAGCTCGTCGGTCACCCGGTCGACGCCGGGGAAGACCTGGAGGCCCAGGATGTTGACGCCGGCCGCCCCGCACGCGGTCGTCAGCTGGGCGAGGGCACCGGGTCGGTCGTCCAGCGTCGTACGCACTCTCCACAACATGGCGACGATCCTGCCGCCGCGGTGTTTCAGGACGCCGCGCGAGACGTAACAGGCACGTCACACGTGCCCGTCACCCCCGGAGACGCCGCACGGCCCGCCCCGCGCCCGCCGGAGTGGCAGGTGCGGAACGGGCCGTGCGAGAGGGACGTCGGTCAGTGGCCGTGGCCGTGACCGTGGCCGGCGGCGGCCGGCTCCTCGTCCTCGGGCTTGTCCACGACGAGGGTCTCGGTCGTGAGCAGCATCGCGGCGATCGAGGTCGCGTTGACCAGCGCCGAGCGGGTGACCTTCACCGGGTCGAGGACGCCCTGGGCCACCAGGTCGCCGTACTCACCGGTCGCGGCGTTGTAGCCGTTGCCGACGCCGAGCTCGCGCACCTTGGAGGTCACGACGTAGCCGTTCTCGCCACCGTTCTCGGCGATCCAGCGCAGCGGCTCGTCGGCCGCCTTGCGGACCACGCGGACACCGGCCGCCTCGTCACCGGTGAGGCCGAGGTTGTCCTCGAGCACCGACACGGCGTGGATGAGCGCGGAACCACCGCCGGGGACGATGCCCTCCTCGATCGCGGCGCGCGTCGCGGAGACGGCGTCCTCGATGCGGTGCTTCTTCTCCTTCAGCTCCACCTCGGTGGCGGCGCCGACCTTGATCACGCACACACCGCCGGCGAGCTTGGCGAGGCGCTCCTGGAGCTTCTCGCGGTCCCAGTCGGAGTCGGTGTTCTCGATCTCGGCCTTGATCTGGTTGACGCGACCGTCGACGGCCGTGCGGTCGCCCGCGCCGTCGACGATGGTGGTGTTGTCCTTGGTGATGACCACACGACGCGCCTGGCCGAGCACCTCGAGGCCCACCTGGTCGAGCTTGAGGCCGACCTCGGGGGCGACGACCTGGCCGCCGGTCAGGATGGCGATGTCCTGCATCATCGCCTTGCGGCGGTCACCGAAGGCGGGGCTCTTCACCGCGGCGACGTTGAAGGTGCCGCGGATCTTGTTGACGACCAGGGTGGACAGCGCCTCGCCGTCGACGTCCTCGGCGAGGATGAAGAGCGGCTTGCCGGTGGCGATGACCTTCTCCAGCACCGGGAGCAGCTCCTGGATCGAGGAGATCTTGCCCTGGTGGAGAAGGATGTAGGGGTCGTCGAGGACGGTCTCCATCGACTCCGCGTCGGTGACGAAGTAGGCCGAGATGTAGCCCTTGTCGAACTGCATGCCCTCGGTGAACTCGAGCTCGGTGCCCATCGTGTTGGACTCCTCGACCGTGATCACGCCGTCCTTGCCGACCTTGTCGAAGGCCTCGGCGAG
>DASTPB010000169.1:0-2235 GCA_035762385.1 Nocardioides sp. | reverse complement strand
GCCGTCGTCACGAAGACCGCGGACCCCCAGCCGCAGGGTGGCAAGGGCGGCAGGAAGAACGGCGACACCTCCCACACCCCCGGCGAGGACGGCGCGGGCAACTCCGCCGGCTGACGTCCGCGTCGAGCGGCGGGTGGGCAGTTCCTCGTCGCCCGAACCTGTGTCACTCACCGCCGGTGTGCGCCCGTCGTACGTCGAGCGGTGGTCCACCTGCATTCCCCGCGTACGGAAGGTGGGTGGGGCACCGCTGCGGGAGCAGCGGCCGACCAACCGCACACGTGCGGCGGTGGTGGCCCCCGGCAGTCGTCTGACACGTCCGCCGACCTATCTGAGGACGCGGTGGACGTCATCCGGGCGGTTTGACGACCGTGGCGTCCTCAGATATGTGCGAGGGCTCCGACAGTCGTGCCTCGGCAGGGATCTCGACGTGGCCGACACGACCTCGTGCCTCGGTCGTGGGCCTTGCTCATCTGGCCGGCCCCTCGCGCCGACCTCGTGCCTCGGTCGACGCCGGCCGTGTCAGATGTAGCGCTCGGTGATGCTCGACTCGGCGAGGCGGGAGAGGCCTTCGCGGACGCTGCGGGCGCGGAGCTCGCCGACGCCCTCGACCGCCTGGAGGTCGTCGATGCCCGCGGACAGCAGCTGCTGGAGGCCGCCGAAGTGGTCGACCAGGCGGTCGACGACGGCGGCCGGGAGGCGGGGGACCTTGGCGAGGAGCCGGTAGCCCCGCGGCGCGACGGCGGCGTCGAGGTGCTCGGCACCGCCGAGGCCGATCGAGCGGGCCACCGCGGCTGGGTCGACCAGCTCGGTCGGGGAGAGCGACTCGAGCTCGGCGACGTGGGATGACGGGTCGGCCTGCCGGCGGCGACCGCCCGGGAGGTAGTCGCGGACGACGAGCTCACGCTCGGCGTCGACGCCGGTGACGAGCTCCTCGAGCTGGAGGGAGAGGAGGCGGCCGTCGGTGCCGAGCTCGAGGACGTAGTCCTCGATCTCCCGAGCGATCCGGATGACCATCTCGAGCCGCTGGGCGACGACGGCGACGTCGCGCACCGTGACGAGGTCCTCGATCTCGAGGGCGGAGAGCGTCGCGGAGACCTCGTCGAGGCGCAGCTTGTAGCGCTCGAGGGTGGCGAGGGCCTGGTTGGCGCGGGAGAGGATCTTGCCGGAGTCCTCGAGGACGTGGCGGATCTCGCCGACGTAGGCCGCGATGATCTGCATCGACTGCGACACCGAGATGACCGGGTGGCCGGTCTGCTTGGCGACCCGCTCGGCGGTGCGGTGCCGGGTGCCGGTCTCCTCGGACGGGATGGTGTGGTCGGGCATCAGGTGGACCGCCGCCCGGTGGATGCGGGTGATGTCCTTGTCGATGACGATCGCGCCGTCCATCTTGGCCAGCTCGCGCAGGCCGGTGGCGGTGAAGGGGACGTCCATGGTGAAGCCGCCGGTCGAGATCGACTCGACGGTCCGGTCCAGCCCCAGCACGATCAGCGCGCCCGTGCGACCACGGAGGATCCGCTCGAGCCCGTCGCGCAGGGGCGTCCCCGGTGCGATCGAGGCCAGGGTCGCGCGCAGCCTCAGCTGCTCGTCGATGCGCTCTGCCACCGGTCCTCCACGTGCTCTCTCGGGCGCCCCCGTGCGCCATCGGGTGCAGTGTAGGGGTGGGCGGCCCCGGACCACGGATCGTTCCGGGTGGCGGCGCCTGCGCCGCCGACCGCGGGGACCGGGCCAAGAGGGGCGGCGTCAGAGGGGCGGCGTCAGGTCGAGGGTGAGCAGCGCGCCCACCACGTCGTCGACCTCCACCACCCGGAGACCGTCGACCATGCGCCGCGAGGGGATGCCGCGCTCGCTCGGCAGCGCTCGCCCGCGGGGGACCACCGCGACCTTGAAGCCCAGGCGCGACGCCTCGGCGATGCGCTGGGGCAGGTCGCGGACGCGACGAAGCTCCCCGGCGAGGCCGATCTCGCCGATCGCCACGGCACCGCGCGGCGGCGGCACCCCGAGGTGGGAGCTTGCCACCGCGACCGCGATGGCCAGGTCGGCCGCAGGGTCGTGCAGCTTGGCCCCGCCCACGGTCGCGACGAACGTGTCGCTGCCGGCGATCCGCAACCGCGCGTGCCGCTGCAGGACGGCGAGCACCATGTCGACCCGCGACGACTCCACGCCCGAGACCGTCCGCCGCGGGCGCTCGAGGGGGGACGGCGTCAGCAGCGCCTGCACCTCGGCCAGGAGTGGGCG
>DASTPB010000168.1:0-16108 GCA_035762385.1 Nocardioides sp. | reverse complement strand
GTTCTCCCTCACCGCGGAGGCAGGGCTCAACGACGGCCTGGCCTTCCCCTTCGTGCACCTGGCGCTCCTGCTGCTGGCCGGCGGCTTCGGGCTCGCCGAGGCCGGGACGTGGCTCGGCTGGTACCTCGTCGGCAAGATCGCCGTCGGGATCGCGGTCGGGCTCGCCACCGGCTGGCTGCTCGGCCGGCAGGCCTTCCACACCCGGAAGGAGGAGCTGCGGCTGGCCGACGCGGGTGAGCCCCTGCTGGCCGTCGCGGCGCTGCTGACGGCGTACGGCGCCGCGGAGCTCGTCGGTGGCTACGGCTTCCTGGCCGTCTTCGTCTGCGCCCTCCGGCTGCGCGCCTCCGACAGGGGCAACTCCTACCACCGCGCGATGCACGGGGTGGTCGAGCGCCTCGAGCGCCTCATGACGCTGCTGGTGCTGCTCGTCCTGGGGATGGCCATGACCCGGGGACTGCTCGAGCACCTGGACTGGCGGGGCGTCGCCGTCGCGCTGGCGCTCGTGCTGGTGGTGCGCCCGCTCGCCGGGTACGTCGCCCTGGCGGTGCTGCCGCGCGACGAGCAGGAGGAGGGCGGCCTGGACCGGGGCGAGATCGCCGCCGTCGCCTTCTTCGGGGTCCGCGGCGTCGGCTCGGTCTTCTACCTGGGCTATGCCGTCACCCACGAGCACGTGCCCGACGAACCGTGGCTCTGGTCCACCGTCGCCTTCACGATCATCGTGTCGGTGATCCTCCACGGCGTCACCGCGACGCCCGTCATGGCACGCCTCGACGAGCGCCGGAAGGTTCCCGCCACGGCCGGATGAGGTGCGCGTGCGGGCCCGGCTGACAGAGTGGTGACATGAGCACCGTCCTCGTCACCGGCGCCACCGGCTTCATCGGCCGCCGCCTCGTCCCCGCCCTGCTCGACGCCGGGCACGACGTCCGGGCGATGACCCGGCGTCCGGAGTCGTACGACGGTCCCGGCGAGCCGGTCGGCGCAGACGTGTCGGACCGGTCCTCGCTCGACGAGGCGATGCGCGGCGTCGACGTGGCCGTCTACCTCGTCCACTCCCTCGACGACCCTGACTTCGAGCGCAAGGACGCCGAGGCGGCCCGCACCTTCGGCGCTGCGGCCGCTGCCGCCGGCGTGAAGCAGGTCGTCTACATGGGCGGCCTCGGCGACGACGAGGACCAGGAGCTGTCGGCCCACCTGCGCTCGCGCCGCGAGGTCGAGCAGCTCCTCGCCGCCGACGGGGTCCCGGTGACGGTGCTGCGTGCGGCGATCGTCGTCGGCCACGGCGGCATCTCGTGGGAGATCACCCGCCAGCTGGTGAAGAACCTGCCGGCCATGGTGGTGCCCCGCTGGGTCGGCACCCGCACGCAGCCGATCGCGATCGACGACGTGGTCCGCTACCTCGCCGGCGTCGTCGACCACCCCGACGCGATCGGCCGGGTCTTCGAGATCGGCGGCACCGAGCAGCTGACCTACAAGGAGATGCTCGAGGTCGCCAACGAGGTCGGCGGTGGCCGACCGATCCCGATCGTCGTCGTCCCGCTCCTGACGCCGCGGCTGTCGTCGTACTGGCTCTCCCTCGTCACCGACGTCGACGTCACGACCGGTCGCAACCTGATCGACTCGATGTCGACCGAGGTCGTCGTGCGCGACACCTCGATCCGCGACGTGGTGCCCGGCGAGCCCCTGTCCTACCGGGAGTCGGTGCGCAGGGCGCTGGCCGAGCGGGCCGCCGAGGAGCGCGGAGCCGACCGCTCAGAAGAGCAGCGGTAGCAGGAAGAGCATCGACAGCGACCACGTGACGTGGGTCAGGATCGGCGCGAGGATCCCGCCACTGGCCCGCCGCTCGAGACCGCAGACCGCGCCGAGCAGGATGGCGGCGAAGGCGAGCATGACGTTGCCCGTCGCGAGGGTCGCCACGACGTAGGCGACGGTCGTCCAGAGCACCGGGTGGCGCGGGATGGCGGCGTACATCGCGCCGCGGAAGAACAGCTCCTCGGCGATGCCGTTGACGAGGGTGATGGCGGCGAGGAGGGCCAGCGAGCCCTGGTCGGCGTACTCCAGCACGCTGCTGACGTAGGTGGCGAGGGGCTCGATCTCGCGTACGACGAGCGCGCCGAGGACGAAGATCGCGACCATGAGCAGGCCGAGCATGATCGGCGCCAGGATCGGGCGGATGAACACCTCGCCCTCGCCGGCGATGCGGCCGAGGTGGAGCCGGCCGGACAGGAACGCCCCGGCCGCCCAGACCCCGGCGAGCACCACCGCCGCGACGTAGAACGTGCCGCTGCCGGGCTCGAGGCGCAGCGACCAGCCGAGGACGACCGCACCGACCAGCACGACGACCGCGGCCACGACCTGGCGGCGGCGGAAGGCGGCGTCGGTGTCGCGTTGCTCGCGCGGGACGACGTCCCACAGCGATCGCTGGATCCAGGCACGCATGCGAGTCAGCCTAGGAGGCGGCCGTCAGGAGTCCTCCACGCCTCCTTCAGCCGTCCTTCCGCAGGAGCTCGCGCACCCGCGGGATCACTTCCTCGCCGTAGAGCCGCACCGACTCCATCCGCTGCTCGTGCGGGAGCGAGCCGACGGAGTACTTCAGCTGGAAGCGGCTCAGGCCGAGAGTCCGCGTCGCCCAGACGATCTTCTGCGCGACCGTCTCCGGGGAGCCGACGAACAGTGCTCCCTGCGGGGACGCCGCCTGCTCGAACTGGATCCGGGAGTACGGCGGCCAGCCGCGCTCGCGCCCGATCCGCGTGTAGAGCTCGGCCTGGTTCGGGTAGAGCTGCTCGCGCGCCTCCTCGTCGGTGGCCGCGACGTGGCCAGGGGAGTGCATGCCGATCGGCAGCTCGGGCAGCTCCATCCGGCCGAGCGCCTCGCGGTAGAGGTCGGCGAGCGGGACGAACCCGGCCGGCGAGCCGCCGATGACGGCGAGCATCAGCGGCATGCCGTACTGCGCGGCACGCACCACCGACTGCGGCGTGCCGCCGACGCCGATCCAGGCGGGCAGGCGTCCGGCGGCGGTGGTCGGGTAGACCCGCTGGTCGACCAGCGGCGGGCGCACGGTGCCCTCCCACGACACGGGGCCCTCGTCCTGGAGGGCGGCGAAGAGGTCGAGCTTCTCGGCGAACAGCCGGTCGTAGTCGGACAGCTCGAGTCCGAAGAGGGCGAAGGACTCGATGAACGAGCCACGACCCAGCTGCACCTCCGCGCGGCCGTTGCTCACCGCGTCGAGGGTGGCGAAGCGCTGGTAGACCCGGATCGGGTCGTCGGAGGACAGCACGGTGACGCCGGTGCCGAGCCGGATGCGCTCGGTCTGCCCGGCAATGGCCGCGAGCACGACGTCGGGCGACGAGATCGCGTAGTCGGGTCGGTGGTGCTCGCCCAGGCCGATGTAGTCGACACCGACGCGGTCCGCGAGGACCCCCTCGGCGACGACCTCCCGCAGCGTCTCGGCGTGATTCGCCGGGGCACCGTCGAGCGGTGCGTCGCCGAAGGTGTCGAGGCCCAGCGTGGGGTGCTCACGCGTGCCGAGCACCGAGAAGTCGAAGTCAGGCATCCGTCCCGCCCTCCTGGTTGGTTGAAGGGTGAACGACCGGCGGGTGGCCCCGCATTCCGCGGCGCTGCGGACACCTCGGACGTCGCACTGGCCCTTGAGTCTCCCAGAGACTCAAGGGCCAGTACGGGTGGATCGGGGGCGCTCCTGGGCGTTGAGTCTCCGAGAGACTCACTGCCCAGCGGCCGCACGACGCGGGTCGGTCAACGGTCGCGACACGCCCGGGATGCAGGTTGAGTCTCCGAGAGACTCAGCGGCCAGTGGGCAGTCAGCGACCGCGGCTGAACGACGCGGCGCTGTGCCCGCCGCCGCGCTGCTGGCCCCCCTGGCCGCCCTGGCCGCCCTGACCGCCGCCGGCCGAACGACGACGACGCTGGCCGCCACCTGACGGCTGGCCCTGGCCGGACGGGCCGGCCGAGGCCTTGGCACCCGAGCGCTGGCCGCCGCCCTGGCCGCGGGACTGGCCGCGGGACTGGCCCTGGCCGCGGGACTGGCCCTGCCCGCCGGCACCGCCCGGGCCGCCGCGGCGGCGGTTGCGGTTGCGGCCGCCACCGCCGGCGCGGGCACCCTGGGCGCCGGCACCGGTCGGGGTCTCGACGACCAGGCCACCGGGCACCAGGGTGCGCTCGCCGGGGGCGAGCTGGACCAGGACCGGGTGGTCGGGGCCGTTGACCTTGGTGGTGACCGGCTTGATGCCGGCCTGACGGGTCAGGTCGCGCACGTCGCGGACCTGCTCGTCGGTCATCAGGGTGATGACGGTGCCCTCGTTGCCGGCGCGGGCCGTACGACCCGAGCGGTGCAGGTAGGCCTTGTGCTCGACGGGCGGGTCGGCGTGCACGACCAGCGCGACGTCGTCGACGTGGATGCCTCGGGCGGCGATGTCGGTCGCGACGAGCGTGGTGGCCGTCCCTGCGTGGAAGGCCTCCATGTTGCGGGTGCGGGCGTTCTGGGACAGGTTGCCGTGCAGCTCGACGCTCGGGACGCCCGACTTGTTGAGCTGGCGGGCGAGCGCCTTGGCGCCGTACTTCGTGCGGGTGAACACGACGGTGCGTCCGGGAGCGCTCGTCAGGTCGACCAGCACCGGCACCCGCTGGTCGCGGGAGAGGTGCAGCACGTGGTGCTTCATCGTGGCGACCGGCGACTGGGCCGAGTCGGCCTCGTGGGTGACCGGGTTGCTCAGGAACCGCTTGACCAGGACGTCGATCGCCTTGTCGAGGGTCGCCGAGAAGAGCAGGCGCTGGCCCGACTGCGGGGTCTTGTCCATGATCCGGCGCACACCCGGCAGGAAGCCGAGGTCGGCCATGTGGTCGGCCTCGTCGAGGACGGTGATCTCGACCGCGGAGAGGTCGGCGTGGCCCTGGCCCATCAGGTCCTCGAGGCGTCCGGGGCAGGCGATGACGATGTCGACGCCCTTCTTGAGCGCCGTGACCTGGGGGTTCTGGCCGACGCCGCCGAAGACCGTGCGGGTCGTGAGGCCGGTGGCCCTCGCGAGGGGTGCGAGGGAGGCCTCGATCTGGCCGACGAGCTCGCGCGTCGGGGCCAGGATCAGGGCGCGCGGCTTGCGCGGCATCGCCGGCAGCTTGGACGCGTCGAGGCGGGCGACCAGCGGGAGCAGGAAGCCGTACGTCTTGCCGGAGCCGGTGCGGCCACGGCCGAGGACGTCGCGGCCGGCGAGGCTGTCGGGCAGCGTCGCGGCCTGGATCGGAGTGGGAGTGGTGATGCCCTGCTGCTCGAGGATCTGGACGAGCGAGGACGGAACGCCGAGGTCGGCGAAGGTCATGTGACTGCTTTCGGTTGGCGTCTCGCCACCGTGAGCCGCGCTGGTCGTTCTTCCATTGCGCGGCGTACGTGCCTCAGTTGTGAGGGAGGGCCCCCGCGAGGGGGACCTGCGTCCGGGGCAAGACCGGCCGGACGTCTGTGCGCACAACGCTAGTGGGGCTGGGGGTGTTCCCGCGAATCGCTTGCCGTGTGAGTCCGGACTCAGGCGCCGACGCCGGACACCATGGATCAGGCGCAGCAGACCGCGTCGGCCCCGGCAGGCACGTCGCTGGGGAGGTCGTCGGTGATGGTGTAGACCTCCCACCGCTCACCGTCGGGGGTCCCCTGGACCCAGAACTTGTCCTGCTTGGCGTAGCAGCAGGTCGTGTCGCGCTCCTCCGTGGTCGCGAACCCGGCGGCCGCGAGCCGGGTCAGCTCGGCGTCGACCGTGTCGACGTCCTCGACCTCGACGCCGAGGTGGTTGATGCTCCCGCCCCGGCCTGCGTTCTCGATCAGGACGAGCTTGAGCGGCGGCTGCGCGACGGCGAAGTTGGCGTAGCCCGGACGCACCTTGTGGGGCTCGGTGCCGAAGAGCGCGGAGTAGAAGTCGATCGACGTCTCGAGGTCGTCGACGTTGAGGGCGAGCTGCAGGCGGGACATGGGATGCTCCTTAGATATTGATGGATGTCGATGTATAGAGATTGCCAGAGGCATCGACATCTGTCAATATTGATCTGTGTCGAAGTCTCAGCTGACCCTCACCCCCGTCGAGACCGTGGCCTGCTGCTCGCCCCTCGTCCGCGAGCCCCTGGCGGCCGACCGGGCCGAGAGCGTCGCGCCGCTGCTCAAGGCGCTCGCCGACCCGGTCCGTCTGCGGCTGGTCTCGATCGTCGCGGCCAGCGCGGGCGGCGAGGCCTGCGTCTGCGACCTGAACGACGCCTTCGACCTGTCGCAGCCGACGATCAGCCACCACCTGAAGGTGCTGCACGAGGCGGGCCTGCTCGATCGCACGAAGCGCGGGGTGTGGGTCTACTACGCCGTACGCCGCGAGGTGCTGTCCGACCTCGCCGCTCTCATCGGCGGCGCATGAGCACGACGCTGCTCTCCCGAGCCACTGCCGAGCTGGTCGGGACGGCGTTGCTGGTCAGCACCGTCGTTGGTTCGGGGATCATGGCGACCCGGCTCACCGACGACGTCGCGCTGCAGCTGCTCGCCAACTCGCTCGCGACCGGGGCCGTCCTCGTGGCACTGATCGTCTCGCTGCAGCCGGTGTCGGCGGCCTTCAACCCGGTCGTGACGCTCGCCGAGCTGGTGATGCATCTCGTCACGCCCAGGATCGCGGCGGTGCTGGTCGCGGCGCAGGTCGTCGGCGCGATGGGTGGCGCGGTCCTCGCCAACGTGATGTTCGGACTCGACGCAGTGAGCGTGTCGGGCCACGACCGCACGGGCGCCGGGCTGTGGACGGGCGAGGTGGTGGCCACCCTCGGCCTGACGCTGGTCGTCTTCGGCTGCGCCCGCGCCGGGCGTACGGACGCGATCGCCTGGGCCGTGGCCGGCTGGATCGTGGCGGCCTACTGGTTCACGTCGTCGACCAGCTTCGCCAACCCCGCCGTCACGATCGGGCGCACCCTCTCCGACACCTTCGCAGGCATCAGTCCTGGGTCGGTCCCGATGTTCGTCCTCGCGCAGCTGCTCGGCGGAGCCATCGCGCTCGGAGTGCTCCGCGTGCTGCACCCGTCCCCCACACCCCTGGAGACCGTCCGTGACTGACACCCCCACCGTCCTGTTCGTCTGCGTCCACAACGCCGGCCGCTCGCAGATGGCCGCCGGCTGGCTGCGGCACCTCGGCGGCGACCGGGTCGAGGTGCTCTCGGCCGGCTCCGCGCCGGCCGGGACGATCAACCCCGTCGCCGTCGAGGCGATGGCCGAGGTCGGGATCGACATCGCCGGCCAGCAGCCCAAGCTGCTCAGTGACACCGCCGTGCAGTCGGCCGACGTCGTCATCACCATGGGCTGTGGCGACGCGTGTCCGTTCTACCCGGGCACGCGCTACGAGGACTGGGAGCTCGACGACCCCGCAGGCCAGGGGATCGAGGCCGTGCGACCGATCCGCGACGAGATCAGGGAGCGGGTCGAGGGCCTCCTCGCATCGCTGGGCTGAGCCGGGGGTCGAGCGGCCCGAGGAACGACGACGTGTCGGGATTCAGGCGCTCGCGCGCCGGACGAGCGTCGGCGGGATGATCACCCGCATCGGACGGCTCGAGTCGGGCTCGTCGACGCGCTCGAGGAGCAGCCGGGTCGCCCGCTCGGCCATCTCGTCCACCGGCTGCCGGACGGTGGTCAGGGCCGGAGTGGTGCGCTCGGCGACGCCGAGGTCGTCGAAGCCGACGACGGCGATGTCGTCGGGCACCCGACGGCCGAGCTCGGCGAGCACGCGCAGGGCGCCGGCGGCCATCAGGTCCGAGGCGACGACGAGACCGTCGAGGTCGGGGTGGCGCTCCATGAGCGACCGCGCGGCGGCCTCGCCGCTGGCCTCGGTGAAGTCGCCGTGCTCGACCGCGTCGTCGGCCAGACCGGCGCGCGACATCGCCTGGCGCCAGCCGGCGAGCCGGTCCTCGGCAGCGGTCATGTCGGCCGGACCGGCGATCGTGCCGACCCGGGTGCAGCCGCGAGCGACGAGGGCCTCGGTCGCCTCGCGCTCGCCCGCCACGTTGTCGATGTCGACGTACGCCACCCGGTCCCCGCCGGTCCACGGACGACCGCCGAACACGCAGGGCAGGCCGATGTCGGCGAGGTGCTCGGCGAGCCGGTCGTCGCGGTGGTGGGAGACGACCAGGGCGCCGTCGACGTGCCGGTTGGTGAGGTAGCGCAGGGTCCGCGCGGTCGATGCCCCGGGGCGGGCGAGCAGCAGCACCAGCTGGATGTCGCGCTCGCCCAGCACCCGGGTCACGCCGCGCAGCGTGCCGGCGAAGAACGGGTCGGAGAAGACGCGGTCGTCCGGCTCGGGCACGACCACGGCGATCGAGTCGGTGCGCCGGGTGACCAGGCTGCGTGCCGCCGGGTTGGGGACGTAGCCCAGCGTGCGCACCGCCGTGTCGACGGCCGACTGGGCGCGCGCGCTGACGCGCTGGCCGCCGTTGATCGCGCGGGACGCGGTGGCGCGCGAGACACCGGCGACCCGGGCCACCTCGTCGAGGGTGGGCTGACCCGCGCTGGCAGGGGTGCGCGGGGTGGTCACTCGCGCCACGCTAGTCGTCGCTGCCCGGCGGCGCGGGCAGGGTCCCGGTGCGGGCGAGGTCGGCGTACCAGTGCGCGCTCGACTTCGGCGTACGGCGTTGCGTCGCGTAGTCGACGTGGACCAGCCCGAAACGCTTGGCGTAGCCGAAGGCCCACTCGAAGTTGTCGCAGAACGACCACTGGAAGAACCCGCGGACGTCGACCCCCTCCTCGAGCGCCCGGTGCACCGCGCGCAGGTAGGAGTCGAGGAACGCGATGCGGTCGGGGTCGTGCACCCGCCCGTGCTCGTCGAGCCGGTCGTCGAAGGCCGCACCGGTCTCGGTGAGGTAGATCGGCAGGTGCGGGTAGTCGTCGTGCAGGCGGCGGAGCAGCCGGTGGAGGCCCTCAGGCTGGATCTCCCACCCCATGGCGGTCAGCGGCAGCCCGCGGCTGGGGAAGGTCACGTGCTCGGAGCCCGGGAACGGCGACAGGGCGACGCGCGCCGGGTGGTCGGCACCGACGCCGACGACGTCCGTGCGCGGGTGCCCCGAGACCTCGTTGCCGTGGTAGTAGTTCACGCCCAGCACGTCGATCGGGCTCGAGATGACGTCGAGGTCGCCGTCGCGGACCACGTCGACCCAGGGCCGGTCCTGCCACGTCCGGGCGGCGGTGTCCTCGAGCACGTCCGCGGGGTAGGAGCCGCGGAGGATCGGGTCGAGGAAGAACCGGTTGTGCAGCCCGTCGATCCGGCGCGCGGCGTCGACGTCGACCGGGTCGCGCGGGTCGCTGGGGTCGGGCACCGTCAGGTTGAGGCTCAGGCCGAGCCGGTCGGCGCCGCGGCTGCGCAGCTCCCGGGTGGCCAGGCCGTGCGCGAGCAGCAGGTGGTGGCCCGCGACGAGACCGGCGGCGCCCTCCTGGCGACCCGGCGCGTGGTGGCCGGCGGTGTAGCCGAGGAAGGCCGAGCACCACGGCTCGTTGAGGGTGGTCCACGTCGGCACCCGGTCGCCGAGCGCCTCGTGCACCGAGACGGCGTACTCCACGAAGCGGTGCGCGGTGTCGCGGTTCGTCCAGCCTCCCGCGTCCTCGAGCACCTGCGGCAGGTCCCAGTGGTAGAGCGTCAGCCACGGCGCGATCCCGTGGGTGAGCAGCTCGTCGACGAGCCGGTCGTAGAACGCGAGCCCGGCGGTGTTGACCGGTCCGGCGTCGGGGCGCACGCGCGGCCAGGCCACGGAGAAGCGGTACGACGTCGCGCCGAGGTCGGCGAGCAGGGCCACGTCGGAGGGCATCCGGTGGTAGTGCTCGCAGGCGACGTCGCCGGTGTCGTCGTTGAGCACGGCGCCGGGGAGGTGGGAGAAGGTGTCCCAGATCGACGGCGTACGTCCGTCCTCCGCGACGGCGCCCTCGATCTGGTAGGACGCGGTCGCCATGCCCCAGACGAAGTCGTGGGGGAAGCGGACCGACGTGGGGGTGGTCCTGGTCGTGCTGGTCTGGACGGTCATCCCTTGACGGCTCCTTGCATGATGCCGGACACGAGCTGGCGGCCGGCGAGGACGAACAGGACGAGGAGCGGGATGGTGGCCAGCGTGGTGCCGGCCAGGACGAGGCTGTAGTCCTTGAAGAACCCGCTCTGGAGCTGGTTGAGCGCCACCTGGACGGTGGGGTTGTCGTGCGGCAGGGCGATGAGCGGCCAGAAGAAGTCCGTCCACACCTGCATGAAGGTGAAGAGCCAGAGGATCGCTGCCGCGGGCCGCGCGGCGGGCGCGGCGACGTGCCAGAAGATGCGGATCTGGGAGCACCCGTCCATGCGGGCGGCCTCGATCAGCTCGTCCGGCACCGCGTCGACCAGGTACTGCCGCATGAAGAAGACGCCGAAGGCGGTGACCAGCCACGGGATGATCACGGACGTGATGCTGCCGGTCCAGCCGAACTCCGACATCAGGATGAAGAGCGGTACGACGCCCAGCTGGGTGGGGACGGCCATGGTGGCGATCACGAAGACCAGCAGCGGGCCGCGCCCACGGAAGCGCAGCTTCGCGAAGGCGTAGCCCGCGAGGGTGCAGAAGAACACCACGGAGCACGCCGTCACGGTGGACACCAGCAGGCTGTTGCTGAGGGCCTTCCAGAACGGGATCGTCGCCACCGCGCGCTCGGCGTTGGACCAGAAGTGGCCGCCCGGCAGCAGCGGCGGCACACCCTGCGCGGCGATCTCCTTGGTGTGCGAGCCGAGCAGGAACGACCAGTAGAGCGGAGCGGCCGAGCCGATCACGAAGGCGGTGAGGAGCCCGTAGACGAGGAACCCCGGACGGCGGGTCATCGGTCTCCTCCCAGGGAGCCGATCCTGCGGATCAGCAGGAAGTTGGCGATGCCGAAGACGCAGATCACGAGGAAGAGCAGCCACGCCGTGGCCGAGGCCCGGCCGAGGTCGCGCAGCTGCCAGCCGAAGTCGTAGATCAGCATGGTGATGGTGCCGAACTGCCGGTCGCTGCCGCCGTTGCGGGCGTTGGTCTCGTCGAAGAGCCGGGGCTCGGCGAAGATCTGGAGGCCGCCGATCGTGGAGGTGATGACGACGAAGATCATCGTCGGACGGATCATCGGCAGCGTCATGCTGATGAACTGCCGCACCCGGCCGGCGCCGTCGATCGCCGCCGACTCGTAGAGCTCGCGCGGCACCGCCTGCATGGCGGCGAGGAAGATCAGGGCGTTGTAGCCGGTCCAGCGCCAGTTCACCATGGAGGCGACGGCGACGTGGCTGGCGAACCGGTTGGTGTGCCAGCCGACGGGGTCGATGCCGATGTGCCCGAGCAGCTCGTTGATGAGGCCGTAGCGGTCGCCGTACAGGCTGCCGAAGATGATCGCGACGGCCACGGGGGAGACGACGAACGGCAGCAGGATGCTCATCCGCCACAGGGTGCGGCCGCGGAGCTGGTTGTCGAGCAGCGCCGCCAGCACCACCGCGATCACGATCTGCGGCACCGAGGAGATGAGGAAGATGCTGATCGTGTTGACCAGCTGCTTGGTGAAGTACGGGTTGCCGAGGACCTCGCGGAAGTTGTCGAGGCCGACGAACTCGCCCTTGCCGCCGATCAGGCTCCAGTCGTGCACCGACACCCACGCCGTGTAGGCGAGCGGGAACATGCCGACGACGAGGAACAGCAGGAAGAACGGCGAGATGTAGAGGTACGGCGAGAGCCGGACGTCGAGCCGGGTCAGTCGCTGGCGCCACTCGGGCCGGGGCGCTCGTCCGGTGGGCCCGGACGCGGTGCGGGGGCCCTCCCGGGGCGGGGACACCGTCTGGGTGCCCCCGCCCCGGGAGGTGGTGGAGTTGCTCACGTGGAGTCCGTCGCCTCCGGTCAGCCGAGCGCGTCGACGTCGGTCACGAACTGGTCCCACGACTGCTCGGCGTCCTGCGAGCCGTCGTCGACGCGGAGGATCGCGGCCTGGAAGGCCTGGAGGATGTCGGAGTACTTCGGGCCCTTGTAGGGCTGGACCGTCACCGCCTGGGCGCGCTCGGCGAGGATCTCACCGGTGGGCGCGTCGTTGAAGAACGCGTTGGTCGCCGTGGTGACCTCCTCGGACTCCAGGGCCTCGACCTGGCTGGGGAAGGTGCCCTTGTCGGCGAACGCCTTGACCTGCTGCTCCGGCGCGGTCAACCAGGCGGCGACCTCCTTGGCCGCCTCGATGTTGTCGCCCTGCGACGGCACGGTGAGGAACGAGCCTCCCCAGTTGCCACCACCGCCGGGGAAGACGTTGGCGATGTCCCAGCCCTTGACGCCCTCGGCGTTGCCCTCGACGACGCCGAGCATCCAGCCGGGGCACGCCATGGTGGCGAAGCCGTCGTTCTGGAAGGAGGCGGTCCAGTCGTCGCTCCACTGCGGGAGCTTGGTGGACAGGCCCTTCTCGATGTTGCCGGTGACGTCGGCCCAGACGGCCTCGAGCTCGGGGTTCTCCACGTCGACGGTGTTGTCGTCGGTCTCGAAGGGGTTCGCGACCTGGTTGAGCATCGCCTGCGCGAGCCCGCCGGAGGAGTCGTACCACGCGGTGTCGGGGACCTTCCTCATGAAGTCCTCGCCGAGCGCGAAGTAGTCGTCCCACGTGCCCATCAGCTCGGCGACCTCCTCGCGGTCGGTCGGGAGGCCGGCCTTCTTGAAGAGGTCGGAGCGGTAGCAGATCCCCTCCGGTCCGATGTCGGTCGGGTAGCCGATCATCTGGCCGTCGGCGTTCATCGCCTTCTCCTCGACCCACGGCAGCCAGCGGCCGTCGAGCTCCTCGTCGGTGAGGTCCTCGAAGGCACCTTCCTCGGCGAGGATCGCGGGCATCGCGTCACCCTCGATCGCCTCGATGTCCGACAGGCCCGAGCCGGCGGCGAGCTTGGTGTAGAGGTTGGCCTTGGCGTCGTCCCACGTGCCGACCTTCACCTGCTCGACCTTGATGTCGTCGTGGGACTCGTTCCACTCGTCGATGAGTCCCTCGTAGCCGAACTCGTTGAACGTCGCCACGGAGATCGTGGTGACGCCGTCCGCGCCGGCGCCGGACGAGTCGTCGTCACCGCCGCCGCACGCGGCCGCGGTCGTCGCGAGGGTGAGCGCCAGCAGCGCGCTCGAGGCGATTCGGAATCGCCGGGTCCTGGATGTCTGCACCACTGCACTCCTGCCGTCTGGGCGTCGGGCGCCTTGCCCGACCGGGAGATGGACGTGAGTGGTGAGAGCGCTTCCACTTCCGTCCGACCGCCACTATGACCCCGGTCACAACAGGATGTCAACGTCCGCGGACGACGCCGTCCCACAAATGTGGGAGCGCTTCCATCTACGAGCCGTTCACGCCCAGCGCAGCACCCCGTCGTCGAGGCGCGCCCGACGGATGGTCCGGGCGTCGTACAGGTAGTTCTGCTTCAGCGACCACGGGGGCCGGGTGCCCTGCCGCGGGAGCGTGTGGGCCACGCGCTTCACGTAGCCGGCGTCGAAGTCCATGAGCGGTACGTCCTCGACGTCCGGGTCGCGCACCGGGACGACGGACCGGGTGCCGGTGGCCTGCAACCGCCCCAGCAGCCGGACGACGTACTCCGCGACGAGGTCGGCCTTGAGCGTCCAGGAGGCGTTGGTGTAGCCGATGGTGAAGGCGAAGTTGGGCACGCCCGACAGCATCATGGCGCGGTAGGCCATCGTCCGGCTCGGCTCGACCCGCTCACCGTCGACGCTCAGCTCGGCACCACCGAAGACCTGCAGGTTGAGGCCGGTCGCGGTGACGACGACGTCGGCCTCGAGCCGCTCCCCCGACTCGAGCTCGAGGCCGGTCTCGGTGAAGGTGGCGATGCGGCCGGTGACCACGTCGGCCACGCCGTCCGAGATGGCCCGGAAGAGGTCGCCGTCCGGCACCAGGCACATCCGCTGGTCCCAGGGGTCGTAGGTCGGATTGAAGTGCGTGTCGACCGCGTAGCCCGGCGGGAGCTGGGCGACGTTGGTCCTGCGGACGAGCCGGCGCACGAGGTCGGGCCGTCGCCGGCTGACGCGGTAGAGCGCGGACTGCAGCGCGATGTTCTTCCACCGCGTCACGACGAACGACCGGTCCTCCCCGACCAACCGCGTGAGCCGGCTCTTCACGGCGTCCTTCGACGGCACCGGCAGGACGTAGGTCGGTGAGCGCTGCAGCATCGTGACGTGCGCGGCGCCGCTGCGGGCCAGGGCGGGCACGAGGGTGACGGCCGTCGCGCCCGAGCCGATGACGACGATGCGCCTGCCCGCGTGGTCGAGGTCGTCGGGCCAGTGCTGCGGGTGCACCACCGGCCCCCGGAAGCGCTCCTGGCCCTCGAAGTGCGGCGTGTAGCCGGCGTCGTAGTCGTAGTAGCCGCTGCACGCCCAGAGGAAGTCGGTGGTCATTGTGCGCGTCTCCCCGCCGGCCTCGGCCGTGACCGTCCAGCGCGCGGTGGCCGAGTCCCAGTCGGCAGCGACCACGCGGTGGCCGTAGCGGACGTGCCGCTCCACGTCGTACTCGCGCGCCGTCTCGCGGAGGTAGGCGAGGATCGACTCCCCGTCGGCGAGGGCGGTGTCGCCGCGCCACGGCCGGAAGCGGTAGCCGAGCGTGTGCATGTCGGAGTCGGAGCGCACGCCCGGGTAGCGGAACAGGTCCCACGTGCCGCCGCTGACCGCGCGCCGCTCCAGGACGGCGTACGACGTGCCGGGCAGGTCCGTGGCGAGGTGGGCCGCCGCGCCGATGCCCGACAACCCGGCTCCGATGATCAGCACGTCGACGTGCTCGGGGGTCGTCATGCGGCCAGCGTAGGCACGCGGACCGCCGGTCCGTAACTGGGAGTTGCACCTTCGGGGGTCGTGGGTCATGCGCCGTGCTGCGGGGGTGGTGCTGCCGGGGTGGTGCTGCCGGGGTGGTGCTGCCGGGGTGGTGCTGCCGGGGTAGGGCTGCCGGGGTAGTCCAGTGGCCAGCGGGGGTTGGGTGGCTGCCGGGGTAGTGCTGCCGGTAGTCCAGTGGTCAGCGGGGGTAGTCCAGTGGCCAGCGGGGGTCGGGTGGCCGCCGAAACCCCTATTGGCCACTGGACTACCCCCGCGTGCCGCCGCGACCCCCCGCGCGCCCGCCCACTACCCCCCGCCCGCCCCCGCCGCCCTCACCCCCGCGCATGGAGCTCGACGAACCGCGCCAGCAGCCGCACCGGCTCGGTCACCATCGCCTCGCGGGCGGCGGCCTTGAGGTGCTCCTGTTCGTGCGGCTCGTAGTAGCCGTGGGCGCTGTAGGCGTCGATCCGGTCGCAGATGGCGACGGCGTCGAGCTCGGGGTGGAACTGGGTCGCGTAGACGTTGCGGCCGATGCGGAAGGCGTGGACCGGGCACGTGTCGGTGGACGCGAGCAGCACCGCGCCGTCGGGCAGCTGCGCGACCGCCTCCTTGTGGCCGAGGTAGGCGGTGAACTCGGACGGCAGGACGCCGAGGAGGGGGTCGTCCCGACCGGCGTCGGTGAGCCGGACGGGCAGCGCGCCGATGGGCTCGCCGTAGGTGCGGTCGACGATCCCGCCGGGCAGGGTGCCGAGCACGCCGATGCCGTAGCAGGCGCCCAGGAACGGGAAGTCCGCCTCCACCGCCCGCACCGCGAGGGCCCGCAGCTCGGCCTCGGCCCGGCGCTGCGCCGGCGACTTCACGTCGTCGGGGTCGGACATGTTGTAGGGGCCACCGCCGAGGATGACCCCGGACCACTCCTCGAGGTCGACGTCCCCGAGGGGGCCGGCCTCGAGGCGGACCCGCACCAGCTCGTCGGGGCGCAGGCCGCATCCCGCGAGCACGGCGTCGTACTCCTGCTGGGCGACGTCGTCCTCGGCCCGGGTGCCGAGGAAGAGGAAGGGCCTCACGCCTGCACCGCGGTGCCGCTCTCGAGCAGCGCGTCGACGTCGTGGACGCCCCAGGCGGCGAGGGCCTCGCGGGTGTGCTCGCCCGGCAGCGCGGGCGCGCTGCGGATGCTGGACGCGGTCCGCGAGAAGCGCGGCGCGGGGGCCGGCTGGGTGACGCCGTCGTGCTCGACGAAGGTGCCGCGGGCCGCGAGGTGGGGGTGGGTGGGCGCCTCGGCGAGGGGTACGACGGGCGCGACGCA
>DASTPB010000167.1:0-3417 GCA_035762385.1 Nocardioides sp. | reverse complement strand
GATGGGGGTCGCCTTCGCCGGCATGGTGCTGGTGTGGGCGCTCGTCCAGGGCGACGTCGTCGACACCTCCGAGCTCCGCTGGCTGATGCCGATCCCGTGGCTGGCGGCCGGTGCGGCCGGCCTGGCGGCGACTGTCTGGCCCGGCCGTCGCCACTCCCTCGGCTCCTAGCCCCGGCAACCAGCCGAGCAGCTCGCCCAGCCGCTAGCCCAGCGAGCAGGCCGGCAGGGCGAACCACCGCAGGTCGTCGAAGTCCGGACCCAGGTGGGCGGCGTCCGACCAGTCGGGTGGAGACGCGGCGGCCATGATCGCGCGGCCCTCGTCGAGGTGCTCCCGGAGCACCGAGACGGGGGCCGTGGTCGTGTGCCGTGGGTAGGTCATCGAGCCGTCGGCGGCGTAGGCGACGTCGGCGAGGCGAAGCGGCGGCTCGACCGGGCCGGTCCGGTGGTGCCACAGCCCGGTGACGGGGTCGAAGCGGTAGTCGCCGAGCAGCCGCCAGCCCTCGCGCGCCACCAGGCGTACGGCCTCGACGACGTAGGTGAAGACCGCCTCGTCGACGAAGTAGTTGAAGTTGACCCGCACCCAGCCGGGCTTGATGCCCTCGCAGCCGGTCGCGATCTGCGCCTCGAACTGGTGGCTGCGGTCCAGGTCGATGTCGAGGAGCCGGTGGCCGTAGGGACCGGCGCACGAGCAGCCGCCGCGGGTCTGGATGCCGAAGAGGTCGTTGAGGAGCGCGACGACGAAGTTGTGGTGGAGGTAGGTGCCGTCGGGCGCCTTCACGACGAAGGAGACGATCGAGAGGCGCTGGGAGTCGAGGTTGCCGAGGATCTGGATCCCGGGCTCGGCGACCCACGACTCGACGGCGCGGCGCAGCAGCTCCTCCTCGTGGGCCTGGATCGTCTCGACACCGACGGCCTGCTTGAGCTGGAACACCAGCCCGGCGCGGATCGACTCGACGATCGCCGGGGTGCCGCCCTCCTCGCGGTGGGCCGGGTCGTCGAGGTAGCGGTGCTCGGTCGGGTTGACGTACATCACCGTGCCCCCGCCGGGCACGACCGGCACCCGGTTGGCCAGGAGCTCGCGGCGCACCACGAGGACGCCGGGCGTGCCCGGCCCGCCGATGAACTTGTGGGGGCTGATGAAGATCGCGTCCTTGTGGGAGCTGCCCGGGCCGTACATCTCGATGTCGACGTAGGGAGCGCACGCGGCGAAGTCCCAGAAGCTGAGGGCTCCGTGCTCGTGGAGCAGGTCGGCGACGCCCTCGGTGTCGGTGACGATGCCGGTGACGTTGGAGGCCGCGGAGAACGAGCCGATCTTCAGCGGCCGGTCGGCGTGCCGCTCGAGCTCCGTGCGCAGGTGGTCGAGCGAGACCCGGCCGTCGGCGTCCTCCCGGATGGTGACGACGTCGGCGATGGTCTCGCGCCAGCTCACCTCGTTGGAGTGGTGCTCGAAGGGGCCGATGAACACGACCGGGCGCTGGTCGGCGGGGATCGCGTCGCTGAGGTGGTGGCGGTCCTCGAGCACGCACGGGATCCTGAGGCCGAGGATGCCGATCATCTTGTCGATCGCCGCCGTGCTGCCGGCCCCGCAGAAGATGACGACCGTCTCGTCGTCGCCGCCCACGGCGTCGCGGATGATCCGCCGCGCGTCCTCGCGCAGGCGGGTCGTCTGCAGACCGGTGCCGCTGGCCTCGGTGTGGGTGTTGGCGTAGGCGGGGAGGACCTGGTGGCGGATGAAGTCCTCGATGAAGGTCAGGCTGCGTCCGGACGCGGTGTAGTCGGCGTACGTGACGCGGCGCGGGCCGTAGGGGCCCTGCATCACCTGGTCGTCGCCGATCACGGACGCGCGGATGCGCTCGAGCAGCGCGGTCGAGGAGGCGTACGTCACGGGACGAGGGTACGCCGGTGCACGGCTGTGCCTTGCACCTCGCGGACCACCGCCAGTGCCTCCTCCGGGTGGTCGGTGATCACGGCGTCGACCCCGGCGGCGAGCAGTGCCCGCACCTCCCCGGCCATGTCACCGGGCGCGTCGGGGGCCGTCCCCCGGCGCAGGTTGGTGGGGAGGTAGCGGTTCTCGGCGCGGACGGTCCAGGCGTGCACCGTGAGGCCCCGACGGTGCGCGTCGCGGACGAGGGACGACGGCGAACCGATCGCACCGTCCGGGTCACGCGGCAGCACGAGCGACGTGTGCGGGCCGAGGCCGTCGGCGTACTCGTCGATGCGGTCGAGCTCATCAGGCGTCAACCGCTGTCCCCGGTCCAGCAGCTGCACGACCGGCAGCCGGGTCCGCTCGGCCAGCCGCCGGAGGACGGGAGCCTCGAACGACATCAGCGCCACCCGCGCCCACGGGTGGTCGAGTCCGTGACGGGCCAGCTCGCGCAGCAGCGGCACGTCCAGCGGGAGCCCCGCCGCGTCGTGGTGGGCGGCGTGCTTCAGCTCGAGCGCCACACCCACCTGCCGGCCCCGGCGCAACGACTCGGCGCCCACCATCGCGAGCACCTCGGTGAGCGTGGGCACGCCCTCGACGCCGTCGTACGACGCACTGGCCGGCCGGGTGCCGGGCATCCGCTCGCGGGCGGCGAGCGTCTTGAGCTCGGCGAGCGTGAGGTCCTGGACGAACCACCCGTGCTGCTCCACCCCGTCGACGACCAGCGTGCGGCGCAGGTGGGCGAGACCGGGACGGTCGGCGACGTCCGTGGTCGCGCTGAGCTCGAGGTCGTGGCGGGCCACGAGCACCCCGTCGCGGGTGGCGACGAGGTCGAGCTCGATGTCGTCGACGCCCATCCGGATGGCGGTCCGGTAGGCGTCGAGGGTGTGCTCGGGACGGTGCCCGCTGGCGCCGCGGTGCGCAACCACGGCCGGGGTGGGGACCAACGACGAGGTCCTGCTGTGCCAACCCCGGGCGGCCTCGCGGGTCACCGTCATGGCACCACGCTGCCCGGGCCCGGGGACCGGGCGGTGGTGCTGCGATGACGTCAGGATGAATGCCGCATGATGACCGCGTGACGCTCCCCGTCTTCCCCTCCCTGACGTCCCTGCCCGCCACCGAGCACCCCGACCTGGTCGCCGCACCCGTCGCCGCCGCCCTCGCCGGGTGGCCGGGGGCGGTCGAGGTGGCCGTGGTCGGGATCGACCCGGACCTCGCTGACACGGCGGCGATGAGCGAGGCGTACGACATCCCGATGACGGCGAGCGGCAACTGCGTCGTGGTGTCGGGTGCCCGCGCCGGTGACGAGCGCATCGCCGCGTGCGTGGTCCGCGCCGACACCCGCGCCGACGTGAACACGCTCGTGCGCAAGATGCTCGACGTCCGCAAGGCGTCCTTCCTGCCGATGGAGCGTGCGGTCGAGGAGACCGGGATGGAGTACGGCGGCATCACCCCGGTCGGGCTCCCTGACGGATGGCGCGTGCTGGTCCACG
>DASTPB010000166.1:0-8540 GCA_035762385.1 Nocardioides sp. | reverse complement strand
TGTAGGACGGCACGGCCGCCAGCTGGGCGGCGTACATCGCGACCCGGTGGGCCTGGATGTGGTCGGGGTGGCCGTAGCCGCCGAACTGGTCGTAGGTCACCAGCACCTGCGGGCGGACCTCGCGGATCACCGTCACCAGCTCGTCGGCCGCCTCGGTGAGGTCGGCGTGCCAGAAGGCGTGGTCGGGGATCTCCTCAGCGGGGATCGCGTAGCCCTCCTCGTGCCAGGCCATGCCCGAGTCGTGGAAGCGGCCGAAGCCGCCCAGGAAGCGGTGGTCGGTGACGCCGATGAGTGCCATCGCCTCGTCGAGCTCGCCGCGCCGGTGCTCCCCGAGACCGCCCTCCTCGTCGTGGGCGAGGTAGGACAGCTCCGGCACCAGCACCTCGCCCATCTCCCCTGCCGTGCAGGTCACGAGCGTGACGCCGACGCCCTCGTCGACGTAGCGCGCCATGGTGGCGCCGTTGTTGATGCACTCGTCGTCGGGGTGCGCGTGGACGAGCAGCATGCGGTGGTCGGTCATGGGTCCTCAGCCTAGGTCGGGTCGCTTGACGCGCCGCGGCGCGGTCGGGAGGTGCAACGGCGCGGGCGGGTCACCGTGTTCCCCCGCGGGTCCGTCGTCCTCGCCCTCGTCGAGCCAGCCGTCGTGGGCGTCCACGAGCACCTCGAGCATGAACGCGGGCGCGTCGCTCAGCACCGCCCACGGGTGGTCCTCGTCGTCGTCCTCCCCCGCCAGCCGCTCACGCTCGACATGCGCCTCGAAGCCGTCGGCCTGCAGCCGGACCACCACCGCCCGCGCCTGGTCCTCGTCGAAGAAGATCGCCCTCACGGGGGCCATTCTCCATCGGGGCCGGTCTCCACCGCTGCTGCTGGCTAGGGTCGGAGGATGAGCACCGCCGCGGAGTCGCCGAACGTCCTGGGGGTCCACCTGAGGCGCACCGACGAGAACGTGCGCGAGATCGCGGCGCTCGCCGCGGTGCTGGGCGAGCCCGCGGGGCTCGACGGGCTGCTGGGCGACCTCAAGTACGACGTGCGCCGGGCGCGGGTCGTGCCACGTCTGCTCGGCCGGGCGGTGCGCGAGGCGTACCGCTGGGACGACTACGACGAGCGCGACGAGCAGTGGTACCCCCAGGGCATCTCCACCAGCGCGGACGCCTCCGACACCGAGGCCTTCCAGACCAGCGCCGGCGACAGCCGCCGGGTCGTGGTGACGACCTGGTACTCCACCGGCAAGGACGGCGTGAAGCGTGGCTCGCGGGTGACGTTCGTCGACCTCGACTCGGGGACGTACCGCCACGTGCTGCTGGTCTCGCCCGTCTTCGACGAGGCGGGCCACCTCACGCTGCGCCCGACGAGCATCCACGCCGGGGGGATCGTGTGGGCGGGGCCCTACCTCCACATCGCGGCGACCAGTCGCGGCTTCGTCACCGCGCGGGTCGACGACATCATGCGGGTGGCCGGGGACGACGACCACCCCGACCGCTTCGGCATCGAGGGCACCTCGCTGTACTCCTACGGGCACCGCTACGTCCTCCCGGTCCGGTTCACCTACCAGGCCTTCACCGACGACGGCCACGAGAAGCTGCGCTACTCGTTCATGTCGCTCGACCGCAGCTCCGACCCGCCGGCCCTGCTGGCCGGGGAGTACGCCGTCGACCCCGACGCCACCACCCGGCTCGCCCGCTACGAGCTCGACCCGCAGACCTGGCAGCTCGCGGCCGGTGACGACGGGTTCTCCCGGCCGCTGGCCATCGACGAGGGCGGGGTGCGGCAGATGCAGGGCGCCGTCCTCGCCGGCGGCCGCTACCACGTCACGGTGTCGCACGGTCCGTGGATGCCCGGCAGCGTCTTCGCCGGGCGACCCGGCTCGATGCGCGAGCGGCGCTGGGCGCTGCCCATGGGACCGGAGGACGTGGCCTACTGGCCCTCGACGGACCGGATCTGGTCGCTCACCGAGCACCCGCGGCGCCGCTGGATCGTGTCCATGGACCGGCGCTGGTTCGACTGACGTCGCGCCGCGACACGCCCGGGACTCGCCCTTGAGTCTCTGGGCGACTCACTGGCCAGCGCGAGTCAGCGGGCGCGGAGCCACGACACGACCTGCGGCACCCCGTCGAGCCAGCCGAGCTCGGCGGCGTACAGCGCCCTCCGGCCGCGCTGCCCGGGCTTGTGGTCCCACTTGCCGGTGCCGGCGCACGGCAGCACGGTGTCGCGGCAGGTCCAGCCGTGGAGGAACGCCGTCAGCTCGCCGTCACGCCGCTCGACCAGGTCGGCGCCGCCCGGACCGCAGAGGCCGGTCGTCGTCGTGTCGAGGAAGACACCACCGACCGCCGCGGTCCAGTCGAGCAGGGACGTCGAGCGCCGCCAGGTCGTCCGGTAGCCGCAGCGCGTCCAGTCACCCTCCGACGCGAGCAGCACGTAGCCCTCCGGTCGCAGGGTGAGCACGGGGTTCTCCAGCACGCCCTCGGAGCGGAGCAGCTCCACGCTGACCGCACCCGTCCTCACCGACTGGCCGTCGCGGGTCAGCGCGACGGCGCGGACGCTGGAGGGGACGCGGTCGGTCTTGTAGAGCAGGTACGCCGACCCGTCGGCGTCGCGGAAGAAGGACGGGTCGATCACCCCGGCGCGCGGGAGCGTGGGGTCGCGCGGCAGCAGCGGGTCCTGCGCGGTCGGCGTCCGGGCGTAGGACGGGCACACGAGCGGAGCGCTGCCCACCGGTCGGAACGGCCCACGCGCGGCCCGAGAACGTGCCACGCCGATGCAGCGGCCGTGCTCGCCCATCCCCTTCACCGGGGTCGCGTAGTAGAGCAGCCACCGGCCCCGCACCCGCGCGACGTCCACCGCCCAGACACCGCCCTCGCGCGACCACGACGGCTTGTGCGTCAGCAGGCCCGGTCCGCGCCGCCACGGCCCGTCGGCCTGACGCGACCACGCGTGCGGCACCAGGTCGCCGGTGGCGTAGGCGACGAGGCCGCCGGGCGCGGCGACGACCGCGGGGTCGGGGAAGTCGACGTTGAGCACCGGGCTGGGCACCCACTCGTCGGCGGACGCCGGAGCGGCGAGCGGGAGCACGGTGGCGGCGAGCAGCAGCACGAGCAGGCGCGCTGCTCCTCGGTTCGGCACCGGGGGAACCTACCCCGGCACAGCGCCTCAGGCCGGCACCAGCCGGCGGACCGTCTCGCGCGTCCACCGCGGCCCGACGCCGTCGGCGGACGCCAGGTAGGCGGCGCGTGCGTCGGCGTCGAGGCCGAAGCCGTCGGCCAGGCCGTCCAGCATCACGCGGACGTACGACGCCGACGGGGCGTTCCCGACCGGCACCGCCGAGCCGGTGAGGGTGAGCATGCGGTGCCCGTCGAGCTCACCGACGTCGAGCAGGACGTCGTAGGTCCGCGAGAGCCCGTGACGGGTGGGACCCCGGCCGGGGTCGAGCACGAGGTCGACGCCGACGGGGTGCCGCGCCTCCTGCGCGACGAGGTCCCCGAGCTGCTCGAGGCGCATGAGGTAGGCGCGCGCGTGGACCACGCCGTCGGGCCCGGGGACGTAGAAGGCCATGCCGCCGCCCCAGACGCTCGACTCCCCCGCGAAGGACAGCCGCCCGGACAGCTCCACGGCTCGCGTGTCGCGCGGCGGCGACGGGTCGCGGCAGCCGTCGTAGCGGCGTGCCGCTCCGGACGGTCGACCGCCGGAGAGGTAGCAGGTCAGCCGAGCGGTCGACAGGTTCGTCCCGTAGGCGGCGTACCAGACGACGGGCCCGTCACCCGTCACGTGGGCAGCGCCCCCGGCGTGCACGCCCGATCGGCCTCGTCGAGGAGCGCCTCGGTGGCGTCCTGGTAGGTCTGCCAGGCCTGCTCGGGGCTGTCGCCGATCGCGGTCAGGCCGAGCCGTCCGCACTCGGTCACGCAGCTGAGCATGTGGAACACCACCCCGCTCTTGCGGGAGTGGTCGAAGTGCAGCCGCCGGCGCGCCACGACGTCGAACACGTCGCGCGGGGTGAGCGCCATGAGCCGGTCGTCCTCGAGGTGGTCCGTCGCCACGAGGAACTTGGGGGCGCCGGACTCGGCGC
This sequence comes from Nocardioides sp., assembly GCA_035762385.1. Lineage (GTDB taxonomy): Bacteria > Actinomycetota > Actinomycetes > Propionibacteriales > Nocardioidaceae > Nocardioides. Next base: position 4,480 of record DASTPB010000166.1, on the reverse strand, counting down.
GGTAGAGCCCGGCCTCTCCGTCGTACCCGCCTCCCACGAGGTACTGCAGGGTGAGGAAGGGATGGGTGGTGCCGCCCTTGCGGAGGTTGAGCTCGATCGCGTACGCCGTCCAGTCGTCCGCGCCGTCGCGGACCGCGACGAAGTCGACCGCGAAGCGCCCCAGGACGCCGCGCTCGGCGAGGTCACGTCCGACAGCCATGGCCGGCTCGGAGATGAGCCGGGAGTACGCCGGGTCGGCGGGGAACACGCAGCCGAGGTACTTCTGTCCGCTCGCGCCGCCGAGCAGCTGGTCGTGGGTGGAGAGCAGCTCGACGGTCCGGTCGGGCAGGACCCGCATCTGAACGCTCGGGCTGGTGAGCTCGCTGCCGGTGATCCGCTCCTCGACGACGCCGCCGAGGTGCTCGAACGCCTCGAGGAAGCCGTCGACGGTGAGGTCGGCCGCCTCGGGCTGCAGGTGTCGGATCCGGTCGCGGACGGCCGGCTCCTCGTCGGGATCGCCGGGGGCCGGCAGGCCCGTGAGGTCCACCAGCGCGTTGCCCGAGCCCGACACGCCCTCGTTGATCTTGACGATCACCTCGCGGAGCGAGGGGAGGTCGGCACGCATCTTGGTCAACGCGGTCGACAGGTCGTCCACCGTGCGGAGGCCCTCGGCCCCTGCCGGGGCGCGGACGCCGACGTCCCCGAACAGCCGCCGACACCCCGACTTGCTGCCCAGCGGGGCGAGGCGCGGGTCGGAGCCGTACATCGGGATGCCGAGGCTGATCGCGAGGTCGCGCTCGAGCTCGGTCGTCGTGTAGGGGATGAGGTGGCTGACGGCCCGGTCCGGGATGAGGTCGCGGATCCGTCGCAGCACCCGTGGCCTGTCGAGCACCTTGCGGCTCAGCGGTCGCGTGGACGCGTCGCCCACGGAGACCAGGTGGAGCCGCCGGCGCGCGTTGCTCGAGACGACGCCGGGCAGGAGGCCGAGGTAGTAGTCGACGATCTCGTCGGAGATGGGCGTCGACGTCACGTAGACGAGCTTCAGCATGGGTTGCCGCAGGAGCAGGAGCTGGAACAGCGCGCGCTCCTCCATCGCCTGCATCAGCGTCCCGCTCGTCGCCGTGGTGCGCTCGAGGCTGACCGACGGCACGACGACCGCCGACTCCTCGGGCCGGTCGCGACCCCACGCGCCCCACACCTCCGGCATCCTCTGCTGGAGGGCGTCGAACGCGGCGTAGCGCTGGTCCTCGTCCAGGTCCCCCAGCGTGGTCGTCGTGTCCATCCGCTACCTCCTGACCGTCCCGGCCACCACGTCGTGCACCCGCACGGGCCGGCTGAACCCCTTCGGCTGCACGTCGCCCACCACGTCCGCCGCCACCTGTTCCTCGACCTGTGCGAGCACGCGGTCGGTCACCAGCACCTGCCACGGGCCCGCGTCCGAGCAGAGTCGGGCGGCGAGGTTCGTGACGCTGCCGACCGCGGCGTAGTCGGAGCGCCCCGGGTAACCGATCCGCCCCAGCGTCGCGAAGCCCTGGGCGACACCGATGCCGAGGGCCAGGTCGTGGCCGCGACGCGCCCAGCCGGCCGCCAGGCGTCGTACGTCGTCCCGGATCGCCAGCGACATCGCGATCGCCGCCCCGGCGGGGTCGGGCACGGGGACGGGATCGTTGAAGAACACCATCACCCCGTCGCCGGTGAAGCGCTCCAGCGTGCCGCTGTGCTCCTCGATGCGCGCCCCGAGCGCGAGGTGGTACTCGCCGAGCACGTGCATCACCTCCTCCGGCTCGGACGCCTCGGCGAACGAGGTGAAGCCACGGAAGTCGCAGAAGACCACGACGATCTCGCGACGGTGGCTGGCCAGGAGGCCCTCGTCGTTCACCACCACGTCCGCGAGCTGCGGCGACAGGAACCGGCGCAGCCGGCCCATGCGCTCGATCTCGTCCACCTGTGCCGCCACGCGCGACTCGAGCTCGCGGTTCCATGCGGCGAGCTCGGCCGCCTGGCGGCGGACGGTGTCGTGGTAGCCCTTGATCCGGGCCAGCGACCGGACGCGTGCCAGCAGCTCGGACTGGTCGAAGGGCTTGGTGATGAAGTCGTCGGCACCCGCCTCCAGCCCCTCCAGCCGCTGCGCGCCACCGCCGGCGGTGATCATCACGACCGGCAGGAACTCGGTGCGCGGGTCCTGCCGGATGCGGCGGCACACCTCGCAGCCGTCCATGCCGGGCATCTGCACGTCGAGGAGGACGACGTCGACCGGGGCCGACCCCAGGACGTCGAGGGCCTCCTGCCCGCTCGTCGCCGTGAGGACGTCGTACCCCCGCGGGGAGAGCACCGCGTCGAGGAGCCGCAGGTTGGCCTGCTGGTCGTCCACCGCGAGCACCGTCGGGCCCGTCACGGTGGTCCCCCGGCCAGGAAGCGCTCGACCTGGGACGGGAGCGACCGCGGGCTGATCGGCTTCTCGAGGTAGCCGTCGAACCCGGCGCGCCGCGCACGGTCGTGGTCCTCGGCCATCGCCAGCGCCGTGACCGCGACCACGGGTACGCCGTCGGGCAGGACCCCGTCGCGCAGCCGACGCAGCGTCTCGTGGCCGTCGATCCCCGGGAGCTGCAGGTCGAGCAGCACGAGGTCGGGCGGCTCGCTGGCAGCCGCCGCGACCCCCCGCTCGCCGGTGTCCGCGGCCGTCACGTCGTAGCCCGCGTGCTCGAGGACGTCTCGCACCAGCTTGAGGTTGAGGGCGTTGTCCTCCACGACCAGCACCTTGGGGCTCACGGGACGCCACCTCCGACGATGTCCCGCCCCGCGGCGAGGCCCGGGACGCCGAGGGCCTCGAGGAGGTCCTCACGGCCCACGGGCTTGAGGAGGTAGGCCGCAGCGCCCAGCCGGAGCCCCCGCTGGCGCTCGTCGACGATCGAGACCACCACGACCGGGATGGACCGGGTCCTGGGGTCGGCCTTGAGCCGGGTGAGCACCTCCCAGCCGTCGAGGCGCGGCAGCCGGATGTCGAGCACGATCGCGACGGGCACCGCCGTCCGCGCGAGGGAGAGCGCCTCGAGGCCGTCGTGCGCGCGCAGGACCTGCACGGGGGTCGCCGACAGGTAGGCGGTCATCAGGTCCAGGGAGGCCCGGTCGTCGTCGACGAGCAGCACGGTGCGACCGCCCGAGGCGTCCACCGAGCCGGAGGTCTCGACGCGCGGCAGCGGGACGCGAAGGACGAACGTGCTCCCACCACTCGCGGCCTGCGGCTCGAGCCAGAGCGTCCCGCCGAAGAGCTCCACGATGCGCCGCGACAGGGTGAGCCCGAGACCGGTGCCCTCCTCCTTCGGCGTGCCGCGGCGACCCTGCTGGAACGACTCGAAGATCCGCTCCCGGTCCTCGGTCGGGACGCCGACGCCCGTGTCCGTCACCCGGACCAGCACGTCGCCCTCCTCGCGATCGGCGCGGACCTCGACCCGTCCGCCGTCCGGCGTGAACTTCACGGCGTTCGAGACCAGGTTGAGCACGACCTGCTTGAGCCGCAGCTCGTCCCCCCACACGATCCCGACGTCGTCGGCCACCACCAGGTCGAGCTCGATGGCGTGCGCGGCGGCTCGTTCGCGGACCAGCGAGAGCACGTAGTCCAGGCAGGCCCGGATCGACACGAGGCTGGGCTCGAGCACCATGCGCCCCGCCTCCACCTTGGAGAGGTCAAGGATCTCGTTGAGCAGCTCCAGCAGGTGCTTGCCGGAGGTCCAGATGTCGCGGAGGTACTCCTCCTGGCGTTCGTTGAGGTCGCCGAACAGGCGGTCGAGGAGGACCTCGGAGAAGCCGATGACCGCGTTGAGCGGGGTGCGGAGCTCGTGGGACATGCTGGCGAGGAACTCCGACTTGTGACGGCTGGCGACCTCCAGCTCGGCCCGCTTGGTGTCGAGCTCCCCGTAGAGGCGCGCGTTGACGATGGCGAGGCCCGACTGGTTGGCGAAGGTCCGCAGCAGCTCGGGTGTCTCGGTGTCGAAGCTGCCCTTCGTGCGTCGCCTGATCACGAGGGCGCCGACCAGCCGGTCGCGTCGGACGAGCGGCACGGCGAGCAGCGAGCGCCACCCGTCGTCGTGCAGGACGTCGAGGTGCTCGTCGCGGCGCACGTCGTCGAGGTCGGCGATCTCGAGCGTGGAGCGCTCGGACGCGGCGCGTCCGACCGGTGAGGTGGAGCGGGCGATCCGGAGGTCACGCAGCCGGGACGTGAGCGCGCCGGTGCCGCCGACCGTGGCCCGCACCCGGAAGCAGTCCTCCGCGGCGTCGTACTCCATGATCGAGCCGCCGTCCGCGCCGGTGAGCCGCACGGCGCCACTGACGATCTCCGAGAGGACCTCGTCGAGGTCCAGGCTCGAGCTCACCGCCTCACCGATCTCGCGCAGCACCTCGAGCTGGTCGACCTTGGCGGCGAGCTCGTGGCTGCGGGACCCGAGCGCCGCGACGAGCTCGACCTGTCGCAGGACGATCGCCGCCTGGGAGGCGAACGTGCTGA
>DASTPB010000165.1:0-5845 GCA_035762385.1 Nocardioides sp. | reverse complement strand
GAGCAGCCGGCGAAGGTGATGCGGATCGGCAGCATGATCCGCCAGCTCCTCGAGGAGGTGAAGGCGGCGCCCCTCGACGAGGCCAGCCGCAACCGCCTCAAGGAGATCCACGCTGCGTCGATCAAGGAGCTCGAGAGCGGTCTCGCGCCCGAGCTGGTCGAGGAGCTCGAGCGGCTGTCGCTGCCGTTCACCGAGGACGGCACGCCGTCCGAGGGTGAGCTGCGGATCGCGCAGGCCCAGCTGGTCGGCTGGCTCGAGGGTCTCTTCCACGGCATCCAGACCGCGATCTACGCCCAGCAGATGGCCTCGCGCGCCCAGCTCGAGCAGATGCGCCGCGCGCTCCCGGCCGGCCACGGCGGTCCAGCCGCCCAGCAGCCCACCGGCATGCCGACGATGCCGACCGGCGACGACGACTCCGGCAGCAACCGCGGCGGCATGTACCTCTGACGCCTCAGCGGCGCGCGAGACGTCGTACGACGACGAGGCCGAGGAGGCCGAGGATCGCCAGCGCGGCACCGGGAGCCGCCGCGCGGGCGAAGCCGGCCGGCGGTGAGTCCTCGACGAGCGTGCGCACGGCGGTCGGCGGCGGCGGCGGCTCGACGGAGGTGCCTTCGCCGAGGAGGCGCTCGACCCTGGCGACCTTGGTCGGGTTGGCGACGGAGGTGCCGCCGCAACGGTCGGCCTCGAAGGGGGCCTCGGTGCCGGTGCCGAGGAAGAGGTAGGAGGTGCCGACCGCGAGCTCGCCGAGCCCGCAGGCGTTCTTGCCGCCGGCCGAGAAGACCTGCGTGGAGCGCTCGGGCGAGCCCTGGTAGGCCCGCGAGGCGGTGACGTCGTAGGTGTGGTCGTTGCCGGCGACCTCGACGTTGTCGACCGTGCCGATGAAGACGGCGTCGGCACGCTGGACCTGCTTCGAGAGCGTGCCGCTGCCCTTGCAGGTGCAGTCGGCGGCGGCCGGGGCCTGGACCGTCACCACGAGGCCGAGGCACGCGAGGAGCAGTGCGGCGGCGAGTCGGGCGGCGCGGATCATGGCGGGAAGCCTAGCGAGGGAGGTCGTACGACAGTCCGAACAGGTCGGCCAGCACCGTGGCCACCCCGTCCTCGTCGTGGTGGGGCGCGAGGTGGTCGGCGAGCTCGCGCACCGTGGGGTGGGCGTTGGCCATGGCGTAGGACGTCCCGGCCCACTCGAGCATCGGCAGGTCGTTGGGCATGTCGCCGAACGCCACGACGTCGTCGGGGCCGAGCCCCATCTCCGCGGCCACGGTCGCGAGCGTCGAGGCCTTGGTGACGCCGGCCGCGCTGATCTCGACGAGGGTGCCGACCGACGACCAGGTGGTGACGACCTGCTCGCCGAGGGCGCCGGCCACCAGCTCCCAGTAGGGCTCGGGCTCGTGCTCCTCGTGACGGGCGAGGAGCTTCACCACGTCGTCGTCGACGAGCTCCTCGAGCGGGGCCGTCGGCACGTCGGGCGCGAGGTTGACCGCGAGGCGCGGCATGAACCCGGGCTCCTTGGCGAAGCCGGTGGTCTTCTCGAGCGCGAAGACGGTGCCGGGCAGGTCCGCGCGCAGCCGGGCGGCGACCTCGAGCAGCACGTCGGAGGGGATGGTCCGGGCGGTGCGCACCTCCCGCCGCGCGACGTCGTACACGATCCCCCCGTTGCTGCAGATCGCCAGGCCGTGCCCGCCGACCGCCTCCCACAGCTCCTCCATCCAGCGGATCGGGCGGCCGGTGGTGAGGACGACGGGTACGCCGGCGGCGTCGAGCTGGTCGAGCACCGCGCGGGTGCGCGCCGAGACCCGTCCCTGCGAGTCGAGCAGCGTGCCGTCGAGGTCGGTGGCCACCAGCCGGGGCGCGCTCACCCGCCGTCCCGGACGGACAGGGTCACGGTCAGCAGGTCGCCCTCGGTCACGCCGGCGGCGGTGCGGACCGCCTTCTTGACCGGGAGGACGAAGCTCCCGGAGGCGGCGTCCGGGAAGACGCTGGTGTCCCAGGTGGTGTCACCGACGCTTGCCCGCACGCGCACCGAGCCGAAACCCCGCGGCTCACCCGCCCGCTCGCGCACGTCCTCGGCGAGGTCGGGCGGCAGCGTCACGAAGCACCACGCGCCGGTGTCGGCCGACTCCTTGCGCGCCGTCCAGCGCCACAGCTCAGCGGTGAAGGTGACGCCGTCGTCCACGGTCAGGATTCCTGCGGGAACCAGCGCGAGATCTCGACGGCAGCGCCCTCGTCGTGGACCGTGGCGGTCACGTCGTCGGCCGCGGCGATGACCTCCTCGACGGCCTGTCCCATCGCCACGCCGCGCCCGGCCCAGCGGAGCATCTCGATGTCGTTGCGGCCGTCGCCGATCGCCAGCACGTCGGCGGCGGTGACCCCGAGCTTGTCGCAGACGTGCTCGAGACCGGAGGCCTTGGAGACCCCGACGGGGGACAGGTCGAGCCACGCGGTCCAGCCGACGACGTAGTCGGTGCCGTGCAGGCCGAGGTTGGCCGCGAGCTCGATGAAGTCGTCGGCCGTGGCCTCGGGGTCGCGGACGATGACACGGCTCACCGGCTCGCCGACGATGTCGTCGACGTGGGTGATCAGCTGCTCGCCCGAGAGCTCGCCCTCCGGGAAGACGCGGTTCACGCGGTAGCCGCCGACCTCGCGCTCCTCGACCGCGACGAGGGCGCGCGGGTGGTGCTCCAGCACCGCCGCCACGGCCGGGGCGGCGTCGAAGGTCTCCTCGTGGACGACCTCCATCGGCGGGTAGCGGAACACCACGGCCCCGTTGGAGGCGACCACCCAGAGGCGGTCGGCGTCCTCGCGCGGGAGGTGCAGCAGGTCGGCGATGGTCGTCATGCCGTGCGGCGAGCGTCCGCTCGCCAGCACGATGTGGGCGCCCGCCTCGAGCGCGCGGTGCACGGCGTCGTGCACCGGCTCGGTGATGGTCTCGTAGTCCTCGGTCTGCCCGTCGACCCACTTCAGGAGGGTGCCGTCGATGTCGAGCGCGACGACCTTGGGTGTCCAGTCACCCAAGGGTCTTCATCACTTCCAGGCCGCCGAGGTAGGGGCGGAGCGCCTGCGGGACCGTGACCGAGCCGTCCTCGTTCTGGTGGGTCTCCAGGACGGCGACGATCGCCCGGGTGATCGCGGTCAGCGTGCCGTTGAGGGTGGCCACCGGGAGGGTGGCGCCCTTGTCGTCGCGGGTGCGGATGTCGAGGCGGCGCGCCTGGAAGTCGGTGCAGTTGGAGGTCGAGGTGAGCTCGCGGTACTTGCCCTGCGTCGGGATCCAGGCCTCGCAGTCGAACTTCCGCTGCGCGCTCAGGCCCAGGTCACCGGCGGCGACGTCGATGACGCGGTAGGCCAGCTCGAGCTTGTCGAGGAACTCCTTCTCCCACGCCAGCAGCCGCTCGTGCTCGGCGTACGACTCCTCGACGGTCGTGTGGACGAACATCTCGACCTTGTCGAACCAGTGGACGCGGATGATGCCGCGGGTGTCCTTGCCGTGGCTGCCGGCCTCCTTGCGGAAGCACGGGCTGAAGGCGGCGTAGCGGCGCGGCAGCGAGCCGGCGTCGAGGATCTCGTCGGAGTGGTAGGCCGCCATCGCGACCTCCGACGTCCCGACGAGGTAGAGGTCCTCCCCCTCGATGCGGTAGACGTCGTCGGCGGCCTGGCCGAGGAAGCCGGTGCCCTCCATCGCGCGGGGCTTGACCAGCGACGGTGCGATCACCTGCGTGAAGCCGGCGTTGCGGGCCTGGTCCATCGCCATGTTGACCAGCGCGAGCTCGAGCTGGGCGCCGATGCCGGTGAGGAAGTAGAAGCGCGACCCGCTGACCTTCGCTCCCCGCTCGAGGTCGATGGCCCCGAGCAGCTTGCCGAGCTCGATGTGGTCACGGGGCTCGAAGTCGAACTCGCGCGGGGTGCCGACGTGCTCGAGGGTGACGAAGTCGTCCTCGCCGCCTGCGGGCGCCTCGTCGGCGGCCACGTTGGGGATGGCCTTGATCGCCTCGTCCCACTCGGCCTCGGCGGCGTTGCGCGCCGACTCGGCCTCCTTCACCGCCGCGGCCAGCTCCTTGACCTGCGCGAGCAGGGCCTGCTTCTCCTCGCCCTGCGCCTTGGCGACCAGCGCACCGCTGGCCTTCTGCTCCGACCGCTTGGCCTCGAAGTCGGCGATCGCCTGCCGGCGCGCGGAGTCCGCCGCCAGCGCCCGGTCCACCACGTCGTCGGACAGGCCGCGCTTGGCCTGGGCGGCTCGCACGCGGTCGGGGTCGTCACGGAGCAGGCGCGGATCGATCATGCCGGGGTCCCTGCGGCGAGGGGAGCGACGCGAGGCTCGTCGTGGGGTGGGGTCACACGAGAAGGCTATCCGGAGGGGCGTGGGCCGCACGATCGGGTTTGGGCATACTTCGCGCGTGACTCCCGCCTCCCGCAACCGTGCCCTCGGCGGGGCAGCGATCGCCGCTGTCCTGTTCGCGGTGATCGGCTTCGTCGTCACCCGCGACCGCTCCCCGCTGGACGCCTTCGACACCGAGGGCCGGCAGCTCGAGGACTGGGCCGACGACCACGCCATCCTCATCGACGGCCTGCGGGTGGTGGAGGCCGCGTTCGGAACCATCGGGATGACCGTCCTGACCATCGTGCTCGCGGGCGTCCTCCTGCTGCGGCGCCACCGCCGGGCGGCCCTCCTGGTCGTCGTCGTGATGTCGGCCGTCTCGATCGCGACGACGCTGCTCAAGAACTTCCTCGGCCGCGACCGACCGGACTGGCAGGACACCCTGGGCCTGCACCGCAACTTCAGCTTCCCCTCGGGCCACGCCTCGTCGACGGCGGCCTTCGCCGCGCTCCTGGTGATGCTGCTCGTGCTGTTCGTACGTCGCACCAGCCTGCGCCGCGCGGGCATCACGCTCGTCGTCACGTGGTGGCTGCTCGTCTGCCTGGACCGTGTGCTGCTGGGCCGCCACTTCCCGACCGACGTCATCGGCGGCTCGCTCCTCGCCGTTGCGATCTTCCTGCTGGCCCTCGCGTTCATCGACCCGCGCCCCCGCTCGACCGCGGCGAAGTCCGAGCCGCTCCCGGAGGTGTACGCCTCGGAGAAGCGGCTGGCGGTCATCCTCAACCCGATCAAGGTCGAGGACGTCGGCCAGTTCCGCTCGCTCGTCTCGGCGATGGCGGCGGAGTCCGGCTGGTCCGAGCCGACGTGGCAGTACACGACCGTCGAGGACCCCGGCACCGGCATGGCCGAGCGGGCCGCCGTCTCCGGCGCCGACATGGTCATGGTCTGCGGCGGCGACGGCACCGTGCGCGAGGTGTGCGCCGAGCTGGCCGGCACCGGCATCCCGGTGGGCATCATCCCGGCCGGCACGGGCAACCTCCTCGCCCGCAACCTCGGGGTGCCGCTCTACATCCGCTCGGCGATCGACATCGCCCTCAACGGACAGGACCGGGCCATCGACATGGTCGAGGTCGGCGGCGACGGCATCGAGGACACCCACTTCATGGTGATGGCCGGCATGGGCTTCGACGCCGCGATCATGGAGGGCGTCAACGAGGACATCAAGAAGAAGATCGGCTGGGTGGCCTACGTCGTCTCCGGCCTGCGGTCGCTGATGTTCCCCGCCGTCAAGGTCGAGATCCAGATCGACGACGAGGAGCCCACGGTCCACCGCGCCCGCACGGTCGTCGTCGGCAACGTCGGCTTCCTCCAGGCCGGGATGCCGCTGCTGCCCGACGCCACGCTCGACGACGGCATCCTCGACGTGGTGATCATCCATCCGCGGCAGTTCCTGTCGTGGATCACGGTGGCGATGCGCGTGCTGCGCAAGAGCCCCGTCGTCGACGAGACCCTCGACCGCCGCACCGGCTCGCGCGT
>DASTPB010000164.1:0-10417 GCA_035762385.1 Nocardioides sp. | reverse complement strand
ACGGCGACGATCTGGCCGGCGCCGACCGACGCGATCTCCTCACGCTTGTTGGCGTGCATCTGGTAGACCTTGCCGATCCGCTCCTTCTTGCCGTTGACCGAGTTGACCACGGTCGAGCCGGCCTCGAGCTTGCCCGAGTAGACGCGGACGTAGATCAGCTTGCCGAGGTGCGGGTCGGAGGCGATCTTGTAGGCGAGGCCGGAGAACGGCTCGTCGTCGGACGGCTTGCGGGAGATGGCCTCCTCCTCGTCGCGCGGCGAGTGACCGACGATGGCGTCGATGTCGAGCGGCGAGGGGAGGTACTTGACGACCGCGTCGAGCAGGGGCTGGACGCCCTTGTTCTTGAACGCGGTGCCGCAGAGGACCGGGTTGACCTTGTCGGCCAGGGTGGCGCGACGGATCGCGGCCTCGAGCTCCTCGACGGTGAAGTTCTCGTCACCCTCCTCGAGGTACTTCTCCATGATGTCGTCGTCGGCCTCGGCGAGCGTCTCGATGAACTTCTCGCGGTACTCCGCGGCCTGCTCGGCGAGCTCGGCCGGGATCTCCTCGACGTCGTAGTCCTCACCCATCTTGGTCTCGCCGCGCCAGGTCAGGGCACGCATGCCGACCAGGTCGACGACACCGAGGAAGTCGGACTCGGCACCGATGGGGAGCTGGAGCACGAGCGGGGTGGAGTTGAGGCGCTCGACCATCATGTCGACGCAGCGGAAGAAGTCCGCGCCGGTGCGGTCGAGCTTGTTGACGAAGCACATGCGGGGGACGGAGTACTTGTTGGCCTGACGCCACACCGTCATGGTCTGCGGCTCGACACCGGCAACACCGTCGAAGACCGCCACGGCACCGTCGAGGACGCGCAGCGAGCGCTCGACCTCGGCGGTGAAGTCCACGTGGCCGGGGGTGTCGATGATGTTGATCTGGTGGTTCTTCCACCAGCAGGTCGTCGCGGCCGACGTGATGGTGATGCCGCGCTCCTGCTCCTGCTCCATCCAGTCCATCGTGGCGCCACCCTCGTGGACCTCACCGATCTTGTAGGTGATGCCGGTGTAGAAGAGGATGCGCTCGGTGGTGGTGGTCTTGCCGGCGTCGATGTGCGCCATGATGCCGATGTTGCGGACCTTGTTGAGGTCGGTGGTGATGTCGACAGCCACTGTTGTGTCTCAGTCCCTCGGAAGTTGGTGGGGGCTCGTGGGGTGAGGGGCCGTACGACGCACGCTGCGGGTCGTACGGCCCCTCGCCGTCACCAGCGGTAGTGGGCGAAGGCCTTGTTGGACTCGGCCATCTTGTGGGTGTCCTCGCGCTTCTTCACAGCGGCGCCCAGGCCGTTGCTCGCGTCGAGGATCTCGTTCATGAGGCGCTCGGCCATGGTCTTCTCGCGGCGGTCGGCGGCGTAGCCAACGAGCCAGCGCAGGGCCAGCGTGGTGGAGCGGTTGGCCTTGACCTCGACGGGGACCTGGTAGGTCGCGCCACCGACGCGGCGGGACTTGACCTCGATGGCCGGCTTGACGTTGTCCATCGCGCGCTTGAGCGTGACGACCGGGTCCGTGCCGGTCTTCTCGCGGCAGCCCTCGAGGGCGGTGTAGACGATGCGCTGCGCCACGGCCTTCTTGCCGTCCTGGAGCACCTTGCTCACGAGCTGGGTGACCAGCTGGGAGCCGTAGACCGGGTCGACGACGAGGGGGCGCTTGGGAGCGGGACCCTTGCGAGGCATTACTTCTCCTTCTTCGCGCCGTAGCGGCTGCGGGCCTGCTTGCGGTTCTTGACACCCTGGGTGTCGAGCGAGCCGCGGATGATCTTGTAGCGGACGCCGGGAAGGTCCTTCACACGGCCGCCGCGGACGAGCACGATCGAGTGCTCCTGCAGGTTGTGACCGACACCCGGGATGTAGGCGGTGACCTCGACGCCGCTGCTCAGGCGCACACGGGCGACCTTGCGGAGGGCGGAGTTCGGCTTCTTCGGGGTGGTCGTGTAGACGCGGGTGCAGACGCCACGGCGCTGCGGGGATCCCTTCAGGGCAGGCGTCTTGTTCTTGGACACCTTGTCCTGGCGGCCCTTGCGGACCAGCTGGTTGATGGTGGGCACCGGGTGGTTCCCTCTCTCTGTCTTCTCGTCACGGCTCGGCGCGGTGCCGGGCTCGGGTGTCGTGCGCTGTTGCGTGTGCCTGTTGCGAATACCGTGGCCAGCCGGGACGCGGCATCGAACGCCGCGATTTCCGAGCATGGGCATGGGTCTGGACGGGCCAGACACGAGGATTGAGGCTACTCGTGCGCCACGGCAGAATCAAAATGCCGCCGGAGCCGCCCGGACGCCCGGCTCGAGGGTCCCGCGGCCACGCTCACGACGCGCCCGGTCGAGCCTGAGGTAGAGGGCCGCGGAGACCGCCACGCCGGCGATCGTGAGCAGCCCGCCGCCCAGCAGCGTCCAGCGGGCGCCGTACTCCTCACCGATCCAGCCGATGATGGGCGCGCCGACGGGCGTGCCGCCCATGAAGATCATCAGGTAGAGGGCCATCACCCGGCCGCGGACGCCCGCGTCGGTGTGGAGCTGCATGTAGCTGTTGGCGCTCGTGATGAACGTCAGCGCCGTCAGGCCGGTCACCGGCGCGAGCAGCGCGAAGGCCAGGTAGGACGGCATGAGACCGGCGAGGGTCACGGAGGCACCGAACGCCAGCGCCGCTCCGACGACGAGGCGGTGGCGGACGTGGGTGCGCCGGGCGGCGAGCAGGGCACCGGTGAGCGACCCCACGGCCAGGAAGGTGCCGAGGAGGCCGAACTCCTCGGGCCCCTTGCCGAACACCTCGGTCGCCATCAGTGCGGAGGTGATCTGGAAGTTCAGCCCGAACGTGCCGGCGAAGAACACCAGGCTCAGCACCAGCAGCAGGTCGGGCCGCGCCCGGACGTAGGCCACGCCCTCGCGGATCGCGCCCGGCCCGCGGTCGGCGGGGGTCGCGGCGTCGATGCGACTGGCGTCGAGGTGGCGCAGCGACCAGATGGGGGCGGCGTACGACACCGCGTTGAGCAGGATGACCCACCCGGTGGCCACCGCTCCCCCGCCGAAGGCGGCGATGAGGACGCCGGCGAGGCCGGGGCCGACGAGGCGGGCGGCGTTGAAGCTGGCGGAGTTGAGGCCGACGGCGTTGGTGAGGTCGACGGGGTCGACGAGCTCGGACACGAACGACTGGCGCGCGGGCGCGTCGAACGCCGACGCCGATCCCAGCAGGAAGGCCAGGACGTAGACGTGCCAGACCTCGGCGGTGCCGGTGACGGCGAGGAGGCCGAGCACGGCGGCGGGGAGCGCCATGCCGAGGTTGGTCAGCTGCAGCAGGCGCTGCTTGGGCATCCGGTCGGCGACGAGGCCCGCGAACGGCGTCAGCAGCAGGAAGGGCAGGAACTGCAGCCCGGTCGTGATGCCCAGCGCGGTGCCGCCGGACCCGACGGCGAGCTCCAGCACCAGCCAGTCCTGGGCGACGCGCTGCATCCAGGTGCCGGTGTTGGACACGACCCCGCCGGCTGCGTAGCGGCGGTAGTTCGGGTTGGACAGGGAACGGAACGTGGGACTCGTGGTGACTCCTCAGTCGGTCATCGGTCAGGTGGTCAGTCGGCGACGGCGAGCCGGGCCAGGATCGGGGCCGCGTCGCGGAGGGTGGCGCGCTCGGCGGGCGTGAGCCCGGCGAGGCGCTGGGAGAGCCACGCGTCACGCCGCTGGCGGTCGGCCAGCACGGCGGCGCGGCCGGCGTCGGTGATGGAGACGACCACCTGGCGGCCGTCGGTCTCGTGGGGCCGGCGCGCGACGTAGCCGTCGCCCTCCAGGCAGTTGACCGTGCGGGTCATCGACGGCGGCTGGACGCGCTCGGCGCGGGCCAGCTCGCCGACGGTCTGGTCGCCCATGCGCACGAGGAGCCCCAGCACGACCATCTGCGGGATGCTCAGGTCGTTGTCGGGGTGGCGCTCGGACACCAGGCGGCGGCGCAGGCGCATGACGCCCGCCCGGAGCTCGGAGGCGAGCCCGGCGTCGGTGCGGAGGTCGGTGGTCGGCATGTCGTTAGCCTAACTCATTACCTCTGCTAACTATTCCGGTGGGAGGCGGGGGCGTACTTGGAGGGGAAGTCCGTCACTTGGAGGGGGTTGCAACCGCCTACACGTGACGAAGTCCCCGCTCGTGCGGGGACTTCGTCAAACGGGAACGCGGCGGACGCCCGGTCCGCGGGCGGCGGCGGGGCTACGTCAGGAGAGCCAGCCGCTGATCGGGGTGTAGGCGAAGTAGACGACGAAGAGGGCGGCGACGACCCACATCAGCGGATGGACGTCGCGCGCCTTGCCGAGGACGACCTTGATGAAGACGTACGCCACGAAGCCGGCGCCGATGCCGACCGAGATCGAGTAGGTGAAGGGCATCAGGACGATGGTGAGGAACGCCGGGATGGCCAGCTCGAGGTCGCGCCAGTCGATCTCGGTGACCTGCTGCATCATCAGGAAGCCCACCAGCACCAGCGCCGCGACGGCCGCCTCGGAGGGGATCGCCGCGACGAGGGGCGTGAAGAAGGTGGCGAGCAGGAAGAGCACGCCCGTCACGACGGAGGCCAGGCCCGTGCGGGCGCCCTCGCCGACACCTGAGGCGCTCTCGATGTAGGACGTGTTGGACGAGACGCCCCCGGCTCCGCCGGCGATCGCGGCGACCGAGTCGACGACCAGGATGCGCTGGGCGTTGGGCGGGGTGCCCTCCTCGTCGTTGAGCCCGGCCTCGGCGCCGATCGCCGTCATCGTCCCCATGGTGTCGAAGAAGTCGGCCAGCAGCAGCGAGAAGACGAGGAGCAGTGCGGCCAGCGCACCGGTCCCGGCGCTGCCGAAGGCGCCGAACAGGTCGACCTGGCCGAGCGTGTCGAAGGACGGCAGCCCGACGACGTCGCCGCTGATCGTCGGCACGCTGAGCGACCATCCCTTGGGGTTGTCGGCCGACGCCGGGCCCAGGTCGGCGATCGCCTCGACCACCACGGCGACGACGGTGGTGACGAGGATGGAGATGAGGATCGCGCCGCGCACCTTCCGCACCCACAGCGCGATCATCAGCGCCAGGCCCAGGCAGAACACCAGGACGGGCCAGCCACCGAGGTGGCCGTCGACGCCGAGCTGGACCGGGACGGTGGTCTGGAAGGCGTCGGGGATGCGGGTCACGACGCGTGCGTCGACGAAGCCGATGAGTGCGATGAACAGGCCGATGCCGACCGAGATCGCGACCTTGAGCTGCTGGGGGACGGCGTGGAAGACGGCCTTGCGGAAGCCGGTGAGCACGAGCAGCAGGATGATGACGCCCTCGAGCACGACGAGCCCCATCGCGGCTTCCCACGTGGACTGGCGGGCGATCGTGTTGGCGACGAACGCGTTGAGGCCCAGGCCGGTGGCCAGGGCGAGCGGGAAGTTGGCGAACCCGCCCATCGCGATGGTCAGCAGGCCCGCGATCAGCGCCGTGCCGGCCGCGATGGCGGGGATGCCGCTCCCCGGCTCGGTCCCGCCGCCCAGGAAGGCGCCCGTCGAGTCGGGCACGAAGCCCAGGATGAGCGGGTTGAGCACGATGATGTAGGCCATCGTCAGGAAGGTCACGATGCCGCCGCGGACCTCACGGCCGACCGACGAGCCGCGCTCGCTGATCCGGAAGTAGCCGTCGAGGCCGGAGCCCTGTGGTCGGGGTCGCTCTGTCTGCGTCTGGTCGCTCACAGGACCGCAGTGTGGCACGACTTCACGCCCGTGCAGCGGCACTGCGCGCGCGTGTAGCGTGAGCGTGTGGACCTGGGTGACGAGCAGCCGACGCAGCACGAGATCGGTCGGCGGACCTACGTCGTCGCGCAGGTCGAGCCGCTCGACGTCGATGGCGTCCGCACCACCGAGGTCGGCACCGCCTTGTGGCTGCTGGCGTTCCTCGGCCTGCTGCCCTTCTGGGGCACCCTCGAGGACAGCGGCCGCACCTGGTGGCTGTGGACGTGCCTCGCCGGGTTCGGGCTCGGCCTCTGCGGCCTGGAGTACTGCCGACGCCGACGCAAGGAGCGGGCGTCCCAGCAGGCCGCGGCATGAGTCGTACGCCGACGCGCTGGGAGCTGGCGGGGGACGACAACCGGGGCTACGGACGCCACTTCGCCGACCTCGTCGCGCAGGGCGCCGACATCGCAGGCGAGGCCCGGCTCGCCGACGCCCTCGTCCCCCGCGGCGCCCGGATCATCGACATCGGCTCCGGCATGGGTCGCGTCGCGGCCGAGCTGGCGGCGCGGGGCCACGACGTCGTCGCCACCGAGCCCGACGCCGCGCTCCGTGAGCAGTCGCGCTCGACGTACGCCGACCTGGCGGTCCTCCCCCACGACGCCCTGTCCCTCGACCCGGCCGAGCTGGGCGCGTTCGACCTCGCGGTGCTGGTCGGCAACGTGATGATCTTCCTCGCCGAGGACACGGAGCGGCGCGTCCTCGAGCGGGTGCGGGACCTGCTCGCCCCGACCGGACGGGCGCTCGTCGGCTTCGACCTCCGGGCGGTCAAGGCCGGCAGTCGCACCTACCCCGCCGAGGAGTTCGTCGCCGACGTGGAGGCGGCCGGGCTCCGGGTGGTGCACCGCTTCGGCAGCTACGAGCTGCACGAGCCGGTCGACGACTACGCCGTGTGGGTGCTGGCCCGGAGCTAGGCCCGGCCACGAGGGCCGAGACAGGTCAGAGGGGCTCGAGCTCGTCCTCGACGACGGTGTCGAGCACGTGGTCCGGGAGCGGGAGCGGCTGCTGCTTGCGGGCGAGCTTGACCTCGGAGTGCGCGCCGCAGCCGTGGTCGAAGGTCACCACGCGGCCGTCGTCGTTGGCGTTGCCGTTGGCGCAGACGCCGAAGCGCATCGACAGCGACCCGCTGAGGCGGACCAGGAACCCGCACGACCAACAGCTCTCCGGTGCGCTCTTCGCAAGGGGCGCGTCCGGACCGCCGGGACCGGCGTGCCACCGCTCGGCCGCCATGTCGAGGCCCTCGCGGCTGAGGGTGCGCACGCGACCCAGGCCGAGGTCCTCGGCCACGCGGCGCACCTGCGCCCGGGCGTCGCCGTCGAGCGGGGTGTCGATCGGGTCGTCGCCCACGAGGTAGGTGGGCACCAGCCGCACGTCCTCGTCCTCGACCGGCAGGAGGTCGCCGGGCGAGAGGTCGCCGGGCTGGAGGCGCTCCTTGTAGGGGACCCACTCGGGCGCCACGATCGCCTCGTCGCCCGGCAGCAGGACGACCTCGTTGACGGTCAGGTCCTTGCCGCGCTTGGCGCGGGTCAGGGTGACGGACCAGTACCAGCCGGGGTAGCCGGGACGGCTGCACGCGAAGTGGTGGGTGACGACACGCTCGCCCTCCGCGCGGGCGCCGAGGTGGTCCCCGACGTCGCTCGGCTCGGCGACCTCGAGGACGACGCTGCGCGCCAGCTCGACGGCCTTCGCGAGGACCGAGTCGGGCTTGCCGGCACGGGAGGGGAGAGCGATCACCTGCGCATCATGACAAATGGCCGGTGGTCCTGTCCCGTCGGGGACGCCGTGGCACGACCGGACCCGCGGGTGCGGGGCCGTGGAGCCGGAGCGGTAGGTCAAGATGGTGCACGTGACGTCCGACCGCCCCGAACCCGCCGCGGGTCCGCAGTCGGGGCGCTCCGACACCGCCACCGACGCACCCCGCGCGGCCTCCGACGCGTCCGGGCCAGGGGTCGGCACGGCTCGCCCGGGTGCCGTACGACGCTCGCTCGCCGGCGTGGGGCGGGCAGCCCGGGCCGCCGGGCGCCATGCCGGTTCGGCCGGGCAGTTCGCGGTCGCCCAGGCCCGGCGCGCGACCCGCGCCGAGGGGGCCGGGGACTCGGGGCTCTCCCGGCTGATCGAGCTCCACGCCTTCAACGCCGCCGGCGACGCCGCCGTCGCGATCTCGCTCGCGGGCACCCTGTTCTTCCAGGTCCCCACCGGGGAGGCGCGCGGCCAGGTCGCCCTCTTCCTGGGCCTGACGATGCTCCCCTTCGCCATCGTCGCGCCGCTGATCGGCCCGTTCCTCGACCGCTTCAGCCACGGGCGACGCTGGGCGGTGGGCGCCACGATGGCGACCCGCTGCTTCCTGTGCTGGGTGCTGGCCACCGCCGTGGTCACCGACTCCGACTGGCTGTTCCCGGCCGCCCTCGGCTGCCTCGTCGCCTCGAAGGCGTACGGCGTCACGCGTGCCGCCGCGGTCCCCCGGCTGCTGCCGCCCGACCTGACCCTGGTCAAGGCCAACGCCCGGGTGTCGCTCGCGGGCATCGTCGGCGCCGGCCTGTCCGCGCCGCTCGCCATCCTCGCCTCGACGTTCGGTCCCGAGTGGTCGTTGCGCTACGGCTTCGTCATCTTCGTGCTCGCGACGATCTGGGCGATCCGGTTGCCCGAGCAGGTCGACGCCAGCCAGGGCGAGGGCGAGCTGGTGCTCACCGGCTCGACCGACGAGGTCCGCACCGGTCGCCGCCCGCGCACCCGCATCCCGGCGGCGGTGGCGTTCGCGTTGCGGGCCAACTGCGGACCGCGCTGGCTCTCGGGCTTCCTCACCATGTTCATGGCGTTCCTGCTGCGCGACAACCCGATCGGCGACTGGCGGCCCGAGGTGCTGCTCGGGCTGGTGATCGGGGCGGCGGGCCTCGGCAACACCCTCGGCATCACGATCGGGTCGCTGCTCAGACGGCTCAACCCCGCCGTGACGGTGGTGCTCGCGCTGCTGGCCGACGCCGTCGTGGCGACCCTCGGGGCGCTGTTCTACGGGCTGGTCACCCTCGTGCTGCTCGGCCTGACGGCCGGTCTCGCGCAGGCGCTCGCCAAGCTGTCGCTCGACTCGACGATCCAGCGCGACATCCCCAGCCGGATCCAGGCCAGCGCGTTCGCCCGCTCCGACACGACGCTGCAGCTGGCGTGGGTGATCGGCGGCTTCGTCGGCATCGCGATGCCGCTCATCCCGCAGCTCGGACTCGGCATCGCGGCCGGCGTCCTGGGGCTGTGGGCGAGCTTCGTGCTGCTCAGCCGCTCGGGCCGCGCCGCACGGCCCGCCCGCACCTGACGACGCGTCGGCCGCCGCGGACGATCAGGCGTCGAGCTCGTCGGCGAGCGCGCGCAGCACCTTGGCCGTGCCGCGAGCGGCCGCGCGCTCGGGGTGCCGGCCGCGCCGGTAGGTCTCCTCGACGCCCTCGAGCATCTTGATGAGGTCCTCGACGATGGTCACCATCGCCTCGGGCCGCTTGCGCTGGGCGTTGCGCTGGTTGCGCGCGACCGAGGCGGGCGCATCGAGGACGCGCACCTGCAGCGCCTGGTCGCCCCGGCGCCCCTGGGCGATGCCGAACTCGACCTTCGTGCCGGCCTTGAGCGTGGTCGTGCCCTCGGGCAGCGCGTCGGCGTGGACGTAGACGTCGGGACCGTCCTCCTGCGACAGGAAGCCGAAGCCCTTCTCCGCGTCGTACCACTTCACCTTGCCACTCGGCACGGTCCACCCCACTCAGCTCAGCACTCGTCACCGCGTGGTCCCACCCGGCGTGGCACAGGATAGGGGGCGCATCCGACCCCCGACCAACGGGTTCCGGGGCGGTGTGACAGGGACGGCTTTGATTTGCCCACGCGTCTGCTGGGACCATGGGAGGCTCGGGGGTCCCACCGCAGCGTGGCGGAGGGCGACGACGGCTGCTGGGCGGGAGAGACACGTGCGGGCACGACGGGCGAGACGGCTGGTCGGGTGCTGCCTGCTCGCGCTCGGCCTCGGCCTGGCTGCGCCCGCCGTCGCGACCGCCGACGACGCCCCGCCCACGGCCGCCCCCGGCGACCTCACCCTCGTCACGATGAACGGCGGTGGCACCGCTGCCGGCCGCGCAGAAGCACCGGAACTGCTGGCCGAGCAGGACGCCGTGCTCGCCGCCGTGGGCGCCGACGAGCCGGTCTACCGCTGGACGACCGCCCTCAGCGGCTTCGCGGTCCGGCTGACAGAGGCACAGCTCGCGCTCGTCGACGACCAGCCCGGCGTGGCCTCGGTGGAGGCCGACTCGATCCGGCCGATGGCCGGGAGCACCTCCTTCGCGTCCGTCCGCGACGCCGTCGCCAGCCCGCGCCTGCGCGGCGGGGCCGGCGTGGTGATCGGCGTCGTCGACTCGGGCATCGCGCCGGAGTCGCCCGCGCTCGCCGACGTCCCCGGACTCGGCGCCGACCCCGAGGCGTTCGCCGGAGGCTGCGCGGAGGGCGACGGCTGGACCAGCGAGGACTGCACGCGCAAGATCGTCGGCGCGCGGTGGTACGTCGACGGCTTCGGCGCCGACCGCGTGAGGTCGTCGGAGTCGCTGTCGCCTCGCGACGCCCTCGGCCACGGCACGCAGGTCTCCTCGGTCGCGGCCGGCAACGCCGGCGTGACGGTCCGGGTCGACGGCCGCGACGCCGGCTTCTTCGGC
>DASTPB010000163.1:0-4706 GCA_035762385.1 Nocardioides sp. | reverse complement strand
GCTCGCGCCCACTCGACCTGGTGGGGGTCAGGCGCGGGGGTCGACCGCCGCCTCGGGCGTGCGGGTGCCCGCCATCTCGCCGCGGCCGAGGCGGCTGTGGGAGCGGCCGTAGGCGAAGTAGACGACGAGGCCGAGCGCCATCCAGACGAGGAACCTGACCCAGGTCTCGGCGATCAGGTTGAGCATGAGGTAGCCGCACAGCAGCACCGACGCGGTGGCGACGACGTAGATCCCCGGCACCTTGAACGCCCGGTGCAGGTCGGGTCGCGTCCTGCGGAGGACCAGGACCCCCACGCTGACGAGCATGAACGCGAACAGCGTGCCGATGCTGACCAGGTCACCCAGCGTCTCGAACGGCACGAAGCCCGACAGCAGCGCGACCATGATCGCGGTAAGGGTCGTGATGCGGTAGGGCGTCCCGAACGTCGGGTGGACCTTGGCCAGCCCGAGGGGCAGCAGGCCGTCGCGGGACATCGCGAAGGCGACTCGCGTCTGGCCCATCATCAGGATCAGCACCACGACGGTGAGCCCGATCGTGGCCCCGATCGCGATCAGGTCGGAGATCCAGTGCTGCCCGACCTTCTCGAACGCCGTGGCCAACGGAGCGGCGTCGTCGGGGTCGATGTCGGTGTAGGACTGCATCCCGGTGATCACCAGGCAGACCGCGATGTAGAGGACGGTCACGATGGCGAGGGACCCCAGCACGCCGATCGGGACGTCGCGCTGCGGGTTCTTGGTCTCCTCGGCGGTGGTCGCCACCACGTCGAAGCCGATGAAGGCGAAGAAGACGATCGCCGCGCCGGCGATGACGCCGGCGATCCCGAAGACCGCCGGCTCGAGACCGAAGATCGAGGTGATCAGCGGCGTCTTCCACGCAGAGGCGTCGCTCCCGGCGGAGGGCTGGCTCGGCGGGACGAACGGCGAGTAGTTGGCGGTGTTGATGTGGGCGATGCCGACGACGATCACGAGCGCGACGACGCTCAGCTTGATCGCCACCACGATCTGGTTGACCCGGCTGGAGAGCTTGATGCCGCCGATCAGCACCGCCGCGCAGAGCAGGGTGATGACGATGGCCGGCAGGTTGACCACGCCGTCGCTCGCGGACGCCATCGATGCCGGGATCTCGAGCGCGGTGCCGTCCAGCAGGGACTGGAGGTAGCCGGAGAAGCCGACGGCCAGGGCCGAGGCGCCCACCGTGAACTCGAGCACCAGGTCCCAGCCGATGATCCAGGCGATCAGCTCGCCGAAGGTGGCGTACGAGAAGGTGTAGGCGCTGCCCGCGACCGGGACGGTGGAGGCGAACTCGGCGTAGCAGAGTGCCGCGAGGGCGCACGCGAGCCCGGCGATGAGGAACGAGATGGAGATCGCCGGGCCGGCGTTGGTCGCGGCCACGAGGCCGGTGTAGACGAAGATGCCGGCCCCGATGATCACACCGACGCCGAAGATCGTGAGGTCGAGGGCGCCCAGGTTCTTCTTGAGGCGGTGCTCGGGCTCCTCGGTCTCGGCGATCGACTGCTCGACTGACTTGGTCCGGAAGAGACTCATCCCTGCAACCTAGGACTGTCCGAGCCCTACCGTCGAGTCATGTCCCCGGGCCGGTCCAGCGGTCAGGCGGTGTGGTCCACCTCGACGACCGCGAGCCCGCGGTCGAGGGCGGTCACGTCCTCGACGATCGACCGCGCGAGGGTCTGGGCGTCGAGGCCGATGCGCGCCAGGATCACGTCGCGCTTGGCGTGGTCGAGGAACTCCTGCGGGATGCCGTGCAGGCGGAACGGCGTGCGCACGCCCGCGTCGTTGAGGGCCTGCAGGAGCGTCGCTCCGCATCCTCCGACGCGCCCGTTGTCCTCGACGCTCACCACCAGGCGGTGCTCGCGGGCGAGGTCGATCAGGGCGGGGTCGACCGGCTTGACCCAGCGCGGGTCCACGACGGTGACGCCGATGCCCTGGTCGGTCAGGCGCGCCGCCACCTCGACGGCCGTGGTCGCCATCGACCCGACTGCGACGACGAGCACGTCTCGGTCACCGGAGCGCACGAGCACGTCTGCGCCGCCGGCCTTGTCGATCGCCGGCACGTCCTCGGGCGGCGGACCCTTGGGGAAGCGGACCACCGTCGGCGCGTCGTCGACCTGGACGGCCTCGTCGAGCAGCTCGTGGAGCCGCGGGACGTCACGGGGCGCCGCCAGCCGCAGGCCGGGGACGACCTGGAGGATCGACATGTCCCACATGCCGTTGTGGCTGGCGCCGTCGTCGCCGGTGACACCCGAGCGGTCCAGCACGAAGGTGACGCCGCACTTGTGCAGCGCGACGTCCATCAGGACCTGGTCGAAGGCGCGGTTGAGGAACGTCGCGTAGACCGCGAAGACGGGGTGGAGGCCGCCCATCGCGAGCCCCGCGGCCGAGGTGACGGCGTGCTGCTCGGCGATGCCGACGTCGAAGGTGCGCTCGGGGAACTTCTCGGCGAACACGTCGAGGCCCACGGGGTGCATCATCGCCGCGGTGATCGCGACGACGTCCTCGCGGCGGGCGCCGAGGTCGACGATCGCCTCGGAGAAGTGGTCGGTCCAGATCTTGCCCTTGGGCTTCTCCGCGCCGGTCTGCACGTCGAAGGGGCCGGGGGCGTGGAACTGGTCGGCCTCGTGCCGCAGGGCGGGGTCGTAGCCCTGGCCCTTGCGGGTGAGCGCGTGGACGATGACGGGGCCGTCGAACCGCTTCGCGTTGGCCAGCGCCTGCTCCATCGCGGCGCGGTCGTGGCCGTCGACGGGGCCGACGTACTTCAGGCCGAGGTCCTCGAACAGCCCTTGCGGGGCGAGGGCGTCCTTCATCCCCTTCTTGACTGCGTGCAGCGCGTCGTACGCCGCGTGCCCGACGCCGGGGACGGCGTTGAGCCGCTTCTTCACCAGGTCGAGGACCTGTTCGTAGCGCGGGTTGGTGCGCAGCGAGGTCAGCGCCGTGGCGAGCCCGCCGATGGTCGGGGTGTAGGACCGCTCGTTGTCGTTGACGACGATCACGAGGCGGCTCTTCCTGGCGATCGCGATGTTGTTGAGGGCCTCCCACGCCATGCCGCCGGTGAGGGCGCCGTCACCGATCACCGCGACGACGTGCCGGTCCTCCCCACGGATGGCGTAGGCCTTGGCCAACCCGTCGGCGTACGACAGCGCGGTGGAGGCGTGCGAGTTCTCGACGATGTCGTGGTCGGACTCCGCCCGGCTGGGGTAGCCGCTGATGCCGCCCTCCTTGCGGAGGGTGGCGAAGTCGGCGTGACGGCCGGTGACGAGCTTGTGGACGTAGGACTGGTGTCCGGTGTCGAACACGACCCGGTCGCGCGGGGAGTCGAAGACGCGGTGGATCGCCAGCGTCAGCTCGACGACCCCGAGGTTGGGGCCGAGGTGTCCCGAGTTGGTCGCGACCGTGCGGATCATCACGTCACGGATCTCCGCCGCGAGCTCGTCGAGCTGCTCCGCGGACAGGCCGCGGAGGTCGCGCGGAGAGGCGATCGAGTCGAGGAGAGCCATGGGGCGGGAGTCTATTTCATGGGCGGTCGACGACCGCCACCGCCGGCTCGTGGAGGCTCCCCAGCCAGACCCTCCCGTCGTGCTCGCGGACACCGGTGACCATGTGGTAGCCGGGACCGCGTTCGGGGCGCGGCAGGTCGAGGTCGTGCACGAGCCGACCGTCGTCGTCGTAGGCGTGGACCCGGATCGTCTGTGCCGGCTTCGGCTGCAGCCGCTCCGGGATCCGGGTGACTGCCTTGCGCAGGGGCATCGGCGCCGTGCCGAGGCGCTCGACGAGTCCGTCGACCGGGCTGGCGACCGCCACCCAGATCAGGCCGTCGCTGCCGCGGCTGATGTTGTCCGGGTAACCGGGGAGGTCCGTGACCAGGTGGTCGCGCTCGCCCGCGCGCGGGCCGGTCAGCCAGAGGCGTACGAGCGTGCGACCGCGGCACTCGGCCACGGCGACGTAGGACTCGTCCGCGGCGAGGGCGACGCCGTTGGCGAACGCCAGCCCGGTGAGCACCACCTCGACGGCCCCGTCCGGGTCGCGGCGCAGCAGCCGGCCGGTGCGGGTGTGCTCGACGAAGTCGTCCTTCCAGTGGTCGATGCCGTGGTGCAGCGAGGAGTCGCTGAACCACACGGTGCCGTCGGCGGCGACAGCGGCGTTGTTGCAGAACCTCATCGGCTCACCGTCGACCTCGCCGACGAGCACCTCGACGGCGCCGTCGTCGCGGGAGACCCGCAACAGGCCGCGCCGCGCGTCGCAGACGAGGAGGTCGCCGTCGGGCAGCAGCTCGATGCCCAGCGGCCGCCCGCCGGTGTCGGCGACGCGACGGGTGTTGCCCGTTGCGGGGTCGAGCGCCCAGATCACCCCGTCCGCGGTGCCGGTCAGGACGGTGCCGTCGGGGGTGACGAGCACGTCCTCGGCGCCCATCGACGGAACCGGGTGCACGGTGAGGGCTGGTTCGCTCATGGCGCCATGCTGGCGTAGAGGTCGCTGTCGAGGAAGGCCGGGACGATGTCGGTCGCGGCGGAGCTCAGGTCGAGGCCGCGCGCGACCGCGGGGTCGACGAAGACGATCTGCCGTCCCTCGCGGCAGTCGATGTCGGCGTCGGTCAGGTCCGTGGAGGCCACGAAGACCTGCATGACGTCCCACGAGCCGTAGGCCTCGCGGTGGTCGACCACGAACTCCCGGAAGAGCCGCAGCCCGCCCGC
>DASTPB010000162.1:0-11121 GCA_035762385.1 Nocardioides sp. | reverse complement strand
GTGACGCCGTAGAGCAGCACGCGGTCGGGCAACCCGCCCTCGTGCTCAGCCACCGAGCCGGTTCGCGGCGAGCGACAGCAGCCGCTCGTACTGCTCGGGGTCGGTCGTGTGGACACCGAGGTCGTGGTCGACCTTGCCGAGCCCGTGGTGGTCGCTGCTGCCGGTGACGACGAGGTCCAGGTCGGCCGCGAGGCCGCGCAGCTCGGCCCGGTCCTCGTCGGAGTGGTCCTGGTGGTCGACCTCGATGCCGGCCAGTCCGAGGTCCTTCAGCTCGGCGAGCGCCTCCACGGGCAGCACGGACCGGCTCCCGCGACCCCACGGGTGGGCGAGCACCGCGACGCCCCCGGCGGCGACGACGAGCGGGATCATGTCCGCGAGCGCGGACGCGTAGCGGTTGACGTAGCCCGGCTGCCCCGGGCTCAGCAGGGTCGCGAAGGCCTCGGTGCGGTCGCGGACCACCCCGAGCCGGGCGAGCGCGTCGGCCACGTGCGGGCGGCCCGCCGCGACCGAGCCGCCCGACTCGCGGCGTACGTCGTCCTCGGTGATGTCGATGCCGTGCGCGCGGAGGGCGGCCACGATGGCAGGCGTCCGGGCCGTGCGCCCCTCGAGGATCCGGTCGAGCTCGAGCACCAGCCCCGGGTCGGTCGGATCGGGCAGGTAGCCGAGGAGGTGCACCCCGCGGTGGCCGAAGCGCGTGCTGATCTCGAGGCCCGGCACGAGCGTGATGCCGACGTCGTCGGCCGCCTCCTGCGCCTCGCCCCACCCCGACATGGCGTCGTGGTCGGTCAGCGCGACCACGTCGAGCCCGGCTGCCGCGGCCTCGCGGACGAGGTCACCGGGGGTGTCGGTGCCGTCGCTGGCCGAGGAGTGCGTGTGGAGGTCGATCCGCACGTCAGCTGTTCCACTTCAGCAGCGCCGGGTGGTCGCGCTCGACGCCGAGCACCGACACCGTCGACGTGTCGAGCCGGAAGAACTGGCCCAGGTCGGGCGCCTGCTCAACCCACCGAGCGGTGAGCACGCGCAGCGAGTGGCCGTGGGCGAAGACGAGGGTGCGGTCGTGCTCGCGCGCCCGGGCGACGACGCGGTCGAGGCGGGCGGCGACCTGGTCGGCGGTCTCGCCGCCCGGCACGGGGTGCGTCCAGATCCGCCAGCCGGGCACGTCCTCGCGGATCTCGGCGGTGGTCACGCCCTCGTAGTCGCCGTAGGCCCACTCGACGAGGTCGTCGTCGACGGTCGCGTCGGGGAAGCCGGCGAGCTCGGCCGTGCGACGCGCGCGCTGGCGAGGACTGGTCAGGACGAGGTCGAAGTCCACCTCGGCCAGCCGCGGGGACAGCGCGGCCGCCGCCGCCTCGCCGGCCTCGGTGAGCGGCAGGTCGGTGACCGACGTGTGCCGGCCGTCGCGGCTCCACTCCGTCTCCCCGTGCCGGACCACCCAGAGCTCGGGGCCGTCGGAGTGCACGCCGCCGGAGGTCATGTCCGCGAGTCTGCCACGGGCGCCGGGCCGTGCTGCCACGATGCTCGGCATGACGACCGCCGACCTCCACCGGGCGCGACGGGCGATCGCCGGGGCGTTCGCCGTGCAGGGCCTGGTGTTCATCAGCCTGACCACGCGGCTGCCGCGGTTCCAGGAGCGCTGGGACCTCGGCGAGCTCGCGCTCTCCGGCGTCCTGCTGATGATGGTGCTGCTCGCGGGGGCCGGCTCGCTCGTGGCCGAGCGGCTCGCCCCGCGCCTCGACAGCGCCGTGGTGCTGCGCGCCGGGCTGCTGGTCGTCGCCGTCTCGGTCACGGTGGCCGTCCTCGCCCCGACCCGGCCGGTCTTCGTGCTGGGCCTCGCGGCGTACGGCGTCGGGCTCGGGCTCGTCGACGCGACGGGCAACATGCAGGCGGTGGCCCTCGAGCACCGGTGGGGCCGGGTCGTGCTGCCGTCGTGCCACGGCGCGTGGACCATGGGCGGCATCGTCGCCGCGATCACCACGCTGGCCACCGGCGACCTCCCCTGGTCGGCCGTCGCGCTGGTCGCCGTGCTGCCGCTCGCGGCCAGCCTGGCGCCGTACCTCCCCCGCGACCACGGCGTTGCCGCCACCAGCACCGACACCGACGTCCCGTGGCGGGCGATCGTGCTGGTGGGCCTGGCCCTCGTCGTCTTCTACACGGTCGACACCGCGGCGGCCACCTGGGGGCCGGTCTACCTCGACGACGTCTTCGACGCGCCCGAGGGCCTGGTGGCGCTCGCCACCCTCCCCTACCTGGTGGCCAGCGGCGTGGTCCGCCTGGCCGGCGACCGCCTCACCGAACGGGTCGGCGCGGTCCGCCTCGTGCGGGTGGGCGCGGCGATCGCGTTCGTCGCCCTCGCGGTCGTGGTCCTCGCACCGTCGTGGCCGGTCGCGGTGCTCGGCTTCACCCTGCTCGGGTGCGGGGTGGCGGTGGTCGCACCCCTGAGCTTCTCCGCCGCCGCGGCCCTCGCCGGCCGGGACGCCGACCCGGCCACGCGGCGAGCGCGGGTCGACGCCGTGGTGGCGCGCTTCAACCAGTTCAACTACGCCGGCGCGCTGCTCGGCGCCGTCCTGACGGGAGCGGTCGGGTCGGGCTCGCTGCGGGTCGGCTTCGCCGTGCCCCTCGTCCTCGTGGTGGCCCTGTTCTGGCTGGCGAGGGCGTTCGCGCCGGCGGACGAGGTGCCCGCCGGCGCGCGATGAGGGTCGCTGGTGTCCGAGGGGCCTCAGACCCCTCCGCCGCCGGCCTTGCGCCGGTGCATCGGCTTCGCGACGTTCTTGTCGTTGACCTCGGAGCCGTGGGCCTTCTCGCGGGAACCGGCGCGGTCGTCGGGGTGGTCGTGCCCCTTCTTGCGATCGAGGGCCTCCCGCATCTTCGCCTTGATGTCTGCGTTGGGGTCCTGATCAGCCATGAGGTCCTCCTCGTCGATGACGGTACGGGGTGCCCACCCTGCCAAACGCCCCGAGCCGGGTCGAGCGGTTATGGCTTGCGGAGCACGTCGATGCGCGCGCCGAGCTTGCCGATCATCCGGTAGACCCGCCAGCGGCAGTCGCCCAGCATCACGTCGTACGCCGCGTCGCCGAACTCGGCCCGGTAGCGCCCGGGCTCGCGCAGCAGCCGCGCCAGGTGGAGCAGGGCACGGCCGCCGCTGCCGTCCTGCTCCTGCGACCACTCGCCCCACTCGGTCGACAGGTCGATGCTGTCGACCACGTCGAGGCCCGACCGGGCGATCGCCTCGTCGACCACCCGCGGGTCGGCGGACGCCGGCACCACGCCCATGACGTCGAAGAGCCAGTCGGCCTCGTCCTCGCCGAGCAGGTCGGTCGCGACGGCCTGGAACGCCACGACGTGGCCGCCCGGCCGGAGCACGCGGGCGAACTCCGCGAAGGCGTCGGCGGGCCGGTCGACGTGGACCATGACGTCGCGGCACCACACCAGGTCGAGGGCGGAGTCGGCCACCGGCACCTCCGTGGCCGTGCCGCGCTCGAACGCGAGCCTGGAGGCGATGTCGGGC
This sequence comes from Nocardioides sp., assembly GCA_035762385.1. Lineage (GTDB taxonomy): Bacteria > Actinomycetota > Actinomycetes > Propionibacteriales > Nocardioidaceae > Nocardioides. The sequence goes on along the minus strand of DASTPB010000162.1, from coordinate 7,616 downwards.
ACCAGGTCCCGGCGGGCGGTGCGGGCGAGGTCGAGGTGGCGCTGCACGGGGTCGATCCCCAGCACCCGGAAGCCGAAGTGGGTGGCGAGGCGTACGGCGTGGTGGCCCTCGCCGCACCCGACGTCGACGACCCGGCTGTCGGGACGCAGGTCGAGCTCGCGCACCACCTGCAGGAGCACCGAGGGGTCCCGCGGTGCGAGGCTCTCGTCGAGGCGCGCGGCGAAGTCGTCCTCGAGCCGCGGGTAGGTGTCGTAGAAGAACGTGCGATCCCAGGCCACGGACCGAGTCTGACGCCACCCAGTAGGGTCGCCGGCATGGCTCGCCGGGTGTTCCTCCACGTCGGCACGGCGAAGTCGGGCACCTCGTTCCTGCAGGACCTCTGGTGGCGCAACCGTGACGAGCTGTGCGCCCGCGGCCTGCTGCTGCCCGGCGTGCGCCGCGACCACTTCGCCGCGGCCGCCGTGGTCAAGGGGATGACCGCGGTGGTGGAGACCCTCGCCGACCGCGAGCGCGACGCCTGGCGGCGCCTCGTCCAGGAGGCCCGGCTCTGGTCCGGCGACGTGCTCGTCACCAACGAGCACTTCTCGGACTCACCTCCCGCAGCGGCTCGGGCCGCGCTCGACGACCTCGCGTCCGCCGCCGACGAGGTCCACGTGGTCGTGACCGCGCGCGACCTCGGTCGGGTGCTGCCCTCGGCGTGGCAGCAGCGGGTCAAGATGGGCGCTCGGCAGCGCTACCGCCGGTTCCTCGCCACGGTCCGCCGCGACGAGGACGGCCAGAAGTTCTGGCGCTACCAGGACGTGCCCGCGATCCTCGAGCGCTGGTCCGCCGGGCTCCCCGACGAGCGCGCCCACCTCGTCGTCGTGCCTCCCCCGGGCGCGCCCCGCGAGGAGCTGTGGCTGCGGACCGCGTCGGTCCTCGGCGTGGACGTGGCCGGCCTCCACACCGACGCCGAGCGTCCCAACGACTCCCTCGGCCTCGTCGAGGCGGAGCTGCTGCGGCGGGTCAACGAGCGGCTGCCGCGGTCGGAACGCTCCCCGGGGCTGACCCGTCACGTGAAGGGGACGTTCGTCCCCGAGGCGCTCGTGGGATCGGCGACGCGCGAGTCGTTCGTGCTGCCCGCCCGGCACCACGCCTGGGTGCACGAGCGCTCGACCGCGGTCGTCGCCGAGCTGCGCGCCGGCGCGTACGACGTCGTGGGCGACCTGGACGACCTGCTGCCCGCCCCGCCCCGCGACGGGCGGACTCCCGACGACGCGACCGACGAGGAGCTCCTCGAAGCCGCCCGCACGGTGCTGTCGCGCCTGGGCGCGGGCCGGGAACCGGGGTCGCTGGAGGAGGCCGTCGGCCTGATCGGGGACCACCTGCTCCGCTCGAGCGGACGTCAGCGCGGCACGAGCGCCCAGTAGTCGAGGTCGAGCAGCACCCCGTCGGCGTACGCCCCGTCCTCGCCGCGCAGCGTCATCGACTCGTCGCGTCCTCTGGTGGCGACGAGCCGCAGGCGCAGCGCCCCGACGCCCGGCGCGTCGAGGGACGCCGTGTCGAGCACCTCGGACCAGGCATGGACCGTGTCGTCGGCGAAGGCCGGCGCGACGTGGGCGCCGGCGTTGATGGCGGCGACGAGCTGGGCGTTGGCCAGGCCGTTGAAGGACAGCGCCCGCGCCAGCGAGATGACGTGGCCGCCGTAGACCAGTCGCCGGCCGTCGGGGCGCGCGTCGGTGTTGAAGTGCACCTTGGCGGTGTTCTGCCACAGCCGGGTGGCCATCATGTGCTCGGCGTCGGTGAGGGTGACGCCGTCGACGTGGTCGATGCGCTCCCCCACCTCGTAGTCCCCGAGGCGGTGCGGCTCGCCGGCGGCGACCACGTCGTACGACGAGAAGTCGAGGCCCGCGGGGACCACCAGGTCGTCGGGCGCGACGACGTCGGCGAGCGACGGCACCACGGTCTCCGGGGCGGGCGAGGAGGCCGAGCGCTTGTGCACCATGACCCAGCGCGCCCAGTCGATCGCGACCTCGCCGCGCTGGTTGGTGGCGGTCGAGCGCACCCAGACCACGCCGGTGCGGCCGTTGGAGTTCTGCTTGAGGCCGATGACCTCCGAGCGGGTGCGCAGCGTGTCGCCCGGCACGACGGGCACGTGGAACCGGCACTCGGCGTAGCCGAGGTTGGCCACGGCGTTGAGCGAGACGTCTGGCACGGTCTTGCCGAAGGCGATGTGGAAGGCGATGAGCTCCTCGACCGGGTGGGCCGCCAGCCCCACCGAGGCCGCGAACTCCGCCGACGACGGCACCGCGAAGCGGGTCGGGTAGATCGCGCCGTAGAGCGCCCGGTCGCCCTCGGTGACCGTGCGCGGCGTGGCGTGCTCGATCTCCTGCCCGACCGCGAAGTCCTCGAAGAAGTTGCCGGCGTTCGTCTTCATGGCCGCCATCGTCCCGTAGCCGCGCGTCAGCGCAGCTGGTAGTCCTTGAGGAGGCTGCGGCCGATGATCATCTTCTGGATGTCGGAGGTGCCCTCGCCGATGAGCATGAACTTCACCTCGCGCATCAGCCGCTCGATCTCGTACTCCTTGGAGTAGCCGTAGCCGCCGTGGATGCGGAAGGAGTCCTCGACGACCTCGTTGGCGTACTCGCTCGCGACCATCTTGGCCATCCCGGCCTCGACGTCCATCCGCTGGCCGGTGTCCTTGAGGCGGGCGGCCTTGACCATCATCGTGTGGGCGACCTCGACCTTGGTGGCCATCTCCGCGAGCCGGAACAGCACCGCCTGGTGCTCCGCGATCGGCTTGCCGAAGGTCTTGCGCTGCTGGGCGTAGGCGATCGCGAGCTCGAACCCGCGCCACGCCAGCCCACACGCCCGGGCGGCGACGTTGACCCGGCCGACCTCGACGCCGTCCATCATCTGGAAGAACCCCTTGCCGGGCTCCCCACCGAGGACCTGGTCGGCGGAGATCTGATGTCCCTCGAGGATGAGCTCGGTGGTCTCGACGCCCTTGTAGCCCATCTTGTCGATCTTCCCCGGCACCGTGACGCCCTGCGCGGTCTCGCCGAACCCGGGCTCCTTCTCGACCAGGAACGTCGTCATGTTCTTGTAGACGCTGTCCGCGCCCTCGTCGGTCTTGGTCAGCACCGCCACCAGGGTCGAGGTGGCGCCGTTGGTCAGCCACATCTTCTGCCCCGTGATGGAGTACTCGAGCGCAGCCCCGTCGTCGTCCTTCTTCGACACAGTGGCCTTCGTCGACACCGCGGACACGTCGGAGCCGAGGCCCGGCTCGGACATGCTGAACGCACCCCGGACCTCGCCGGTCGCCATCCGCGGCAGGTACTTCTCCTTCTGCTCGGTCGTGCCGTGCTGGACAAGCATGTAGGCCACGATGAAGTGGGTGTTGATCACCCCCGACACGCTCATCCACCCGCGCGCGATCTCCTCGACCACCAGCGCGTAGGTCAGCAGCGACTCACCGAGGCCGCCGAACTCCTCGGGGATCGTCAACCCGAACACCCCGAGCTCCTTGAGCCCGTCGATGATCTCCTGGGGGTACTCGTCGGCGTGCTCGAGCTCCTGCGCGACCGGGACGATCTGCTCGTCCACGAACTGCCGCACCGCCTTCAGGATCTCGGACTGGTCCTCGGAGAGGCCATCGGTCTGGCAGAGGCGGGGCATGTGGGCTCCTGGGCGCTCGCGGCTGGATCGCTCGGAGTCTAGTTAGCGGACGTTCACCTTGGGCAGGGTCGCCCCGCGAGACGGTCGTCACACGCCGTGGGGGCTCGCGTGACGTGAGAGACTGGAGTGCATGCGAGCCACCCGTGCGATCGGACCAGCCCTCGGAGCCTCTCTCGTGCTGCTCCTCGCCGCCTGCGGGGAGGACGCGCCCGACTCCGGCGTCGACCCGGCGGCGGACAGCTCGCCGTCCGGGACCTCGAGCGGGACGCCCAGCGACACCCCGAGCGCCGCGATGGTGGAGCCGGTCGACTTCGGCACGGAGCCCGCCGTGAAGCCGATGTACCGGAAGGCCGCGCTGCGGGCCACGAGCGACGACCTCATCACCATGGTCCCCTCCACCCTGCCCGAGGGGTGGACGACCGTGGGCGGCGGCTACCAGGCCGACCCGCAGTGGTGGCGGATGGAGTTCACCGCCCCGACCGGCGACGTGGTCCTCGACCAGATGCCCGGCACGAGCGACGACGTGCTCGCCGACCAGCCCCACCTCACCCCCGCTGACGACGTCGACCTCTCGGCGTGGGGCACCGGGTCGTGGTCGGCCTGGGACCACGAGGGCGCGACCGTGCTGGCCCACGACCTGAAGGGCAGCACCGTGGTGCTCCAGGGCCCCGACGTCGAGACCGTCCGGGGCCTCGCGGAGTCGCTCCTGCCCGCCGACCACGCCGGCGAGCAGGAGGAGTGATCGACCCCGACCGCGTGGGTCAGTCGTTCTCCCAGGTGGGGCCGCCGGCCTTGAGGCGGTCGGGCTCGACCGTGACCATCGGGCCGACCCCGACCCGACGGCCGTTGACCGTCTTCCAGGAGGAGTACGTCGTCGTGTAGGCGTCCCGGCTGAACGGCTTCTGCCACATGAGGTTGAAGTTCTCCATGTAGTCGCGCACGTTGCCGCGGCCGTGCATGCTGAACAGGATCTCGTCCTGCGGGGTGCCGAGGCTCGACCAGTTGGTGGAGCCGGTCCACACCATGTGGCTGTCGACGTTGCCCTTGTAGGAGCCCCTCAGCACGAAGTACTTGTGGTGGGTGTAGCGCTCGATGTTCTCCGGCATGTTGTCGATCTCGGAGTCACCGGTCGGCACGTCCTCCTTGAGGTTGAACCCGGTCGACCGCAGCGGCACGCGACCGCGGGCCGTCGGGGCGCCGATGTGCTGCTTGGTGTGGAACCCCATCAGGCCGTAGTTGACCCGCAGGTTGCAGCCCTGCGCGTAGAGGTCGCGCAGCTTGTCGGCGATGTAGTTGCCGCGCTTGCCGCGCATCGAGTGCATCGAGAGCGCGAGCTGTGTACGGCGCTGCGCGCCCGCCGCGTCGGTGTAGACGCACTGGATGTTGTTGAGGATGTCGAGGACGGCGTCGTTCGACGGCGTCGTGTAGCGGGGGAAGACGATGTTGTAGTACTTGTGCTGGTCGCCCGAGGGGCAGTTGAGGCCCGCCTCGCAGAACGCGTAGGTCGCCCGGCGCTTGTCCCAGTCGGGCCGCATGTCGTTGAACAGGGCGATGTACTGGTCGTAGAGCGTCGCCTTGCCGACCGTGGTCCACAGGTCGTTCCACTGCCAGCGCACGGCGTTGAGCGTCATGTTGTAGGAGCCGAGCATGACGACGTTGCGGTTCTTGCCGGTGCGGCTGAACAGGTAGAACTTGCTGTGCAGGTTGTTGTACTCGTTCTCGTCGGCCCGGCAGCCGGAGACGCAGCGCTTGAGGAAGTTCTTCTTCTCGGTGTTGTGACCGAGCACCCGCTGGATGCGCACCTGGGCGCCGGGCACCAGGTGGTCGTTGAGCAGCACCCGCACCTTGACGCCGCGCTTCCTGGCGCGGATCAGCTCGTCGGCGAAGACCTGCCGGTCCAGCGAGTAGGCGGAGATGGTGATCTTCTCGCCCTTGGGCGTGTTGCGGATCGCGCGCAGCACGTGGCGCTCGATGACGAAGCGCTTGCTGGGGACCATCGGGTTGTTGAACTTGGCCCCGGTCGGGACCTTCCACTTCTTGTTCGGCTTGCCGGGGCGCGCGGCCGGTGCGGCCGACGGCGCAGGGGCCGACGCGGCCGGGCTCGACGTGGGCACCGACACAGCGGAGGCGGCACTGAGGGGCGCGGCCAGCGAGGCCATCAGCCCACAGGCAGCGAAAAGGGCAACGAACTTGGAACGCACAAAGACTCCTACGTGGCACCCGAGGCGCCCGGATCAGAGATTCCCCCGACGTGGCGGCACATCACCTGTGCTCGCGCGGACGTCGGCCACGATATCAGCGACCAGTCGCGCCGCCGATTCCAGAAGCTCCTGCGTGGTGACCGTCTCCGGCTCGCGGCCCGCGGCGCCGCCGGCGGCGGCCGTCAGTGCCGACAGCTCCCCCAGCACGTGGAAGCCCCGGTCGGCGATCAGCTCGACGGCGGCCCGGTCGAGCTCGGCGAACCGCGCCAGGTACTGCTCCGGCATGCCGCCGCGCTCGCGCGGCTGGCGGGCCAGCAGGTCCTCGGCGAGGTAGCCGCGGATCCACACGCCGCGCTCCTGCGCGGAGTACGACGGCAGGTGCGCGTTGACCAGCCGCAGGGTCTCGATCTGCACGATCCCCAGCGCCGGGTTCACCGCGTCCGCGGGCGCCTCGTAGGCGTCGGGGTCGAGGCCGAGCACCTCGGCGAAGTGCCGCCAGTGCAGGTCGCGCGGCTCACCGGGGCCGGGCATCACCAGCACGTGCACCTGGTCGGGGGGCAGGTCGGGGGTCCACCGCCGGAGGACGTCGGCGAGGTCCCACGTGCGCATGCTGAACTCCGGGCCGCCCGCGGCCTTGCCGGCCATGACGGCGTCGAGGTCGACGGTGCTGCCGTTCTTGACCGACTCCTGCCACCCGGCCGAGACGACGCTGGCGGCATCACGCGCCGTGACGACCAGGTGCACCTCGGCGTCCGGGAAGTCGGCGATGGCGCGGGACGCCTGCTCGGCGCTCGCGCCGCAGAGGAACTCGTGGGTGATCAGCACGTCACCGGACTGTGCGGAGGCCTCGTCGACGAGCCGCCGCCACGCACCCGGTGCGTCGGGATGGCGCCGCGCGAGGCGCGGCCGCTCCTGCAGGTCCAGCGCCGCCCACAGGTGCTCGCGGTGGCCGAACCCCGGGACGAGGAGCCCCGCCGACCGCAGCCGGTCGCGGTTGGCCCAGACGACCTGCTGGAGGTACGTCGTACCGGTCTTGGGCAGCCCCACGTGCAGGAAGACCCGGCGGGGGCCGCCGGGGTCGCGTGGGCCAGGGCTCAAGACAAGTCCCCGCGGTACTTCCCGAGCAGCTCCTCCAGCTTCTCCTCGTCGCGTGCGGCCACCGGGAGCAGCAGCTCCGTCACGACGTCGGTGAGCTCGGCCAACCGCACGTTGAGGGCGCGGTTCTCCTGGACGGCCTCCTCGAGAGCCGCGACGCGCTTCTCGAGGCTGCTGTCGACCTCGGCGCCGGAGCGGTGCCCCCTCCGATTGCCCAGTCCGAACATGTCTGCTCCCACCTCACGCGTTCCAGTCGATGATCATGCGGCACACCTGCGAGCTGCCGGGCGCGTCCGAGACGTGCTCGCGGACCTGCTCCAGGATCCGCCCGCCGGACTCCTCCACCTCCGCCGCGACGATCGCCGGGTCGAGGGGCTTGCGGGCGCCGGTGCGGCGAGCGTAGCCGTCGCGCCCCTTCTCGCTGAGGAACTGCAGGTGCAGGGTGCCGGTCGTCCCGGCCAGCACCATGCGGGCCGAGCGCAGCATGTTGAGGCGACCCCGGCGACCGAGGCGCTCGACGACGTGGACGCACCCGACCGCGCGCGGCCCGGGCATCCGGGCGATCCAGGCGGGCACAGCGAGCACGTGGCGCAGCTCGAGCAGGTTGAAGAGCTGGAAGGTCACCCGCGGGTCGTCGACGCGGCGCCGCGCCTCGGCGTCGTA
>DASTPB010000161.1:0-4555 GCA_035762385.1 Nocardioides sp. | reverse complement strand
CCACAACAACCTCACCAGCGTCTTCTTCAGCCTCGAGATGACGCGCTCGGAGATCATGATGCGCCTGCTCTCCGCGGAGGCGAAGGTGCCGCTCAACCACATCCGCAACGGCACGATGCGCGACGACGACTGGGAGAAGCTCGCCCGCAAGATGGGTCAGGTCTCGGGGGCGCCGATGTTCATCGACGACAGCCCCAACATGACGATGATGGAGATCCGCGCCAAGGCCCGCCGGCTCAAGCAGCGCCACGACCTCAAGCTCATCGTCATCGACTACATGCAGCTGATGAGCTCGGGCAAGAAGGTCGAGTCGCGCCAGCTCGAGGTCTCGGAGTTCTCCCGCAACATCAAGCTCCTCGCCAAGGAGCTCGAGTGCCCCATCATCGCCCTGTCGCAGCTCAACCGTGGTCCCGAGCAGCGCGGCGACAAGCGCCCGATGATGAGCGACCTGCGTGAGTCGGGCTCGCTCGAGCAGGATGCCGACATGGTGATCCTGCTCCACCGCGACGACGTCTATGAGAAGGAGTCGACCCGTCCCGGCGAGGCCGACCTCATCGTCGCCAAGCACCGCAACGGCCCCACCCGCGACCTCACGGTCGCCTTCCAGGGCCACTACTCCCGATTCGTCGACATGGCGCAGGGATAGGTCCCGCTCCCTCGGCTCGCACGCACGAGGACGCCCGCGGCGGGGGGTGCGCGGGTCGAAGGGCCATCGACCGCGGACCTCCGCCTCTGCCGTGTGCCCGGGTTCCCTCGGCACGATGACGGTGAGAGGAAGAGGTCCGTCATGCGCCGAGCACTCGTCGTCGGCGGCGTGGGCAGCGCCTATGCCGCACTGCACGCGTTGGGACGTCGAGCCGGTTCCACGCGCGCCGAACGCGCGGCCGCCATGGCCGGTGACGCACTGGTGCCGTGCCCCCAGATGCGCACGGACCATGCCATCACCATCGACGCCCCGCCCTCCGAGGTGTGGCCGTGGCTCACGCAGATGGGGTGGCACCTGGCGGGCTGGTACACACCGCGCTGGGTCGACCGGCTGTTGTTCCCGGACAACTGGTCCAGCCTGGAGGCGCTGGACCCCCACCTCGTCCGCGACCTGCGGGTCGGCGACACCATCCCGGACGGCCGGCCAGGCACGGCGCACTACGTGGTCGCCGAGGTCGAGAGGCCGTACCGGCTGGTGCTGCGCTCCACGACCCACGTGCCGCCAGGCTGGGACGTCCGGTACGGCGTCGAGCTCGTGTGGACGTGGAGCTTCCAGCTCAGCGGGATGCCGGGCGCCCGCACCCGCGCCCACCTGCGCGTACGTGCTCGCGGGCGCCCGTGGTGGTTCATCGCCCTGTACGACGCCGGGATCGTCCCGGCCGACTACGTGATGGCCACCGGGATGCTGCGGGGGCTGAAGCGGCGGGTCGAGGCGGGCTCCGCACCGCGGGTGTCGGGCAGGGCCCCGCTCCGGACGACCGACCCCGAGCCGCGCGAGCGTACGGGCGACTGAAGGGGGACGTGGTCGGCGTCGTGTCGACTCAGGCGGCGAGCGCCGGCCGCGGCGTGTCCACGCCCGGCGTCACGCCGGCGCTCACGAGTCTGCGCCGACGTCGAAGACGAGCCGCGCGGGCACCTGTCCGGCCAGGACTTCGTCGAAGCACTCGTTGACGTCCTCGAGGCGTCGGGTCTCGGTGACCACGCGGGTGCGGCCCTGGGCATGCAGGGCGAAGCAGTCGGCGAGGTCGTTGCGGGTGCCGACGAGCGAGCCGATCACGGAGATGCCCTTGAGCACGGTCTCGAAGACCGGGAGCTCGAGCCGGTTGTCGGCCGGCAGCCCGACGAGGACGAGGCGGCCGTTGGGATTGAGCGCGGCGTGGGCGGCACGCATCGCGGCCGGGGAGGGCACCGTGACCACGGCGACGTCCACGCCGCCCAGCTCGGCGAGAGCCGTGGCCTGGTCGCCGCGGGCGTCGACGACGTGGTCGGCGCCGAGCTGCTTGGCGAGGTCGAGCTTGGCGTCCTCCACGTCCACGGCAACCGTGGTGGTGCCGAAGATCCGGGCGTACTGCAGGGCGAGGTGCCCCAGCCCGCCGATGCCGACGATCATGGCGACCTCGTTCGGTCGGGGCCTGGCGACCGTGAGCGCCTTGTAGGTGGTGACGCCGGCGCAGGTGAGGGGAGCGGCGTCGAGCGATGCCACGCCGTCCGGCACCGGTACGGCGTGGCTGGCGTAGCCGATCGCGTACTCGGCGTAGGAGCCGTCGATCGTGTAGCCGGTGTACGCCGGCGCGGTGCAGTAGGTCTCCCAGCCACTCACGCAGTACCGGCAGCGGCCGCAGGCATGGCCGAGCCACGGCAGTGCGACGCGGGTACCCACGAGCGCGGAGTCAACGTCGGTGCCGACGGCGGTGACCGTCCCGACGCCCTCGTGTCCCGGGATGAGGGGGATCTTCGGCTTGACCGGCCAGTCGCCCCGCGCGGCGTGGATGTCGGTGTGGCAGAGCCCGCTGGCCTCGATCTTCACCAGGAGCTGTCCAGCGCCCGGCTCGGGGACGGGGACGTCTCGGATCTCCAGCGGTTGGCCGAGCGCTGGGACGACTGCTGCGCGCATGTGTGCTCACTCCTCTGATGGGCGGACTGTCTTCACTGACAACCAAACAGCGAGGTGGGCTGCCCCGGCAGGTGCGAAAGCCCCCCTCGGGGTGGGACCAAGGGCCGTGGTGGTCGGATCCCGGGACTTCCGACCCGGGCGTGCCCTGGACCGCGCGGGCGACCATGGAGACGGGAATGGAGACGGGAATGGAGACGGGATCAGGCGACCGCGACCCGGAGGTGGACATGGTGGGTGACCCGCACGGCCACGCGGTGACGCTGTACTGGATCCCGCTCGGCGCCGGCGGTCACCTCGTTCGTCGGTGTGGACGGGCGTACGAGGCGATCAGCTCGCGGCGCGAGCACCGGGCGCCGCTGGACCTCGTCCACGCAGCGCTCGAGGTTGCGCTGGACGGCGACCGTTTCGCCATCGAGGTGGGACCTGTGTGGAACGTGCACGCTCCCGATCGCGGCGTCGTGCAGTCGGGCCCGGTAGGGCTGCGGCCACTCGGCCGTTCCGTCCTCTTCCGCTACGAGGTCCGCTGCTGGAGGGGTGGGGTCATCCCGGACCTCGGGGCGGCGGTGGGCGCCCAGCAGGTCAGCACCGACGCCACTCGCGCGCGACGTGTTCTCGAGCTCGCGCCACTCGTGCCGCCGCTCACCTGGGGACGGGACGAGCTGCACGCGGGCGACATGTGGAACTCGAACTCGGTCGCGGCCTGGCTGCTGACGCGCAGCGGCCACGCGGTGCACGGCATCCAGCCGCCGGGGGGCACCCGGGTCCCCGGGTGGCAGGCAGGGCTGGAGCTCGCCGGCCGTCAGCAGGCTGTGCGCATCGAGGGACCCACCTGACGGAAGCTGCTGCGGCAAGGACCTACGACCCTTGTCGCCCCCCAGCGTCGGTCCCACGCTGGAGGCATGGACGACAGCACCGGACCGATCCTCGTCGGATACGACGGCTCCACGGACGCCGACCTCGCCCTCGACTGGGCGGCAGAGAGCGCACTCCTCCTCGACGAGTCGATGGACGTCGCCATCGTCGACGACCCGGGTGCCCTGCCGGGTGTCGCGTGGTGGCCCGACGACCACTGGGTGGAGGTGGAGCAGCGGGCGGCGCGACGACTCAAGGCCGCCGGGGTCGACCGCAGCAGCATCCACCTCCGCCGCGGGGCCGTCGTACCGACACTGGTCGACCTGGCCCTGCAGGCGTCGCTCCTGGTGCTGGGCAGCCGCGGACACGGCCGCGCCGGCGAGATCTTCATCGGCTCGGTCAGCCAGCACCTGGCCCGGCATGCGGGGTGCCCGGTCGTGGTGGTCCGGCCCGTCGCGTCACGCGAGGCGAAGCGCATCGTCGTCGGCGTCGACGGCTCGTCGTCGAGCAATGCCGCCCTGGCCTTCGCCTGCCGCCGGGCCCGGGCGACCGGGGAGACCGTGACGGCGGTGCGTGCCGCAGCGTTCGGCCCGGTGCAGCTGGACCGCCGTGGACTCCTGCCCGAGAAGCTCGGGACCTTCCTGACCGAGCAGGAGCGCCAGCTCGCCGAGACCATGGGCGAGCTCGTGGGCGCGCACCCCGACGTGGACGTCGACTCGGAGTTCATCGCCCTGTCGCCGGCGCAGGCGCTCGTGGATGCCTCGCGCCACGCGTCGCTCGTGGTGGTCGGGTCGCGTGGGCTCAACCCCTTCGCCGGCCTCCTCCTCGGTTCGGTCAGCCACGACGTCCTCCACCGCGCTCACTGCCCTGTCGCCGTGGTCCGGTAGCGCCGACCCGTCGTGCGGGCAGTGCCCCGGCAACCGGCTCGACCGCCCGTGCTCATCAAGCGCGGACCGCCCCTGCGCTCGTCTGCCCGGGTGATGAGTTCGCGCGCCCACCGCCGTCACACCTGGTGACAGGACCACGACGGACGGAAGGATGAGCGATGACCATCGACATGCGCACCGAGCGAGCAGGGGAGGCGGTCGGCGTGGGCACGCTGCA
>DASTPB010000160.1:0-21036 GCA_035762385.1 Nocardioides sp. | reverse complement strand
CACCGGCAACGGCCTGCGCATCGTGCTCGACGCCGAGGTGCCCACCCTCGTGGGCCGCTTCGTCCGCGGCGACGTCGACGCCTTCCTCGCCGACCACGGGCTCACCCGCGCCGACATCGGCTGGTGGGTGTGCCACCCCGGCGGCCCCAAGGTGATCGAGGCGCTCGAGGAGGCGCTCGAGGTGTCACGGGAGGCGGTCCGGCTGACCTGGGAGTCGCTGGCCCGGGTGGGCAACCTGTCGTCGGTGTCGGTGCTCCACGTGCTGGAGGACACCCTCCGCGACCGGCCACCGGTCCCAGGCACCCACGGCGTCCTGATGGCGATGGGCCCGGGCTTCTGCTCCGAGCTGGTGCTGCTGAGGGCCGCGTCGTGACCGGGCTCGTCGCGTTCACCGTCCTGGTCGTGCTCGTCGGCCTGGAGCGCGTCGCCGAGCTCGTCGTCTCGACCCGCAACGCCCGGTGGAGCCGCGAACGCGGTGGCGTCGAGCACGGGCTCGGCCACTTCCCGTTCATGGTGGTGCTGCACACCGGCCTCCTCGTCGGGGCGCTCGCCGAGGCGTGGATCCGCCAGCCGGACGTGCCGCCGGTCCTGGCGTGGTCGATGCTCGCGCTCGTCGTCGCGTCGCAGGCCCTGCGCTGGTGGTGCATCGCCACGCTCGGCCCGCGGTGGAACACGCGCGTGATCGTCGTGCCGGGGATGCCGCCGGCGACCTCGGGGCCCTACCGGTTCCTCCGCCACCCCAACTACGTCGCCGTCGTGGTGGAGGGGATCGCGCTGCCGCTGGTGCACGCCGCCTGGATCACTGCTGTGGTCTTCACGGTCCTCAACGCCGCCCTGCTCGTCGTACGCATCCGGGTGGAGGACGCGGCACTTGCCACCCTGCCGGCGCCGGGTGTCGCCACCGAGCCGCGGACGGAGGCCGCCGGTGCATGACGTGGTGGTGGCCGGCGGGGGGCCGGTCGGTCTCGCGGCAGCCCTGCACGCCCACCGCGCCGGGCTCTCGGTCGTGGTGCGCGAGCCCCGCACCGGGCCGATCGACAAGGCGTGCGGCGAGGGCCTGATGCCCGGTGCCGTCGCGGAGCTCTCCGCCCTCGGCGTCCACCCGCAGGGCCGCGAGCTCAGCGGGATCCGCTACCTGGACGGGGATGCCGACGGTCCGGGCGCGACCGCGCGGTTCGCCCACGGGCCGGGGCGCGGCGTGCGCCGCACCGTCCTCCACGACGCGCTCGCCGAGCGGGTCTCCGCCGCGCGCATCGAGGTGGACCCGCGCCCGGTGACGCGCGTGGACGACGCCGGCGACCACCTGCTGGTCGACGGCGAGCCGACCCGCCACCTCGTCGCCGCCGACGGCCTGCACTCCCCCGTGCGCCGACTGGTCGGCCTCGACGCACCCGTCGCGGGTCGCCGTCGCTTCGGGCTGCGCTGCCACGTGCAGCAGGCTCCGTGGTCGTCCTACGTGGAGGTGCACTGGTCACGGCGCGCCGAGGCCTACGTCACGCCGGTCGACGACGACCTCGTCGGGGTTGCGGTGCTCGGGGAGGCCGGGTCGCGCTTCGAGGAGCTGATCGAGGACTTCCCCCTGCTCCAGCAACGCCTCACGGGCCCGCGCACCCGGGTGATGGGGGCAGGACCGCTGCGCCAGCGCGCACGCGCGCGGTCGGCCGGGAGGGTGCTGCTGGTCGGCGACGCGGCGGGCTACGTCGACGCCCTGACCGGCGAGGGCATCGCCCTGGGGCTCGCCCAGTCGCGCGTCGCCGTGGCGTGCATCGCCGAGGGCCGGACCGACCGCTACGACCGGCTCGCCGGGCGGCTCGGCCGGCGGCACGAGCTCCTCACCCACGCCCTGCTGCGGGCCACCGCCCACGCCGCGGTCCGCCGACAGCTCGTCCCGGCCGCGTCCCGTGCGCCGTGGCTCTTCGACCTCGCCGTCAACCAGCTCGCCCGACCCGTGGGGAGGCCCGCATGACCGCACCCGACACCAGCACGTCCTACGCCGGCGCACCCGAGCTGGTGGTGCTGCTCGACGAGGACGGGCAGGCCATCGGCACCGCCGACAAGGCGGGAGTCCACCACGCCGACACCCCGCTGCACCTGGCCTTCTCGTGCTACCTCTTCGACGACACGGGCAACGTGCTGGTGACGCAGCGGGCGCTCCACAAGCGCACCTTCCCGGGCGTGTGGACCAACAGCTGCTGCGGTCACCCCGCCCCGGGCGAGCCGCTCGACGACGCCGTACGCCGCCGGGTCGAGCAGGAGCTCGGCACCTCCGTCACCGACCTGCGGCTCGTGCTGCCGCGGTTCCGCTACCACGCCGAGCAGGACGGCGTCGTCGAGAACGAGATGTGCCCCGTGTTCGTCGGCTTCGCGTCCGGCGGCGTCTCCCCCGACCCCCTCGAGGTCGGCGAGGCCCGGTGGGAGCCGTGGCAGACGTTCCGCACCGGGGTCCTCGACGGCACCCGTGCGGTGTCCGTGTGGTGTCGCGAGCAGGTCGCCCAGCTCCCCGTCGATCCGGTCTCGGCGCTCCCAGCGGACGGCGACGACCTCCCACCCGCGGCCCGGGTTCGCGTCCGGCACTGAGCTTCTCCGTTCGCCCCCGCCCCGCCCGACCCTGTGGCACGCTGTGCGAGTGCCTCGAGGAACGTGGGCCACCCACCTGGTGTGAGAAGGGTCTGTGAGCAACGACCACTCCGCGACGCCGAGCGCGCGCTCCCCCCTCGACGCCGAGAGCGACCGCGTCGCGTGGCGGCTCGCCGTCGATGCTGCTGGTGTGGGCGCCTTCGTCTGGGACCTGGTGACCGGCGACCTGCGGTGGGACGGCCGGCTGCTGGAGCTGTTCGGCCTCGACGAGGAGAGCTTCGGCGGGACGATCGAGGCCTTCAACCGGTGCGTGCACCCCGATGACCTCGGCCGCGTCTCGGATGCCCTCCAGCACGCCATCGCCACGTGCGGGGACTACGCCGCGGAGTACCGCGTGGTCCTGCCCGACGGGACCCTCCGGTGGATCGAGGCCCGCGGCCACGCCTTCGCCGACGAGCCCGGCGGTCAGCCGGTGCGCCTCGTCGGGGCGGCGTACGACACCACCCACGTCCGCGAGGGCGAGGCCCGGGTGGGTCGCGTGCTCGAGACGATGCCGTCCGCCTTCTTCCACCTGGACCGCGAGTGGCGCTTCGCCTACGTCAACTCCGAGGCGGAGCGGCTGCTGGGCGCGAGCCGTGGGCACCTGATCGGCACCAGCATCTGGGACGCCTTCCCTGCCGCCCTCGGCAGCGCCTTCGAGGAGCACTACCGCGAAGCCGTGGCGTCGGGCCGGCCGGTGGCCTTCGAGGCCTGGTACCCCCCACCCCTCGCCGCCTGGTACGAGGTGCGTGCCTGGCCCTCGCCCGAGGGGCTCGCCGTCTACTTCGTCGACATCACCGCCCGCCGCGACGCGCAGGAGGCGCTCGACCGCTCAGCGCACCGGCTCGCCCTGCTGGGGTCGGTCTCCGAGGGCCTCACCGCGACCCTCGACCCCACCGAGGGCGTCAGCCGGCTGGCGACCCTCCTGGTGCCCGAGCTCGCGGACTGGTGCCTGGTCACCCTGGTCGAGGACCCGCACGCGGCCGACTGGCGTCGAGGGCTCCGCGACGTCGGGTGGGCGCACCGCGAGCCCGCGATGGAGGGCGTCCTGCGTGACTACGCCGCCCGCCGGCTGCGTGCCATGACGGACAGCTCCTACCTCGCCCATGCCATCCGGGAGATGACGTCGGTGCTGATGGCGTCGTCGGCCGCCGACGCCGTGGCCGCCGTGCTCGAGCCCGGCACCGCCCGCGAGCTGCTGCGCCGACTGGCGCCCTTCTCGGCAGCCGTCGTCCCGCTCCGCGCCCGGGGCCGGACGGTGGGCGTGGTCAGCGTCTTCCGCGACATCCACCGCGTTCCCTTCACCACCGACGACGTGGCCCTCCTCGAGGACATCGGCGCCCGCGCGGCGCTCGCGCTCGACAACGCGCGACTCTACGAGTCGCAGCGCGACGTCTCCGAAGCCCTGCAGCGCAGCATGCTCACCGCGCCGCCGCGACGGCCGGGCCTCCACGTCGCGACCCGCTACACGCCCGCGGTGGAGGCTGCCCGGATCGGTGGGGACTGGTACGACGCGTTCCTGCAGGACACCGCAGCCCCGACGCCCGACATCGTGGTGGTCGTCGGAGACGTCGTGGGACACGACGTGGAGGCGGCGGCCGCGATGAGCCAGGTGCGCGGCCTGCTGCGCGGCATCGCCGTGCACAGCGGCGACGCGCCGGCGGCGCTCCTGTCCGGCCTCGACACGGTCATGCAGTCCCTGCAGCTGGAGACGACGGCGACCGCGGTGGTGGCGCGCTTCGAGCACCTCGAGGGTCCCGGCGACCCGCCCGGGGTGGTGCTGCGCTGGTCCCACGCGGGCCACCCGCCGGCGCTCCTGGTCGACCGCCACGGGGTCGTCACCCGGCTCGCCGACGCCAGCGCCAACGACCTGCTGCTCGGCCTCGACCCGGCCGCGGCCCGCCACGAGGGGACGGTCGCGCTCGAGGCCGGCACCACCCTGCTGCTCTACACCGACGGACTCGTCGAGCGCCGCGACCGCGACATCGAGGACGGCATCGAGGCCCTGGAGCGGCTCCTGTCCGAGGTCGGTCCCGCCACCCCCGACCTCGACCAGCTCTGCGACCGGCTGCTGGGTGGGATGGCGGGCAAGGAGCAGGAGGACGACGTGGTGCTGCTCCTGGTCCGGTGGGCCCCGGACGCTCAGGTGTTGTAGCGGTCACCCCCGTCGGGGGAGGTGGGCCGCGCGGCGCATGCCGGATCCTCGTCCTGCGGCCGTGTCCTGGACGAGGAGGTGCGCCATGTCCCCGCTCGGAAGGTGCGCGGCATGACCGAGGCATGGCGCGAGCCCCGGCGACGCGCGGTGTGGACCTACGGCGCCTTCATGCTGGGCCGGGTGGTCCTGACGATCACGGTGCTGTTCGGCGCCTACTTCCTGATGCCGGCGACGAGGCCGGACGACGGCTCGGGGGTGATGTGGTTCTTGGTGCAGATGTGCGTCTTCGCCGCCGTGGTCGGCGCCCAGGTGCCCGCCATCATCCGGTCGAGGCATCCCATCCTCCGTGCGATCGAGTCCCTCGCCGTCCTGGTCCCGCTGTACCTCCTGATCTTCGCCCGGATCTACCTGGCGAGCTCGATCCACGACGCGGAGGGGTTCTCGCGGCCGCTCGACCACGTGACGGCCCTGTACTTCACGGTGACGGTCTTCGCGACGGTCGGCTTCGGGGACGTCGTGGCGCAGAGCGACGGCATGCTGCTGCTGGTGACGGCGCAGATGCTGCTCAACCTGGTGGTGCTCGGCCTGGGGATCAGGCTGCTGACCTCCGCGGCCCGGCGAGGCATCGCGCGCCAGGGAGGCCAGCTCGACGTCGGCGACCGGGACCACCCGATGTTCTGACGCCCCGCTGCTCGACGCCGCCCTCGGGCTGACGACCCGCTCAGTGGATGAACAGCTTGCCCAGCACCGCGAGGATGCCCAGCGAGGCCGCGCCCGCCGACTCGAGGACGAGCCGCCAGCCGCCGATGCCGGCGCGGTGGGCGCCGAGGTAGCCGATCACGGACAGGAAGCCCACGGAGAACCACAGTGCCCAGTAGGCCGCGGCGTTGGCGGACAGCCCGACCAGGTCGAGCAGGAGGTAGACGGCGATGGCGGGCATGGCACCGGCCAGGATGAACACCTCCTTGACCGCGGCATGTGGGGTGCGCCGGTAGAGCGGACGATGATCGCCCTCGAAGAGCATCTCCTGGGTCTCCGTGTAGACGTGCGCCAGCCAGTAGACGGCCACGACGGCGACGACACTGAGCGCGACCCGGTCGACGTGCGAGATGTTGGCGCTCACGGCGGCCAGCGAGCCGGCCGTGATCACGGCGCCGTACAGGATCCCGCCGGGGTCGCGGCGTGCCAGGTGCTCAGCGGCCTTGTGGCGGGGGTCGTTCGTCACGGGCGCTTCGGCAGGCTGAGTGCGCGAGTGCTCCGGCTCATGCACGGACGCTACGACCCCCGCTCCGCGCCGGACCTCACCTCGGCCGGGTGAGCCGCCGGACACGTCCGGCGCGTGGAATGGAACAGCCGGACGGTGCCCGTGAGAGGAGTACTGCCATGTGTCGTTGGCTCGCCTACTCGGGTTCGCCGGTGCTCCTCGCCGACCTGATCTTCGCGCCGGAGAACTCGCTGGTGGTGCAGAGCGTGCACTCGCGTCTCGGTGTCGAGGCCGTCAACGGCGACGGCTTCGGGGTGGGCTGGTACGGCGCCCAGGACGAGCCGGGCGTCTACCACAGCACGGAGCCGGCCTGGAGCGACCGCAACCTGCGCGAGCTGGCGGGCCACGCGTCCGCCGGCCGGTTCTTCGCCCACATCCGGGCGACGACCGGGACCCCCGTCCAGCAGACCAACTGCCACCCGTTCCGGCACGGGCGGTGGCTCTGGATGCACAACGGCTCGATCGCAGGCTTCGCGTCGGTCAAGCGCGACCTGGTGCTCGAGGTGGATCCGGCGCTGTTCCCGCTGATCGAGGGATCGACGGACTCCGAGGTGTTCTTCTTCCTCGCCCTGACCTACGGGCTCGAGCAGGACCCGCCGCGCGCGGTGGCGCGGGCCGTCGGCTTCATCGAGGAGGTCGGACGACGCCACGGCGTCGAGCACCCGATCCAGATGACGGTCGCCACCACCGACGGAGAGGTCACCTGGGCGTTCCGGTACTCGAGCGAGGGCAGGTCGCGGTCGCTGTTCCACAGCACCGACGTCCGGACCCTGCGACTCCAGCACCCCGACAACCCCTCGCTCCAGGAGCTGTCCGAGGACGCGCGCCTCGTGGTGTCCGAGCCGTTGGGGAGCCTGAAGGGTGCCTGGCGCGAGGTGCCGGAGTCGACCTGCCTGGTCGTCGACGGCGGCCGTGAACAGCTGCACCCGTTCTCGCCGGCCACGACAGCCGCGGTGACCCGATGAGGAGAGCACGATGACAACCCTGACGGTCTGGCGCTACGACACCCCGTTCGGGGCCGAGGCAGCGGCCGTGCGCCTCAAGAGCCTGGCGGAGCGCAAGGTGCTCGTCGTCCACGACGCGATCACCATCGCCTGGATGCAGCAGGCGAAGGAGCCGGTCATCGGTCACCTCAAGCACCCGACCGCCTCGAGCGCCGGCAAGGGGTCGGTGCTCGGGGGGCTGGTGGGCATGCTCGTCCTGGCGCCCGTGGCCGGAGCCGCCGTCGGGGCCGGCGTCGCGGCCGTCAAGGCCCGACTGCACAAGGCGGGCATCGACGAGAAGTTCGTCGAGGAGCTGGGCGCCCAGCTGACACCCGGCTCGTCCGCCCTGGTGGTGCTCTCGAGCGACGGCAAGCTCGAGGAGCTGCGACCTGCGCTGGAGCGCGAGCTCGGGCGGGGTGACGTCGTGCTGCTGCACGCGGAGCTGTCGGACGACGCGCCGGCGGCCATCGTCGAGGCCATGGACGAGCTGCTCGGCGGGGACGACCAGTCGCGCGCCTGACCCGGGCGACGAGCGTCACCCATGCCGGGTGACCCCGGTGTGCCGATCTGGTGCGAGCCTGAAGCGACGTGAGCGGGACCAGGACCCGGTCGAGGAGGAGCACATGACCAGCAACACCACCCGGCCAGACCGCGACGACGAGGACTACGCCTCCGGATCGCCCCTGTGGACCGGGATGCTCGGCTTCGCCTCGATCATGCTGCTCCTGCTGGGTGGCTTCCACGTCCTGGGCGGCTTCATCGCCCTCCTCGAGGACCGGGTGTACGAGGTCGATGCGTCCGAGCTGCTCCTCTTCAACGACTACACCTGGTGGGGCATCGCGCACATGGCGCTCGGCGTCGCGGCGTTCCTCACCGGTGTCGCCCTGTTCTACCGCCGGTCGTGGAGCCGGCCCGCGACCATCGTGGTCGCCTCGCTCAGCGCGGTGACGAACCTGGCGTTCCTCTCCGCCGCGCCCGTCTGGTACGGGATCCTCATCATCCTCGACGTCCTCGTGATCTACGCCGTCACGGTCCACTTCGACGACGAGCGCGACTAGCCGCGACCGGTCAGGGGAGGTACAGGGCGCCGAAGTAGCGGTCGTGCTCCGCTCGCACGGCGTCGTCGAGCCGCTCGCCCTCGTAGGCCGGAGCCTCCGCGAGCTGGCGGCTCGTGACGTCGATCCTCACGGTG
The DNA here is from genome assembly GCA_035762385.1 of Nocardioides sp. Lineage (GTDB taxonomy): Bacteria > Actinomycetota > Actinomycetes > Propionibacteriales > Nocardioidaceae > Nocardioides. The sequence continues at coordinate 12,826 of DASTPB010000160.1, read as the reverse complement.
CGGTCGTCGTGGCGCATCGACGTGACCACGCGGGCGGGCACGAGGCGCAGCCCCTCGACCGCCGGGGTGGCGTCGACCACGAGGTAGGCCGCGGCGGACGAGCTCGACGCCCGTACGACGCGACCGATCGTGGCGTCGGCGGCGGCGACCTCGTAGCCGACGAGGTCGCTGTCGAGGGTCCAGGTGGACTCGCGGTACTCCCAGACGGAGTCCCTGTAGTCCCACAACCCGCCGCACATGACGCCACCTCGGTCCAGAGACGCGGGACGGTTCCCGCGTGCCCCCTCGACGCACGAGCTGGTGCGTCGTCACGCGGGGGCTGACGCCCAGTACCCAGTTCTGGTTGGCGTCAGCCCCACCGGGGCGGAACGAGGTGGTGAAGGCCCCTCAGCCGTTGAGGATGCGGTTCTTCTGCTGCTCGAACTCGAGCTCGTTCAGCACGCCGGCCTGCTTGAGCTCACCGAGCTCCTTGAGCTGGGCCAGCTTGTCGTCCATGCCGGCCTGCGGCGCCTGCGCGGGCGCGGCCTGCGGGGGCGGAGCGGCGTACTGGGGCTCCTGGTACTGCTGCTGGGCGTACTGCTGCTCCTGCTCGTTGGCCCACCGGCCCGCCTGCCGGCGGGACACCCGGTTGGACACGGCCGTGGCGGTACCGGCGACGACGGCGGTGCGTGCGACACCGCGAAGAAGACCTGGCATGACGTGTTCCTGTTCTCTCGTGGTCGGGAGGTGATCAGGCGGAGGCGGCGGCCTCGGCCGCATCGACGGCGGCCAGCATCGCCTGGATGGGGATGCGGCCGCTGGCCACCAGCTGCCCGCCACCCCGGCGTACGGCCCGGGCGAACGGGGCGGCCCAGACGTTCTCGAAGACGAGGATGCCCGCGGAGCTGCCCGCCTCGAGCACGCTGCCGGCCTCGTCCAGGTCGTCGTCACCCAGCAGGCCGGACGCGGCACCCTCGAAGACGGTGAGGTCGAGCTGGCCGTCGCCGTCGATGTCGCTGATGTCGATGGCGTGGATGGTCCCGTCCGCGTCCTTGGTGACGAAGGCGAGGTCCAGGATGCGGATGATCCCGCGGTCGACGAGGTCGACCAGGATCGGGAAGCCTTCTCCCGTCATCCTGCTACCGGGGAACTCCACCACGATGTAGTCGATCGGGCCCATGACGTCGAGGTCGTCACCGGTCTCCTGGTCGAGGTCGTTGGACATGCTCTCCTCCTGCGGCTCGGTAGGACGCGACCGATGCCCTTCACCCGGTCCATCGTCCTCTCGGAGACTAGGGACCGCCTGCACCGCGACGCTTCACCCGCCGCGTGTGAGCCCCTCTCCTCCGCTCCTCAGGGCAGCGTCGCCGACGCACCGGTCTCCAGCACGACGGCCCGGCAGGACGGCGCCTCGCGGGCGAGCGCCTTCTCGAACTGCGGTCCGGCGAGGTCCATCCAGCCGCGCGGGAGCCTCCCGGCGATCGGGACGTGCAGCGTCTGCCAGTGCACCGGCACCGCGCTGCGGGCGGACACGAGCCGGCACGCCTCCGCCGCCTGCTTCGGTCCCATGTGCCCCGGCGAGAGGCGTGGCCCCCACCCGCCGACCGGTACGACGGCGACGTCGACCGGGGCGCCGGCCAGCTCCGGGTGGTCCACCATGGCCGGGTAGAGGTCGGTGTCCCCCGCGACCCACACGACCCCCGACGGTCCGCGCACGAGGTGACCGTTGGCCCCGTTGGGCCGGTGCGGCATCGGCCGGGAGTGGTGCACGGCGGGGACCAGCCGGACCGCCACGTCTCCGGCGTCGCCGACCGGCACCCACTCCCCCTCGCCGAGCCCGCGTCCGGCCAGGCCCTTCTTCGTCACCCAGGCGGCGTTCTCGGGAGCCGTCAGCACCGGGACGCCGGCGAGCATCCGCAGGGACCCGACCTCCGCGTGGTCGTGGTGGAGGTGCGAGAGCAGGACGGCGTCGGCGCCGGACCATGCCTCGTCCGGTGGTGTGCCCCCACGGCGGCGGAGGATGCCGTTGTGCCGCTGCAGGAGGGGGTCGGCGACCAGCCGGACGCCGTCGATGTCGACCACCACGGTGGCATGGCCGAGCCAGGTGAGCGTGATGGTCACGTCGTCCTCGGCAGCCGGGCGGGGTCGCTCACGGCCAGTCGCCCCAGTCGCTCCTGGGCCACGGCGGCGTGCGCCCACGGGCGGCACGGACGAGGGCGATGGAGGTGCGCAGCGTCGTGCGCGCGTCCCGCAGTCCCCGACGGACGGCCGGGGAGGTGAGCGTCAGCACGAGCACGGCGAGCAGGCCGACAGGGACGGAGACGGCCACGAGGCCGCCGGCCCCCACGGCGACAAGGGCACCCATCGCGACGACGTCGACGACGAGGCGAGTGCGCGCGAGGTCGACCTTGCCCAGGCAGGCGACGACGAGCAGCACCGAGATCACCACGGCCGCGAGCACGACGACGCTGGGGGCGAGCCATCCCCACTGCACCACCGCGAGGAGCAGACCGAGCGCGCTGCACCAGTGCAGGCAGCGCCACCACACCCTGTCCCGGCACCGGTCGATGACACCTTGCCGGTCCTCGAGCCACAGCTCGTGGGTCGAGCGCGCCATCGTCGGGCCTCCTCTCACTGCAGCGCGGCCGTGAGCCGCATCGTGTTGTCGAGGTACCGCTGCCAGGCCGAGCGCTGCTGCCACTCCTCGAGCGTCAGCTCGCGCGACAGCGCCCGGTAGTGGTCCTCGACCTTGCGGAAGCGCGCGACGATGTCCCCGCCGGTCAGCATCATCGAGACCTCGTGGTTGAGCGCGAACGAGCGCGTGTCCATGTTGCTGGAGCCGATGACGGCCACGTCGTCGTCGATCGAGAAGTGCTTGGAGTGCAGCACGGCCGGGGCGGGGTAGAGGTGGATGCGCACGCCCGCCTCGAGCAGCGCCTGGTAGTAGGAGCACTGCGCGTGGTAGACCATGAACTGGTCGCCCTCCTCGCTCACGAAGAGCTCCACCTCCACCCCTCGTCGCGCCGCCGTCGTCACGGCGTAGAGCAGCGGCTCGTCCGGGACGAAGTAGGGGCTCGTCAGGGAGACGCGCGTCTGCGCGGAGTAGATGAGGGCGGTGAACAGTCGCAGGTTGTTCTCGGTGACGTAGCCGGGACCGCTGGGCAGGACCTGTGCGGTGATGCCCGCCTCGTGGGTCTGGGGCCTCGACGCGGGTACCACGTCCACGAGCCGCTCGTGGGTCTCGGTGAACCAGTCCTTGGCGAAGACGGCGCGCAGCGCGCTGACGGCGGGACCGTCGACGCGCGCGACGAGCTCGACCCACTCGCGTCCGGCGGCGTGGTTCTTCGGCTTGTTGTAGCCCGGCTCGATGAGGTTCTGGGACCCCATGAAGGCCACCCGGCCGTCGATGACCAGCAGCTTGCGGTGGTTGCGCAGGTCGGGGCGCTGGAACTCACCCTTGAGCGGGCGGACCGGCAGCATCGCCCGCCACTCGATGTCCGAGTCGTCCAGGCGCTTCGCGAAGTCGTCCCACCCCGGGATGCCCCGGGACCCGAGGTGGTCGACGAGCAGTCGCACCTGGACCCCGCGGGCGGTGGCGGCGACCAGCGCCTCGAAGAACGGACCCGTCACCTCGTCCCACGCGGCGATGTAGAACTCGACCTCGATCGTCGACTCGGACGCGGCGACCTCCGCGGTCATCGCCGCGATGGAGTCGTGGTAGCCCGGGATCAGCTCGACGAGGTTGCCGCCCTGCAAGGGAAGCGAGCCGAGGTTGTAGTTGAGGGTGGCCATCGACGGCAGGTACGCCGGTTCGGAGACCGTCGACGCGGGCAGGCCCTCCGTCGCAGCACGGATGGCCGCGTCCGCCTCGCGCTGCCGCGCCAGCCTGCCCCGCCCCAGGCTGGTGCGGCCCAGGACCAGGAAGACGAGGAAGCCCGCCAACGGCACGATCAGGATCAGGATCAACCACGCCATGGCCGACGACGGCTTGCGGTTGCTCGGCAGCACCCCGATGGCCAGGAACTTGATCACGTAGTCGACGAGCACCAGCAGGGCTCCCAGGACCACCACGACGTTGTCCACCCGTCGAGTCTCGGACGCGCCGGGCACGGGCGTATCACCCTCGGCGTGTGAGGCCGCCGGCGCGGGTGGAGCCGAGCATGGGCTGGTCAGGACCCTCGTACGCGCGTGGGTCGAGGAGGCGACGAGGCGGGCAGGTGATCGCTCGTGGCACGCGAGGTCGCTGCCCTCCCGGCGTTGAGCTGATGCGCCTGCTCCCGGAGGAGCGCTCCGACGAGGTCAGCGCCCTGTCCCGGCGGGTCGCCGCGTCGTTCCTGGGTCGGTGCGTGCGGCGCTTCGCCCTCATGGAGGGGTTCGAGCGGTGCATCGTCCTCTCCGCCCAGGTCCTCACGGCGATGATCCCGCTCTTCATCGTCGTGGCCAGTGCGGCGCCGGCCGGCCAGGAGGACGTGATCAGTCGCTCGATCATCCGCCGGTTCAACCTGACCGGCTCCTCCGCCGAGGCGGTGGACCAGCTCTTCTCCGCCCCGCCGGGGGCCACGAGCAGCGTGTCGGTGTTCAGTGCGCTGCTCCTGCTGTACTCCGCGATGGCGTTCAGCCGGCGCCTCCAGTCGATGTACCGCGCGGCCTGGGGGCGGGAGAAGGGCGGCATGCGCAGCACCCTGTTCGCCGGGCTCGGACTCATCGCCTTCACCGTGATGGCCGGCGTCTCGTTCCTCCTCCGGGAGGTGGCGAGCCGCTTCCCGCTGCAGTGGCTGTGGACGATCCCGCTGTCGGCCGCCATCGGCCTGGTGCTGTGGACGATCATCCCCTACCTCATGCTCGAGCGGCAGGTGCACTGGCGTCGGCTCCTCGCGACGGGCGGCGCCACTGCAGCGTGCATGACGGTCTTCGCCATCGGCACGCCCATCTACATGCCCGAGATCATGACGAACGCCACGAACGACTTCGGTCTCTTCGGGGTGACGATCACCCTCCTCGGCTGGCTGCTCGCAGCGGCCTTCGTCGTCATCACGTGCGCCGTCATGGGAGCCCAGTTCGACGACTCCGACGCGAGGTGGCTGACGGCGCTGAAGACCCGGTTCGGGCTCACCGATCCGGCGGCGGGCGAGCCGCCGGCCGAGCTGGTGCCCGACACGGAGGGCGGCCTCACGGCCGCCGACCTGCTGACCATCGTCCGCGTGCTCGTCAACTGGGGCATCATGGCGGGGGCCGTGTGGGTCGCGACCGCTGTCGTCCCGGGCATCACGGTCAACGGCGGGCTGGGGACCTACCTCGCGGTGTCGGTGCTCTTCGGCCTCGTCAATGCGATGGTGGGTCCGATCCTGCAGTGGTTGGTCGGGTCGCAGTCGTGGCTCCGGCTGGGCTCGTCCGCACTCCTCGTGAACAGCATCCTGTTCGCGGTCACGGCCGGCCTGAGCGCGAACCTCGACATCGCGGGGCTGGGCAGTGCCGTGCTCGGGGCGATCGTCGTGGCGGTGACCGCGACGCTGCTCGAGCTGGTGATCAGGCCGTCGGCGCCGGCCGGCGGCCCCTGACCCGGCAGTCCAGGGTCCGGCTACACAGGGCGGCCGGGCGCGCCTTCGTCGGTCGTCAGCGCGGCCTGGTCCGGCTCGGGGCTGCTCGCCAGCACCTCGACCACGAGCAGGACGAGCGCGGTGACCAGCACGAACGCCAGCGCGGTCCCGCCGGTGGGGTGGTCCTGCGCGAGGTAGAGGATCGCGGCCACGGCGACCACGGCCGCTCGCAGGGGGGTGCGGTACGTCGCGAGTGCGACGCCGAGGCGACCGGTGTCCAGGCCGGCGCGGGAGCGACCGGCGCGGAGGTGCCCCACCCCGTTCGAGAGGGCCGAGCGTGCGGCCGCCCCCGACCCGCGCGCCGCGCTCAGCCAGGCGACGACCGCCACTGTCAACGCGATGACGAGGACACCGCGCAGCGCCACCCTGATGAACGAGACGAGCTGGTCGTAGACCGCGCCGGCGGCCTCGGGTGAGCTGCTCGCGGGAAGGGCGTCGAGGTAGAAGGGTCGGATCACGTTGAGGGTGGCGCCGAGGAGCAGCATCGACCCCGCCACTGCCAGGCCGGCCGCCAGGACCACCCGGCGTCGGTCGCGGGCGATCGCGACCGCGATCCCGATGAGCGCCAGGCCGATGACCGGCAACCACGTGCTCAGGTCGTCCAGGAAGCCCAGGAGGTTCTGCGCCGTGGCCAGGTCGTCGGACTGGACGATGGCGAAGGAGGCTTCGACCTCCGGGATCCGGTCCGCGATCGCGAACCCGGCGTCGACCAGCTGCTGCTTGACGGTGTTGATGAGCGTCGCGAGGTTGACGCTGACTGCTCCCCTCTCGATGACGACGGCTCCCTCGGTGTCACCGTTCAGTGCGGCCACCAGCTCGCTGTGGGCGGTCCGGTTCGCTTCCACCCACGCCTGCTCGAAGGCATCGGACTGCACGACGGCCAGGATGCGGTCCTCGACGAACCCGCGGACGCCGGTCGAGAGCGGGCCGGACAGGGCCCCCAGGGTCGCGGCAGCCTGGTCCGGGAGTCCCCGCTCCTCCAGTGCCGCGACGACCTCGTCGACGGCCGCGTCGATGTCGAGGTAGGAGAAGATGACCTGCTCCATGCGTGCGGCGATCGCCGCTTGGACATCGGGATCGTCCGCGAGAGGGGCGACGGTCGCGAGGTAGCGGTCGGTGTCCTGGATCTGGCCGTTGGACCACGTGGCCAGGACGGACAGCGGCGCGATGATCGCGGCGAGGAGGACCAGCACGCCGGCGACCACGGGTCGCCACCAGCCGCGGCGCTCGGTGGTGCGGGATGGCTGCGCTGCTTGCTGCGACGCCTGCAGGCGCGCCACCTCGGCGCGCAGGCGCTCGATCTCCGCGGCGGCTTCGTCCGGGGTGCCGTACGTCTCGTAGGAGGCCATGCTCCACCGTGCGACCAAGCCCGCGGATGAGCGTCACCCGCGGGGGGTGACGCGGCCGGCCCGGGCGTGGCGCACATTGGTCCCCGACCAGCTTCCAGTCACGAATCGAGACCCTCATGTCGAGATCGGCCTACGAGATCCGCGCCGTCGGCGAGGTGCCCCGTGACCTCCTGGACGACTTCGAGGGCGCGACCGTCTCCTTCGACCCGGGCGGGAGCACGATCCACGTGGTGCTCGGTGACGAGGCCGAGCTGCACGGCCTGCTGGCCGCGCTCAACCGTGAGGGATACGCGCTCGTCGACGTCCGTCGCGAACCGGAGGTCTAGTCCGACACCCGCCACGGACCGACGGTGGCGCACGAGCTGCCGCCGCGGTTATCGTCGCCGACGGGACGGTCCCGGGTCCGGCCGCCGCACCTGACACCGCCGTACGGTGTGCGACGATTCAGGTGAGAACTCGGGCACGGAGGCGTACGGGGAGGTGGGCCGATGAGTGTGTTCGGGCCGGATCCGCCCACGCCGGGCTCCGGACTGGTGCCGCCGATGGGCCTTCGGTCGGAGGCCAAGCTCCACCCTCCGCCGCCGCGCGCGAGCTGGGTCGATCGTCCGCGCCTGATGGACGCGATGGGCCGCGCGTTCGGCCACCCGGTCACCCTGGTGGCAGCGCCGGCCGGCTACGGCAAGACCACGGTGGTCGCCCAAGGGCTGCGCGGCGAGGGGCGCCCCGCCTTCGCATGGGTGACCCTCGACGAGGGTGACAACGACGCACTGCGCCTCTGGGGCCACGTGGCGGCCGCACTCGAACAGGCAGGCTGCGTGCTGCCCGTGGTCGACTCCTCCCGCGTGCACCGGGGACCCGCCGCCGATGCCCCCCAGGCCCTGCCGATGACGCTCATCACGGCTCTCAGCGCCATGCCGGACGACCTCGTGCTCGTGCTCGACGACTTCCACTTCGTCCAGTCGCCAGCGCGCCACGAGGAGGTCGAGCACCTCATCCACAACCTGCCGGACAAGGCCCACCTGGTGATCATGAGCCGCTCCGACCCCGGGCTACGCCTGGGGCGGTTGCGGGTGTCCCACGACCTCGCCGAGCTGCGGGCCGCGGACCTCGCCTTCACGCCTGACGAGGCCCGCGAGATGCTCGATGGGACGGCGGTCACCCTCGCCGACGAGACGCTGGCGGAGCTGGTCGACCGGACCGAGGGCTGGCCGGCGGCCCTCTACCTCGCCGCGCTGTCCCTGGCTGGGCGACCGGATCCGGACGACTTCGTCCACCGCTTCAGCGGGAGCAACCGGTTCATCGGTGACTACCTCACCGAGGAGGTGCTCAGCCGGCACCCCGAACGGCTCCGCGAGTTCATCCTCGACGTCTCGGTGCTCGACCGGTTCTCGGCTGCGCTGTGCGACCACGTGCTCGGCCGCACCGACAGCGCGACCGTCCTCCACGACCTGGAGCGCGCGAACCTGTTCCTGGCACCGCTCGACGGCGAACGCACGTGGTTCCGGTTCCACCAGCTGTTCGCCGCAGTGGCGCGCAGCGAGCTGGAGCTGTCGCGCCCCGAGCACATCAAGGAGCTCCACGCCCGGGCCGCCGAGTGGTTCTCCGCCCACGGCCTCGTCGAAGAGGCGATCACTCACTGGCTGGCAGCCGGGAGGACCGAGGCGGCCACGACGCTCGTCCAGGCCACCTGGTTGCAGTTCGTGGACGCCGGCCAAGGCGCTGTCGTCGAGGGATGGCTCGACTCCCTCGCCACCGACGACGGAGGTCCGCCTGCCCACGTGACCGCGGCCTGGATGGCGGGCCTCGCGGGTGACGAGCAGGCGATGGCGCGCCACCTCCGGTCCCTCGACGGCCTGGACGACTACGGCCCACTGCCGGACGGCTCCCGGTCCGTCGGCTCGGCGAAGACCTTGATGCGTGCGCTGTTCGGCCTCGGCGGTCCCCTGGACATGATGGCCGCCGCCCGGCTGGCCACCGAGCTCGAGACGGACAGCCGCTCCGCCCAGTTCGTCATGGCCCAGATGGCGCTGGGGCACGCCCACTACGTGCTCGGCGAGCTCGACGAGGCCATCCCGCCCCTGCAGGCGGCCGTCCGGGGCGACGGTGCTCTGGGAATGATCCGCATCAAGGCGCTGTCCCTCGAGTGCTTCGTGGAGAGCGAACGCGGCAACGTCTCCCAGGCACGCGAGCTGGCAGAGCGGGCGATGGCCGTCCTGGACACTCGAGGACTGGTGACCACCCCCTCCGCTTCGTGGGCCTACCTGGCCCAGGCGCAGGCGCACGCCGACGCGGGCAAGGCCGACGAGGCGATCGGCACCCTCGAGCTCGGTCTCGAGACCCGCATGCTGCATGGCTCGCGGGTGGCGTGGGGACCCATCCACCACCTGATGGTGGGCGCCCGGATCGCAGCACGCCTCGGACACGACGACCTCGCCCGGGACCTGCTCACGGAGCTCACCCAACGCATGGGGCGCTTCCCGGACGGGATGACGGCGATGCACGCGAGGGCGGACGCCGTGCGGCACCTCCTGAAGGGGCACACCGCCGTCGACGTGGCCGGGGACCCTCTGACGGAGCGGGAGCTCGACGTGCTGCGCATGCTGCAGGGGTCGCTCAGCCTCCACGACATCGCGGTCCAGCTGTACCTGTCCGACAACACGGTGAAGACCCACGCCCGTGCGGTGTACCGCAAGCTGGGCGTCCACTCCCGCGCCGAGGCCGTGAGCGTCGCGCGGGGTCGCTCCCTGATCTGACGCGATCTCACCCGGGTGAGATCGCACGACGGGTGATCCCACGTCACCCCCCGGGGTGACCAAATAGGCCTGCCAGATCGTCGCAGCGAGGCAGGTCCCCACATGTCAGTGCGTCCCAGCACCCGGCCGGTCGTCACCCGACAGGCCCGCACCGCCCTCTTGGCGCCCACGGTGCCGTTGACCCGACCCGAGCAGGTCGACGCGTCGCCGACGTGGGGCTGGGCCCTGGTCGAGATCCGGTCCGACGGGACCTGCGGCGAGCCGCAGGTGATCCCGGCGCCGGGCGCCGAGCGGTCCTCGCCCCTTGCTGTCCGGCCGTCGGTGCCGGCGGTGCCGTCGAGCCTCGTGCAGCTCAGCGGCCTGCTCAAGGGCCATCTGGGCACGTCCATGATCGGCGCCGCCAACCCCGGCGACGTCGTCTCGCTGCTCCTCCAGGCCGCGAACGCCTCCTCTGCCGAGACCCGCAGCCGGTTCCTCGGCCCCCTTGCCCACGTCGAGGCGCTCCAGGGCGACCTGCGGCGGGCCGAGCGCCATGCCGAGCAGGTGCTGTCCGGCTCCTGCGGCTCCGAGGGCAGCGCGGGACGGGTGCACGCCCTGCTCGCCCAGGCCTGGGTCGCCCTCGAGCGGGCCGAGTTCGACGTCGCCCGGCGTCACCTCGACGCGCTCGACGAGGTCGAGCACGGCCACGACACCTGGCTGCTGAAGAGCTGCCTGCTCCTCGACGCCAAGCTGTCGATCGCGACCGGTGCCCCCGAGGCAGCGACGCGGCTCCTGGCTGGGCGGCAGGCCGCCGCGCCCGCCGTTGGGCCGACGGACTGGCTGTCCGAGCTGTTGACGGTGGCACGCGCGGAGGCGCTGATCGCCTCGGGCGAGCCGCAGCGGGCGATGGCCCTGCTGACCCCCGTCCCCGAGCACGCCGTGGTGGAGGCGATGGTGGTCGCGGCACTCGCGCGCCGCACGGTGGGCGACGTACGTGGAGCGCTAGCGGTGCTCAGTCGCGCTGTCCCAGACCTCGACCATGCTCCCCTGGCCCTGCAGATCGAGGCCTGGCTGCTGGAGGCGCGGATGGCGGAGGACCAGCGGCGAACCGACCGTTCGCGGTTGCTGGTCGATCGCGCCCTCCGCTCGGCGACGAGCGAGGGGATGCGCCGCGCCGTGCTGCGGGACTGGGCGTGGCTGCGGCGGGCTGTGGAGCGCGACCCCGGCCTGCTGCGCAAGCACCGGGACTTCCTCGCGTCCTGCCCCCCTGACGACCCCGCCGGCTCGCTGCCGTCACCGGTCGCGCCCGACCCGGCCGAGGGCACGGACCGGCTCCGTCCCTCCCTGCTCACCGAGCGGGAGGGCCAGGTCCTCGAGCTGCTGGCGCAGATGAACTCTACGGAGGAGATCGCCGCTGCCCTGTTCGTGTCCACGAACACGGTGAAGACCCACCTCAAGGGCATCTTCGGCAAGCTGGGGGTCAACCGTCGGGTGGACGCCGTGCGGCGCGGCCGCGCGCTCGGCCTCTGCTAGGTCGAGGGCCCACAGCGGCTCGGGGCGCAGCCCTCGGGCCCGCTGGTCACTCGGCCGACTGGAGGACGGCCCGGTCCCTCGAGCGCACCCGGCGCACCCGCTCCAGGCCCGCGCCGCACTCCGTGCACGCCTGCAGGAACCGGTGCAGCTCCCCTGCGACGAGGGTGAGGCGCACCAGTGTCTGCTTCTGGACCGGGTAGTGCTCGCAGCCGAGGTGCCGCAGCAAGGGCTTCCCCAGCTCGCCGACCACCCTGACCTCGTAGGTCCCCGACGCCGCGGACGGCTTGCCGACGCCCGGCCGTGACGTGAGGCCGGCAGCGTCGGGCTCGGTGACGCCGACGTCCACCACCCGGTGCACGTCCGTCAGCGTCAGGCCGAGGGTGCCGATCTCGCTGAGGAGTGCGCTGAGCTCCGCCGGCCCCGCGATCTTCCGGCGGAGGGCGGTCTGCGCCTCGGTGGTCCGCACGGTCATGTGGGGGAAGAGCTCGCGGAGCGACTCGTGGGGATGACGTGCGAGCTGCACGTCGTACTCGTAGACCTGTTCGTCGTCGACAACGGGAGCGTGCACCATCAGCCCACCGTGCTCGGTCGGCGCGGCGCTCGCGTCACCCTCGCGGGGTGAGGCCGTCCCGTCGCGCGGTCCCCATGCTGAAACCACTGAGCACGACGACAGGAAGGCACGGCGATGGCTTCATCTGCCTCGGTGAGGGAGCATGACCGTCACGGGCACAGGTCCGCGGGAGGGGCATGGTCCGGGTGGGTCATGTTCGCCAGCACGCTGATGTTCATCCTCGGGTGCTTCCACGCGGTTGCCGGCTTCGTCGGCATCTTCCAGGAGGACTACTACCGGGTCGGCGAGAACGGTCTCGTCATCACCGTCGACTACACGACCTGGGGCTGGATCCACCTGCTCCTGGGCATCGTCGTGGTCCTCGCCGGTGCGGCGCTCCTGCGGGGCGCCATGTGGGCCCGGATCGTGGCCATCGTGCTCGCCGTGGTGAGCTCGCTGGCCAACCTGGCGTTCATGCCGGCGTACCCCCTGTGGTCTCTCATCATGATCACCGTCAACGTCCTGGTGATCTACGCAGTCACGGCCCATGGCGATCCTCGATCCCTGGGTGCGTACTGACCGCCCGGCCGTCGTCGTGACGCGACGGCCGATCCACATCCCGTCCCACCGAGCAAGGAGAAGCTAGACATGTCAGACGACTTCGGATTCTGGGACGTGATGGTCTCGATCTTCTGGTTCACGATCCTGCTGGCCTGGATCTCGCTCCTGATCCACATCCTGACCGACATCTTCCGCGACGACAGCATGAGCGGCGGCAAGAAGGCCCTGTGGACGATCTTCATCGTCCTCATCCCCTGGCTGGGAGCACTCGTCTACATCATCGCGCGCGGTGACTCCATGAACCAGCGCAACCGCGAGGCTGCGATGGCGCGCATGGCGGTCTACGAGTCGCAGCGTGCACCCGCACCCCAGGTGTCGGACGAGCTTCGGAACCTGGCCGAGCTCCGCGACAGCGGCGTCCTCTCCCCCGCCGAGTACGAGCAGGCCAAGGCCAAGGTCCTGGCCTGAGCCAACGCCTCGACCGCGACGCCGAAGGAGCAGTCGAGTGACGCCCTCCGCCCCGGG
>DASTPB010000159.1:0-9721 GCA_035762385.1 Nocardioides sp. | reverse complement strand
GCCAGGACCCGCGCGGTCGTCCTGTGCGGCGGCCCGGTGAAGGTCGTGGCCCACGGTGACGAGCTGTGGCGCGTCGAGGCGGGCAACGCCGGGCTCGGGACGGCTGGGTCGGGCGACGTGCAGGCGGGGCTCGTCGCCGGGTTGGTGGCCCGCGGTGCCGAGCCCGCGCAGGCGGCCGTGTGGGGTGCGTGGCTGCATGCCAGCGCCGGTGACCGCCTCGCCGAACGCGTGGGACCCGTCGGCTACCTCGCGCGCGAGCTGCCCGGTGAGCTGCCCGGCCTGCTGGCCGAGGTGGTGGGCCACCGGTCCAGACATCCGTAGTAATGCTGATGCGGTCGCATCGGTGCCCCGGTGACACTCGACGTGCTACGACAGGGGAGGAACACCATGGGAAGCATCCTGAGCAGGAGCGCCCACGCCGACCAGCTCGAGGCCGAGGTCCGCGACGCCATGTGCTGCGTGCCCACCGACCGCTGCTGGGAGTGCCAGGTGAAGCTGGGGGAGGTGCGGGCGGCGCGTCGCGACGCGTTGCTGCACACGATGAGCACGGTCCGACCGCGACGGCCCGTCTGGTGATGGTCCGAGACGGCGCGGCGGGCGCCGGCAGCGGCGTACGCGTCCCGCACTCGGTCGCCGCGGCCGCGCGCGACGCGATTCGACGGGACGACGCCGTCGACGACGCGGGGCCGGCTACGGGCGGGGCCTGAACCTCTCCGCCATCACGCCGTGTCGCAGCCCGCGATCGCTGACGGTCACGGCGTCCTGGCCGGTGAGGGTCAGGATCGTGCGGACGACGCACGCGCCGGCCAGGATGACCTCGGCCCGGGCCGGCTGCAGGCCGGGCAGCTCGCGCCGCTCGTCCGCGGAGCGGGTCCGGAAGACCTCGATCTGTCGGTCCACCTCGTCCATGTCGACGACGGTGCCGTGGACGACGTCGGGGTCGTAGCGGTGCAGGCGGTGCTTCACCGCGGCGAGGTTGGTGGAGGTGCCGCCGATCGCGATGACCATGTCGGGACGGGGCCGATCGGTCAGCGCGTCGAGGTCGGCCGCGATCGCGTCGAGAGCCGCGTCCACGTTGTCCCGGGGCACGGCGTCCGCGAGCCCGAAGCGCTCGGCGAACCGGACGGCGCCGACGTCGACGCTGAACTGGTCCTCGATGTGGTCCGCGCTGCCGAACGTGAACTGGCTGCTCCCGCCCCCGGAGTCGAACACCAGCAGCCGCTCCCCGGTCAGCGGGAGGGTCGACACGGCGGCCAGGTAGGCCAGCCGGGCCTCCTCGCGGCCCGAGATGACCTCCACGGTCACGCCACACCGGTTGTGGACGGCCGCCAGGAACTCGTCGCGGTTGGGCGCCTGGCGTAGTCCCGCGGTCCCCACGGCCACGATGTCGAGCGGACCGTCCCGTCGGGCGCCTGCCACCAGGTCCTCGATCGCGTCGACGGTGCGGGCCATCGAGTCAGCGGTCAGCTGACCGGCTGCCGCCAGGCCCTCCCCGAGCCTGGTGACCACCGCGGTCTCGTGCTCGCTCCGCGGATCACCGTCCTCGTCGCGGCGACCGAGCAGGAACTTGACGGAGTTGGTGCCGACGTCGACGACGGCGAACCGCCTCGGCCCCCACCCGACCAAGGACTTCAGGCCCCGGGCGACGCACGTGTTGGATCGGCCGTCCAGCCCGAGCCGGCTGATCGTCCGGAGGACGAGGTCGGGGTCCGGGGACTCCACGGCCACCGTGCTGATGGTCCGCCCCTCGACGCTCATCTCGGTGAGCTCCACCATGCAGCCGTCCACCACGGTGCGGCGTCGGCTCTTGTGGGTGTTCGCGACCCGCAGGTCGTCGCGAGCGGCGACCAGGACCTCCACGAGGTGCTCCACGCCGAGCTCGGGCCAGCTGGTGGGCGGCGGTGACGTGCCGAGGGCGGCGAAGGCGACGGCGACCGCTCCGTCGTCGAGCGGGAAGGGTGCCTTCAGCTTCGGCACCCACAGCTGCAGCCCGGAGCCGCTGACGCGCTGCAGGACCTTGACGTCCAGGACGCCGCCGCGCACCTTCACGGACGCGTCGCCGTGCATCGACAGGACGTAGGTCTCGTCGCTCTCGAGGGGTGTCACCGACGCCAGGTCGGCGAGTGCCCCGACCTCGTCGAGGTCGTCGCCGAAGGTCCGCCACTCCCAGCGTGGTACGACGATCGGCGCGGACGGGTGGGTCGCGTGGTCGCTCATCGGACTGCGGGCCGCCCGGGTCAGTCCGGCCGGACGGCCGGCTCCGCGCCCGACTCCGCCGAGAGCTCCGCGGCGAAGAACTCGAGCGCCGTCTTCGTCTTCGTCTGCTGCTCGCCCGAGACGTCCAGGCCCTTGCCGGCCAGGAACGCCCTCAGCTCGGCGGCAGCCTGGAACGCGTCCGAGGGTGGCGCCTTGGCCGACAGCTCGACGATCCTCGAGCCGTCGGGGTAGAACCAGAGCTCCGCGACGAGGCGCATGCTCAGCTCCGGGGGCCGCACCTTGAGCTTGAACACGGTGATCGGCCCCAGGATCGACAGGTCGTCGAGCTCGATGCCCTCGGGGGCGTGCGCCGTGTAGAACCGGCGCTGCTCCTTCGAGAAGAGCGTGCGGATGCCCTTCGCTCCTGCGGCGACCTCCTTCACGGCCCTCGGGCCGTGCGCGCCCTTCATCGACGCAGAGCACACGAACCCACCCGGCATCGCGTCGACCTCGACCACCAGGTTGTCCGAGGCTCGCTCCTGCTCGACGTCAGCGGGCACCACCGGCCGCAGCTTCACGACGGAGTCGTCGCCCCGCCCCTGGACCCGACGAGCCCTGACGACCACCCCGACCTCGTTGAGGGCGAGGTCGGGGGTGTCGAAGAAGAACACCTGTCGGATCTGCGCGTCCAGCGGGTCGACGCCCAGCGCCACTGCCGCCTGCCGTCGGTATGAGTCGGGCACCGTGAGCTTGAGCTCGACGCTGTCCGCGTCCTTGGCCAGGGCCAGCATCTCGCCGACCTGGGCATCGGTGAGCCGGCTCGACGACTCGGACGTGACAGGCATGCTCTGCTCCCTTCGCCGGTGGGAGGTCGCACCGCCGCGCCACCGCCCGTCCAACACTGTCCGGCTTCGCACGGTCAGGGTCATCACCCGGAGCGTGTGACGTGCGGCTCAGCAGGTCTGTAGAGGAGGCGTGGGATGCTGCCGGTGAGGAGGTCGGCCCGATGAGCGAGCAGTTCTACGCGGACGGTAAGCTCTACGACCGGCTGTTCCCGGTGGGGGAGCAGGCCGTCGAGTTCTACCGGGCCGAGGCCGCTCGGCGGGGTGGCTCCGTCCTGGAGCTCGGGTCCGGGACCGGGCACAAGCTGATCCCGATCGCGTCCGACGGGTACCCATGCACCGGACTGGAGCTCGCGCCGGCCATGCTCGCCGAGGCGCGGTGCAAGGCCGCCGAGCGCGGCGTCGAGGTGGAGTGGGTCGAGGGCGACATGCGCGCGTTCGACCTGGGCCGGACGTTCGACCTGGTGATCATCGCCGCCAACTCGTTGCTGCACCTGCACGAGGCCGACGAGCTGGTGGACTGCTTCCGCTCGGTGCGTCGACACCTGTCGCCCGGCGCGGTGGTCGCCCTCGACGTGTTCAACCCCGACGTGGGCCTGCTCGCCGAGGCCGACGGCGTACGACGCCGGCGGGACGCGTTGTCGTTCGCGGATCCCGAGCGCGGGCCAGTCCACGTGGACGTCGCGGAGACGTACGACTCCGCCGCCCAGGTGACGCGCGGGACGTGGTACTTGTCGACGGTTTCTGACCCCGACTTCCTCGCCGTACCGCTCGAGATGCGGAGCATCTTCCCGCAGGAGCTCCCGTTGCTGCTCGCGCTGGGCGGTCTCCGCGTCGTCGAGCGCTTCGGGGACTGGTCGCGAGGCCCCTTCACAGCGGCTGCGCCGCTCCAGGTCTACGTCTGCACGTCGGACTGAGGCGTCCTGTCGCGGGGATGCGTCGGCTCCGCCGCGCGAAACTCCGCCACGAAGTGGTGCTCGTCGTCGGAGCGTCGCGACTCGACACGCAGCTCGACCGTGAGCTCGGTGCCGTCCGCCCGGAGCGCAGGGACGACGATCCACCGGTCCAGCAGGACGTCGCGCCCGTTCGTCGCGTGCAGTGTCGTGCCCGCGATGTGGGCCTGGTGGAACCGTGGCGGGATGACGACGACGATGCGGCGCCCGAGGAGGCCCGAGGCATCGTCGTAGCGGAGGAGCTCGACGAGCTTCGACGACACGCCGACGATCAGGCCCGCCTCGTTCGCCATCAGCGCGGGAACGTCCAGCCGGTCCATGTCGCGGTCGACGCCGACCGACAGGAGGTCGCTGGCGAGGGCGCTCCGGAGATCGGTGCGCACCGCCCACGGCACGGGCAGGTCGCCACTGCTCTGCGACAGCACCTGGCCGCACAACCACTCGCGCATCTCCGCGATCTCCGGCTGGGTGGACGGGCCCAGCAGGTGCCCGGCCTCGGCTGCCCGCACGGCGCGGGTCAGGAGCCGGTCGAGGACCGCGAAGTGCGGCACCGCGGCAGCCGGGACGACCAGCTCGACCTGGTCCGCGGTGACGTCGGGCTCGACGGAGCTGGCGATCAGCGCGGCCGGGTCGGACGGCAGCCGCGGCGCGGGGATCTGCTCCTCGAGCAGTCGCAGGGCGTCGCTGGCGCGCGCGTGCTCCTCCAGGGCGTGTGGCTCGTCCTCGAGCGCGTAGAGGAGGTACTCGCGCAGCAGGGAGGACGCGTGCTCCTGCCACGCCCAGTGCATGAGGAGCGGCACCCGCAGCAGCATGATGACCACGGGGTCGACCGCTGGTCCGGGCGTCCCGGGCCCACGAGGCGTCGGCCGGCTGAGCTGGCCGATCTCGAACCAGACGACCTTTCCGTCCCCGACCCGCACCGCGCCCCATCGGTCCGCCTGGTCGTCGACGATGATCAGCCCCCGGCCCGTGCCCGCCGTGTGTGTCCGCGACCGGCGTACGGGAAGGTGCGGGCTGGCATCGCGCACCTCGACGCGGACGGCAGCGTCCTCGGTGGTGATGCGGAGGCCCACGGGCGTCCCGGCGTGCACCACGGCGTTCGTGACGAGCTCGGACGTCGCGAGGAGGGCCGCGTCGACCAGCTCGGAGGGACCCGACTCCGTCACTGCGTCCCGAACCGCGTGCCGCGCCTCTCGTACGGCGGTCGAGGCAGGCTGAAGGGTCAGCACCCTGACGGTCGACCCAGACACAGATCCACCCCTAGCACGTCCGCTCGGCCCTGAGAACCACCAGGACGCGAGACCTCGAAGCATCCGTCACGGGTACAACGACGTTCGAGGACGATCGTGACACGAACGGCACGGTTGGCGTCACGTCGGGTGGTCGACACCGGCATGAGCCACGTCGGGTTCCGCTGCGTACGGCTCCCCACTGCCGGGAGCTGTGGCGTGCCTCCCGAGGCCGTCGTGGGCACCGTCATCGAGTACGACTGCGCGGGAGGCGACCGGCCGACGTTCCGACGCACCAGGCGGGTCGTGGGCCGGCCCACCTCGCGCTTCTGGTGGACCCTCCCCGGGAGGTCGACTTCTCCGGACACAGCGTGTCGCTGTCCGGGGCCGAGCCGGTGCTCGACACCGCATCCCAGCTCGGCCGGACGGTCGCCAGGATCGCCACCGACTGGGAGCGAGCGCGTCGTCCCGCACGTGTGAGGTCGAGCGCTGCGAGCCGATGGAAGGGCATCGGCCAGCCGCGCCGCGCCAGCTAGCTCCGGGGAACCGCGACTGTGCCGCGTGGTGTGACAAGGACGGACAGTCCGGCGGGGCCCGTCCAGAGGTAGGTGCCCGGGCCGACCCGCCCATAGGACCAGGCGCCCGCTGTCTTCGCCCGGTGGTGTCGCCGGCACAGCGGGGCGAGCGTCGAGGGGGAGGTCTGGCCCGGCGGACCGCCGTCGCCCGGGTCCTCGAACGGTTCGCGGTGGTCGAGGTCGCACTGGCGTGCGGAACGACCGCACCAGGGGAAGACGCAGGACCCGTCGCGCAGCCGAACCTCGTCCGCCATCCGCGGCGGCGGGTCGTGCCGGTCGACGGACCACCGGTCGTCGGCCGCGACGTGGATGACGGGCTGCACCGTGACGCGGGCGTGGCCGACCCAGCGCCGGACGAGGTCGAGAGGCACAGGACCAAGCGCCTCGGCGGAGCCGGTCGCGCTCGAGTCGCCGGCGACGACGTCGGCGAGCGAGGCGTGGAGGTAGAGCCGCACCTTCGCGTCGCGGCGACCGAGCGCCTGCCGACGCGCTCGCTCGTGCGCCTCGGGGTCGGGCGTCTCGAGGAGCGTCGTCAGGTCGAGGCGAGCCTGCGCATCGGCGATGACACCGAGGGCCTTCGCCTTGCGGACACCGAGGTCGTCGGTGTCGCCGAGCGCACCGAGCGCCTCTGCCTCGGCGCAGACGACGTCGTGGAACCGGGTGAGGTCGAGGGTGTCGCCGGTGGCCCGCAGATCGGACGTCCCGGTGAAGCGGCGCGGGTCGGAGTGGACGAGCACCACGTCCCAGGTGTGGCGAGCGGAGGCCGCCCGATCTGCGAGCTCGTCGCCGTCACAGCGGGCGGCGGCCTCGGCGACGAGCCGGTCGAGCGCAGGTAGGCTCAGCGAGGACACGCGGCCGGCGACCTGTCGGTCGACCCAGCGCGCCGCCTCGAGCGACAGGTCGCGGCTGCGGGTGGCGATGCGTCGTGCCTTCCAGGCAGGAACCATCTGTGCGCAGGTCTGGTCCCACAGCAGCGGCAGACGGTGGTGGAGGTCGAGCGCGTCGGCGAGCAACGTGGAAGCCGAGGTCGGTGAACACCCGAGCGCGACCGCCAGCGGCTCGGGCGTGAACGCGGCGACGGGCGGCGTGCCCGCCCCGCCCAAGGTCTCGGGGGTCGTCAGCACCGACGGGAGGGATGCACCGCGCGGTGTCTCGCACGCGTCGAGCGCTGGATGGGCGACTGCCCACTGGTAGGCGATCCGGAGCTTGTGGACCTCGGCCTCCCGGAGCAATGCCTCGACCTCCGTGGCCTCGGCGAGCAGGGCGCCGTCGGCGAGGTCGGCCAGGTCGTCGGCCTGCGTCCTCGTGACGGTGTCGGTGCTCTCCATGGACCCACTCAACCAGAGCCCACCGACACTGGCCGGCGGCTTGCGAGCGGCTGTGGAGAGGTGACATCAGTCCCGTGTCGCGTCGTAGTAACGGTTGATACGGCGTCTGACGACGGTGCCGGCGAAGAAGTGTCGGGCGACAGCACTCATGTCGTCCACGGCCCCGCGCACGATGGCGCGGGCCGCCTGTGGCGTGCAGTGGGCGGGGTCGAGCCAGCCTCCGGTCTCCAGGCTTGATCGGATCGCCTCATCCACGTCTGCGGGGGTCAGCTCGGAGTCGACGACGAGTGCGGTCGACGTGGCGCGGTGCGAGTTCGTTCCGGCGAACCCACGACCGCACCCGCAGGGCCCGTCGGGGTCACGTCGATCGCTGGCGCAAGGGTCCTGCATGTAGACGAGCTCGCCATCGATGCAGTGGTCGTAGTCGCCGGGTACGTCGCCGTTGGTGTGGTGTGTCGCCACGAGGATGCGCATGAGGACAGCCTCGGCAGCGGCACTGACAGCGAAGCTTGTCCATCCACAGCCACGCTGGTGTGCCTCGAGCCAGGCGCGCCATCAATGTGGCAGAGGCGCGTCAGAGCGAGGCGAGCCAGTCGTCGATGGGGACGTCACCGTCACCGAAGACCATGGTCTTGCGGTGCGCGCGGGGGTCGTCCAGCACCGCGAGCACGACCTGGGCGACGAGCTCGCGGGAGGTCGTGTCGCCCTCGCCGGAGCGGGCATGGGGGTTGACCGCCGCGCGTCCCGGCTCGAGGGTCAACCGGCCCGGTCCGAGGATCGTCCAGTCGAGGCCGGAGGATCGCAGGTGCTCGTCCGCGGCGATCTTGGCGTCCTGGTAGTGCCGGAAGGGGTTGTCCTCGGGAACCAGGGAGTCCTCGTTCGCCCCGGAGAACGACACCATCACGTAGCGCCCGACCCCCGCGGTCCGGGCCGCGTCCATCGACCGGATCGCCGCGTCCCGGTCGACCGCGTAGGTGCGCGCCGGGTCGCCGCCACCGGCGCCGGCCGACCAGACGACGGCGTCCTGGCCGGACAGCAGGTCGGCCAGCGCGTGGGTGTCGGCGTCCTCGACCGAGGAGACCAGCGCGGTCGCGCCCGTGGCCTCCACGTCCGCGACGTGGTCGGGGTTGCGGACCACCGAGGTGACCTCGTGCCCGGCCTCCACCAGCAACGGCGCCAGGAGGAGAGCGATCTTGCCGTGTCCGCCGATGATGGTGACTCGCATGACCTCGACCGTACCGGCCCCACCCGCGGACGTAGGTTGGCGCGGGTGCAGACCTCCACCCATCACCTCACCGTCGGCGACCGGGAGGTCCGCAAGGAGTTCGTCGCCGACCACGAGGCGCAGGCCGAGCGCGAGTGGGCATGCCTGGCGCTCCTCGCTGAGCACGCGCCGGGCCTGGCGCCGCGACCGCTCCGACGAGAGGACGGCGACCGACCGGTGATCGTGATGTCGCGGCTGGCAGGAGAGACGCTGCCTGCGCGACCGCTGGCGACTGGCGAGACCGGTGCGCTCGGGGCGGCGCTGCGCCGGCTGTACGACGTACCGGTCGAGGCGGTGGCGGCCGCCGGCATCGGGCCGCGGCGCTACGACGCCGGCACGCTGCCCGACGTCCTGGTCGGCTGGCTCGCCGACGACCACGACCTGGCGGGGTGCCAGGACCCCGCGCTGGTGACGGACGCGGTGGCCCTCGCACGGGCGTACGCCGCCGCACCGCCGCTCCCGGAGCCGCGGTCGACGGTGCTCGGCATCGCCGACCTCAACCCGGCCAACGTGATGTGGGACGGCGGCGTCGTCCGGCTCCTCGACTTCGAGGACGGCGGCCTCAGCGACCCGGCGTACGAGCTCGCCGACCACGTCGAGCACCTCGGCAGCCGGCTGCCCGGCATGTACGACGCCGATGGCCTCGCCGAGGCGGTCGGCCTGGACGAGGAGGACCGCGCCCGGATGGCGGCGTACCGACCCCTGTTCGGTGCGTTCTGGCTCGCGATGCTCCTGCCGGGCAACGGCGGCTGGCGACGCAACCCGCGGGGCACCACCGAGGCGCAGGCCGCGCATTTCATGGCTCTCGTGGGCCACCACTAGACTTGTCGGTCGGCGCTGGGCCCGTGGCCCGCCCACGGACTCCTTGACAACTCGACGAAGGCGGACATCACAGACATGGCAACCACCAACGACCTCAAGAACGGCATGGTCCTCAAGATCGAGGGTCAGCTCTGGGCCGTCGTCGAGTTCCAGCACGTGAAGCCCGGCAAGGGTCCGGCCTTCGTCCGCACCAAGCTCCGCAACGTCGAGTCGGGCAAGAACGTCGACAAGACCTTCAACGCCGGCACCAAGGTCGAGACCGCCAACGTCGACAAGCGCACCATGCAGTACCTCTACAACGACGGCTCGTCCTACGTCTTCATGGACACCAGCACCTACGAGCAGCTCGAGGTCGCCCCCGAGGTCGTGGGCGACGCGAAGAACTTCATGCTGGAGAACCAGGAGGCCATCGTGGCCACCAACGAGGGTCGCGTGCTCTTCATCGAGCTCCCCGCCTCCGTCGAGCTGCTGATCGCCGAGACCGAGCCGGGCCTGCAGGGCGACCGCTCGAC
>DASTPB010000158.1:0-3781 GCA_035762385.1 Nocardioides sp. | reverse complement strand
GGACCTCACCATCTACAACCTGCTGATGGACCGCGAGACCACGCTGGGGGAGGTCGTGGTCCCGTCCGGCATCGAGGGCATGGACCTGCTGCCCTCCAACATCGACCTCTCGGCCGCCGAGGTGCAGCTCGTCCACGAGGTGGCGCGGGAGCAGACCCTCCAGCGGGTGCTCGCCCCGGCGCTCGAGCACTACGACGTCATCCTCATCGACTGCCAGCCGTCCCTCGGGCTGCTCACCGTCAACGCCCTCACCGCCTCGGACGGCGTGATCGTGCCGCTGGAGTGCGAGTACTTCGCCCTGCGTGGCGTGGCGCTGCTGAAGACCACGATCGACAAGGTGCGCGAGCGGCTCAACCCCAAGCTCGAGATCGACGGCGTCCTGGGCACCATGTTCGACGGGCGCACGCTCCACAGCCGCGAGGTGATGGAGCGCCTGGTGTCCGCGTGGGGCGACAAGGTCTTCCACACCGTCATCCGCCGCACCGTGAAGTTCTCCGACGCCACCGTCGCCGGTGAGCCGATCACGTCCTACGCCTCGTCGTCGACCGGCGCCGACGCCTACCGCCAGCTGGCCAAGGAGGTGCTGACCCGGTGGCCCGCCGAGTGAGCCTGCCGGCCGCGGACGACCTGTTCCGGCCGACCTCCGAGACCGACGCCGCGGAGACCGCTCCCGAGCGTCCGCGCCGGGTCCGCGCCGTGGCGGACGACGCCGAGCCGGCGGGCCCGCGCAAGCCGAGCGGCCGGGTGCGGCACGACGAGAAGATGACGGTCTACGTCACCTCCGACGAGCTGCTCGACATCGAGCACGCCCGCCTGACGCTGCGCCGCGAGCACGGCCTCGCCGTCGACCGGGGCCGCCTGGTCCGGGAGGCGCTGGCGCTCGTGCTCGCCGACCTCGAGGCCCAGGGCGCCGACAGCGCGCTGGTGCAGCGGCTGATCGACGAGTGAGCCCCGCTGCTCCCGACCTCTCGCCCGGCGGCACGCTCGAGCCCGGCAGCGAGGCCCCGGCGTTCGCCGTACGCCTCGACAACTTCGAGGG
Organism: Nocardioides sp.; assembly: GCA_035762385.1. GTDB lineage: Bacteria > Actinomycetota > Actinomycetes > Propionibacteriales > Nocardioidaceae > Nocardioides. The sequence continues at coordinate 2,742 of DASTPB010000158.1, read as the reverse complement.
CCCCTTCGACCTGCTGCTCGGCCTGATCGCCAAGCACAAGCTCGACATCACCGAGGTCGCGCTGTCGCAGGTCACCGACGAGTTCATCGCGCACGTGAAGAACCTGGGCGACACGTGGGACCTCGAGCAGACCACGTCGTTCCTCCTGGTCGCTGCGACGCTGCTCGACCTCAAGGCGGCGCGGCTGCTGCCGCAGGGCGACGTCGAGGACGAGGAGGACCTCGCGCTGCTCGAGGCGCGCGACCTGCTGTTCGCCAGGCTCATGCAGTACCGCGCGTTCAAGCAGGTGGCCGCGGTCCTCGACGAGCGGCTCGCCGCGGAGGCACGCCGGCACCCGCGCGCGGTCGGGCTGGAGGAGCGGTTCGCGACCCTCCTGCCCGAGGTGCTCATCGGCATCGGTCTCGACGACTTCGCCCGACTGGCGGCGAGGGCCATGGAGCCCAAGCCGGTGCTCGAGGTGTCGCTGCAGCACATCCACGCCGCCAAGGTGAGCGTCCGGGAGCAGGCTCACCTCGTCGTCGACCGGCTGCGCCGCAGCGGCACGATGACCTTCCGGGCGCTGTGCGGCGACTCACCGGACCGCCTCACCACGGTCGCGCGCTTCCTCTCCCTCCTCGAGCTGTTCCGCGAGGGTGCGGTGTCGTTCGACCAGGTGACGCCGCTCGGCGAGCTCACCGTGCGCTGGACCGGCGCGGAGGACGGCGACGTCGACATCCACGACGAGTTCGACGGCGCCCCGCCGGACGACGATGATGCACCCATGCCGTCGGCAGCCGCCGACGAGCCCGAGGAGGACCAGTGAGCGAGCAGTCCGACACCGAGCAGCCCGACACCGACACCGCGATCGACACGCTGGACGTGGCGGTCGCGGAGCTGCGACCGGCGCTCGAGGCGATCCTGATGGTCTCCGACGAGCCCCTCGGCACGGTGCGGCTGGCCTCGGTGGTGGGCCACCCCGTCGAGGAGGTGGAGGCCGCCCTCAAGGCGCTGGCGGGGGAGTACGCCGAGCAGGGCCGGGGCTTCGACCTGCGGTCGGTCGCCGGCGGGTGGCGGTTCTACTCCCGCCCGGAGCTCGCCGCTGTCGTCGAGTCGTTCGTGCTCGAGGGTCAGCAGGCGCGGCTCACCCAGGCCGCGCTCGAGACGCTGTCGGTGGTGGCCTACAAGCAGCCCGTCTCGCGCGCCCGGGTGTCGGCCATCCGCGGCGTGAACGTCGACGGCGTGATGCGCACGCTCCTGACCCGCGGGCTGGTCGAGGAGGCGGGCCAGGACGAGCACAGCGGCGCGAACCTCTACCGCACCACGTCCTACTTCCTCGAGCGGATCGGCATCACCTCGCTCGACGAGCTGCCCGAGCTCGCGCCGTACCTGCCCGACATGGACGACCTCGAGGACGAGCTCGCCAGCGTCGCCGGGCTCGATGCGCCGGCGCCCGAGCCCACCGAACAGCCGGCCACCGACCCGGCCACCGAGCCGGCCGCCGAGCCCGCGGGCGAGCCGGCCGCCCCCGCGCGGCCCGAGCGCCACGCCTCGCCCCACAGCGGTGACGGCACCGAGCCCGACGGCGGGACCGAGATCACGTGACCACCCCACGGAACCACTCGCTCCGCTCGCGCTTCCGCAGGGACCCCGAAAACGCATGAGGACCGCATGAAGCCGCACGACGCCCCCGACAACGACCAGCCCGCCTCGCAGCGCCCCGACACCGACGAGGACGGCCTGATCCGCCTGCAGAAGCTGCTCGCCCAGTCGGGCGTCGCCAGCCGCCGCAAGTGCGAGGAGCTGATGCTCGACGGCCTCGTCGAGGTCGACGGCGAGGTCGTCACCCGGCTCGGCACCAAGGTCGACCCACGCACCGCCGTGATCCGGGTCGACGGCAAGCGGCTGCCGCCGATCAGCGACAAGGTCTACCTCGTGCTCAACAAGCCCCGCGGCGTGGTCTCGACGATGTCGGACCCCGAGGGACGACGCACCCTCGGCGACCTGGTCGCCGACCGGCCCGAGCGGCTGTTCCACGTCGGGCGGCTGGACACCGACACCGAGGGCCTGATCATCCTCACCAACGACGGCGACTTCGCCCAGCACCTCGCGCACCCCTCGCACGAGGTCGACAAGACCTATGTCGCCGAGGTCGAGGGCGAGGTGCACGTGCGCACGATCCGCCAGCTGCTCGCCGGCGTCGAGCTCGATGACGGTCCGGTCACGGTCACTCGGGCGCGGGTGCTGGGCGGCGACCCGCGGCGCGAGGGCAGCAACCGCTCGATCGTCGAGCTCACCATCCACGAGGGGCGCAACCGCATCGTCCGGCGCCTCCTGGCCCACGTCGGGCACCCGGTGCGACGGCTCACCCGCACCCAGATCGGCCCGCTGACGCTGGCGCGGTTGCGGTCGGGCGAGATGCGCGAGCTCACCGTGGCCGAGCTCGGTGAGCTGATGGACAGCGCGCAGCTCTGAGCCGCGTCGCGGCTAGGCTCCTCGCGTGGCAGTGAGAGCAGTGCGGGGGGCGACCCAGCCCGTGGAGGACGCCCGCGGGCACATGCTGGACCGGGCAGAGACCACGAGCCATGACTGACCCCCGGTCCGAGGTGGACCTGCCCGCCCTGGCGGGGCCGGTCGAGGTCGTCGGGACCGGCCTCATCGGCACGTCGATCGCCCTGGTCTGCAGCCGTCTCGGCGTCGAGGTGGTGCTCCGCGACACGTCGGCGAAGCACGTCCGCACGGCGCACGGACTCGGCGCGGGACGCG